>DATMIG010000067.1:0-6494 GCA_035554335.1 Burkholderiales bacterium
CGAGGCTGCGCTCCTGCAGGCGGTTCGGGAATAGCACCTTGCCGGTGCCGAGCGCGCTCAGCACCGCGTCCTGGCCTTCCAGCGCTTCGGCGATGGCGGCGGGCTCGCGCATCGCGTCGCCCTGCGCGACGCGCAGCTTTCCCTGCTGCGCGGGCATCGCGTCCGGCCGTCGCACCAGAGTGGTGACGTCGTGTCCCTGCTCGAGCGCCTGCGACACGAGCTCGCGGCCCGTCGCGCCCGTCGCGCCGAAGATGAGGACCTTCAAGCCTTCGGCACCGTGACGCCGACCAGCGAGTCGCGCGTGATGATGCCGGCGAGCTTCTCCTCGCTCCAGCCCTCGGTTCCCGCCGGCCGCATCGGCACGACGACGTAGCGCATGTCGGCGTTCGAGTCGTGCACGCGCACCGTGACGTCGTCCGGAATAACGGTGCCGAACTCGCGCAGCACCGCGCGCGGCTCGCGCACGACGCGCTTGCGATAGTTCTCGCTCTTGTACCAGGTGGGCGGCATGCCGAGCAGCGCGCGCGGGTAGCAGGAGCACAGCGTGCACACGATGACGTTGTGCACCTGCGGCGTGTTCTCGACGGCGATGAGCCGGTCGGCTTCGAGGTCGAGGCCGAACTGCGCGCACGCCGCCTTGCCGTCCTCGAGCAGGCGCCTGCGGAACGCCGCATCCGCCCACGCATGCGCGATCACCTTCGCGCCGCGATGGGGAAAGTCCTGCTCGAACTGCTCCATGCGCCGGCGGATCTGCTCGGCGCTGATCACGCCCTTCGCCTCGAGCAGCTCCTGCATCGCGCGGCTCATGATCTCGTACTCCGACGGCGGCCCTTCGTCGAAGTCGCGGCCGTGGGCTTTCGGGTGGTGATGATCGTCGTGGGGGTCGTGGCTCATCGTCTGCGCATCAGGCTTTCTCAAGCCAATGCTCGTAAATCTCGATCTCGATCCAGTCGCGCTCGGGTCCGGCGTAATCGGGCCAGACTTCCGTCTGCTTGAAGCGCACGCGGTACAGCACGCGCTTCGGCTCGCCGTCGAAGCCGTACGCGAGCTCTTCGGGATTCGGAAAGACGCCGCAGACGCGCTCGACGACGCCGTGCTTGCCGCGGATGTAATGCGGCGTGCGGCGATGACCGGGCGGAAAGGAGCGCTTCACGCGCACGCGGTCGCCGACGTCGAAGCGGCGCGCGGGTGCGTCGGTATAGGCGCTAGCCTTCATAGCGCTTGCGCACTTCTTTCATCTTCGCCGCGAGCTCCGCTTCGGTGAAGTAGCCCTTCTCGAGCAGCACCTGGCGCAGCGCGTGCGTGGTGCGCTCGAAGTATTCCAACTGGTAGTAGCGCTCGCCGAGATCCTCCGCCGCGCGGCGCAGCTCGTCGAGCCGCAGCACCTTGCGGCTAGTGAGCGTGTTGCGAAGCGCGTTGGCCTGCTTCTCCCAGAACTTCATGCCGTGGTCGGCGGTGTCGATCGCACCGCCGTCCTCGTCGCCGCCCATGTCGTGTGGACGCTTGTGCTCGCTCATGTGGGGATTCTACCTACCGAGGTCGTCGGTTCGGTGGCACAGCGCTTGCGACAACTGCCGTGTATCACCCACCCGAAAGGAGACAGAACACATGAGAGTCAAGCATCTCGCGGTAAGTATTACAGCGGCGGCGGTCATGGGCGCGTTCGGCTCGGCCTTCGCGCAGAGCACCACGGACAATAACGTCAACGTCAACCCGAACGTCGGCGTCGGCGCGAATGTGGGCATCGGCAACAGCGACGTCAACGCGGGCGCGAACGTGAGCCCGGGCGTCAGCACGAGCGGCGGAACTCAATCCACGGACAGCAGCGTCTCGGCGAACCAGTCTTCGACCGATACGAACTCGACCTCGACCATCAACCAGGGCACGTCGAGCAACCAGTCGTCGTCGACCAGCACGAGCTCGCCGAGCGCGGGCGCGGGCTCCAGCGTGAGCATCAGCCCGAACGTCGGCGTCGACGCGAACGTCGGCGTCAGCAACACCGACATCAACGCCGGCGCGAACGTCAGCCCCGGAGTGAACGTCGGCAGCGGCAGCAACACGACGAACTCGAGCGTCTCCGCGAACCAGTCGTCGACCGACGTGAACTCCTCCTCCTCGATGAACCAGGGCGCGCAGACGAGCCAGTCGTCCTCCACGGGCGGCAACGCGTCGACGGGCGGGTCGTCCTCGCTGCCTTCCGATAATTCGACCAGCGGCTCGAGCGCCGCGGGCGGCAGCGCTTCGTCCTCGTCCTCGATGAGCGGCTCGGCCGCCGCGGGCGGTGACGAGCAGGCCGACAAGTCGAGCAAGGCCGACAAGGCCACCGGCCTCGACCGCGCCGACCAGGCCGCGGGCGAGCACGGCAAGCAGGGCCGCGACAA
The DNA here is from genome assembly GCA_035554335.1 of Burkholderiales bacterium. Lineage (GTDB taxonomy): Bacteria > Pseudomonadota > Gammaproteobacteria > Burkholderiales > SG8-39 > SCGC-AG-212-J23. Next base: position 2,382 of record DATMIG010000067.1, read on the forward strand.
CGCGCGCGCCAAGCAAAGCCGGTAAGCCGTCCTGATGCAGTGAAGCAAGCGGGCCCTTCGGGGCCCGTTTCATTTTTGCGCGCGCGTCCTGACAGCAGCGCAAGAATCATGGCGCACGCGTTGCTGCTGCTCTTTCCCGTGACCCATCTAGAGGAGCAGACATGATTCGATTCATCGCAGCAGCACTCTTCATCTCCCTTGCGTCCCTATCCGGCGTGGCGAGCGCCAAGGGCTGTGCCAAAGGCGCGGCGGTCGGCGGCGTCGCCGGCCATGAGGTCGGCAGCGGCCACGGCGCCATCGGCGCGGCGGCGGGCTGTGCCGAGGGCAAGCACCATGCGAAGAAGAAGGAACAGAAGCAGCAGGCCAAGGCCGCGAAGCAGCAGGAAAAGCAGTCCGCCCAGGGCGGCACCGCCCCGGCGCAGAAGTAAGAAGTTATTAGCTAATTCGGGGGCCCGGGCCCCCGAATTTTTGTATCCTTGGCGGTTATGACTACTACGCTTCCGAAGGTCCGCATCGCCCCCAACAACCCCGTCTTCGACCTGCCGGTGATCGTCGGCATCGAGGAAGGGCTTTTCTACAAGGCCGGCCTCGACGTCGCGTTCTCCGGCACCTACGCCGACCGCGAGCGCGACCAGGCGCAGACCCCGGTGCTGAAGCGCCTGAAGGAAGAGATGTTCGAGTGCGGCTCGGCCGACAGCTACAACGTGTGCGAGTGGGCGAGCATCGATCGCCTCGAGAAGGGCAAGCGCGGCGGACGCCTCGCGGCCCTGCGCGCCGCCGTGGCCGCGCAGGCCATCGTCACGTTCGACGACAAGCTGCAGACGCCGCGCGACATGTCCGACGTGCCGGTCGCGGTGCAGGAATGGACCGGCTCGCACTACACGACGATCCAGATGCTCGAGAGCGCCATCGGCCGCGAGCACGTGAAGATCGAGCAGGGCGGGCTGCCGCAGATGCGCTGGGCGGCGCTGAAATCCGGCCAGCACCGCGCGGTGACCGTGATGGAGCCCTTCATCAGCCTCGCGGTGAAGGAAGGCGCGCACATCATCGCCGCGTCCTTCTATCGTGGCGGCGAGGTGGTGGCGGCCGATCTCGCGCCCGAGCAGCGCAAGGCGTACTACGACGCCGAGAACCAGGCCGTCGACCTGATCAACGCCGATTTCTACAAGTATGCCCACCACGTGACCGCGCACGCCAAGGGCGCGCTGCAGCCGAAGGAGCTGCTGCGCGCGTTCGTGCATTACAAGCACGTGGACTACTACGACCCGGAGCTCTTCACCCGGGCGTACGAATGGATGAAGGCCCGCGGCATGACCGAGGGCCAGAGCCAGCACGGCGCGCTCGTCGTCGGCTGAGCCAGAACTAGAACGAAGGAGGATGCGATGATCCGCACGACCGTGCGCGCGCTCGCCTGCGCGCTGGGCCTGATTTCCTCGGCGTGGGCGCAGTACCCGTCGCGTCCGATCGACTTCATCATCCCGCTCGCCGCGGGCGACGCCACCGACACCGCCGCGCGCGCGATTGCGGACAACCTCGCGCGCGAGCTCAAGGTGCCGATCGTGCCCGTGAACAAGCCGGGCGCCGGCGGCTCGCTCGGCACCGACTTCGTCGTCAAGGGGCCGAAGGACGGCTCGATGATCGGCATCCCGAACAATGCGGCGCTCGTCTTCCGCGCGATCATCGACCCGAGCACGGCGAACTACGACCCGCTCACCGACCTCACGCCGCTCGCCATGGCGATGCGCTCGCCGTCGATCCTGGTGGTCGGCAGCGAGCAGCCGTTCAAGAACTTCAAGGAGATGGTGTTGTTCTCGAAGAAGAACCCCGGCAAGGTGCGCATCGGCACCGCCGGCATCGGCTCGGTCGGCGACTTCTGCATCCAGACCATCAACTCCGCCACCGGCGCGAACCTCACCATGGTGCCGTTCAAGGGCGCGGTGCCCGCGGTGACGGCGATGCGCGGCGGGCACATCGAAGGCGTGGTGCTGGCGCTCGGCACGATGGTCGGCCACCTGCAGAGCGGCGTGGTGCGCGGCATCGTCATCTCGAGCAAGTGGCCGGACTTCGCCAGCATCCCGACGATGCAGGAGCTCGGCTACCAGCAGCCGCTCTTCGGTGTCTGGACCGGCATCTTCGCGCCCGCCGGCGTGCCGGCGGAGGTCAGCAACGTCCTCGTCCCGGCGCTCGAGCACGCCATCCGCTCGCCCGACCTGGCGGCGAAGCTGAAGCCGCTCGGCATCCTCGCCGAGTACCTGCCGCCGGACCGGCTGGTCGCCGAGATGAAGGACGAGCAGGAGCGCGTGCGGCGCATCGGCCGCCAGGCCGGCCTGCTGAAATAAATAGGGACAGACCCTATTTATTTTGAAATTAGGGTCTGTCCCTAATTTCCCGGGCAATTAAGATGGCGGCGAGAGGAGCCCACCACCATGAGACTCGCCGCCGCAGTCCTGTCGCTCGTCCTTGCGACGCTCGCCCAAGCGCAGGGCTATCCGAATAAACCCGTCAAGGTGATCGTGCCGTGGCCGCCGGGACAGGCGACCGACATCGCGGCACGCGTGATGGCGCAGAAGCTGCAGGAATCGCTCGGCCAGCCGTTCGTGGTGGAGAACAAGCCGGGTGCCGGCGGCTCGATCGGCACGGACGCGGCGGTGAAAAGCCCGGCGGACGGCTATACGCTCCTCGCCGCGTCGAGCGGTCCGGTGTCCATCATGCCGTCGCTGCAGCCCATCCCGTACGAGCCGCTGAAGGACCTCGCGCTTCTCGGCGTCATCGCGCAGAACGGCTACGTGCTGGTGACCAATCCTTCCTTCCCGGCGAGCAACGCCCGCGAGTTCATCGCGCAAGTGAAGCGCAACCCGGACAAGTACACGTTCGCCTCGTCCGGCACGGGCGCGACGGCGCACCTCTTCGGCGAGCTCTTCAACTACACGGCGGGCATCAAGGCGCGCCACGTGCCGTACAAGGGCACGGCGCCGGCGATCACCGACGTGATCAACGGCCAGGTGAGCTACATGATGGAGACGGTCGCGGCCACGCAGACGCAGGTGAAAGCGGGGCGCCTGAAGGCCCTCGCCATCTCGACCGCCCACCGAAGCGCGGCGCTGCCCGACGTGCCGACGGTCGCCGAATCGACCGACATGAAGGACTTCGACGCCGCGGCCTGGATCGGCTACGCCGCGCCGGCCGGCATTCCGCCGGCCGCGGCGCAGCGCATCTCGAGCGAGATGCAGAAGATCATGGCCTCGCACGAGATGCACGAGAAGCTCCTCAACCTCGGGCTCGATCCGGCCAACATCCCGCCGAGCCAGCTCGGCGGCTTCCTCGCGCGCGAGCAGGAGCGCTATGCGTCCATCATCAAGATGGCGAACGTGAAAATCGAATAATTGGGGTCAGACCCCAATTAATATTCAAATGGGGTCTGACCCCATTTTTTTTAAACAGGGGAGGAAAAAGAAATGCGCAAAACCACCGCCGTGGCGGTCGCTGCTGCCCTCGCGGGCTGCGCGGCGCCGAAGCCCGCCGTCGACAACACGCCCGAGAACCCGACCGCCGTCTTCGAGACCAAGCTCTCGTCGTCCGGCATAGCGGGCTACTTTCCGTTCGAGACGACGGAGAAGCGCTACGTGCGCGCCGACATGCGCCGCGACGAGGCGGCGACCAAGGGCACCGGCACCTTCAGCGGCTATTTCGTCACCAAGCTCGCGAGCGGCGCCGACACGCACATCGCGCGCCTCGACCGCAAGCTGATGTGGACCGTCAACGACAAGCGCAAGGAATACGTCGAGTGCCCGATCGCCGGCTGCCCGGTGCCGCCGCAGGCGGAAGAGAAGTCCGACGGCAAGCCGGAAGCGCAGCAGAAGGCGGAGCAGCCGAAGCAGAAGACGGAGGAGGGCTGCACGACGCGCGTGACCAGCAACCGCTTCGACGTCAAGCCGACCGGCCAGAAGAAGGAGCTGAACGGCTTCAATGCCGAGCAGTACGACGGCACCTGGACCATCCGCATGGAGGACAAGCAGAAGCGCGCCACCACCAGCACGGTGAAGTTCGACATCTGGACCTCGCCCGTCAATGCGGACATGAAGAAGGCGATGGACACCGAGGCCGCCTTCGGCC
>DATMIG010000068.1:0-2870 GCA_035554335.1 Burkholderiales bacterium
TTCGGCACGCACCCGCACATCCTCGACCATCCTTTCCGCATCCGCGCGCTGCGCGAGTTCATGGCCTACGCCAAGTCGCACGACGGCGTCTGGTGGTGCACGCGCGAAGAGCTCGCCACCTGGTACCTGCAACATCACAAGGAGCACATCGCATGAAACGCGTTCTGGCACTCGCCCTCCTCGCTCCCATTGCCTGCTTCGCCCAGGTCGTCGGCCTCGGCACGACGCAGGTCGGCGCGACGTTCCAGCTCTCCACCGGCATCGCCAAGGTGGTCTCCGACAAGGCGGGCCTGCAAATGCGCACGCAGCCGATGGCCGGTGCCGCGCAATATGCACCGCTCGTCAACGCCAACGAGATCGAGTTCGGCATCTCCAACGCGCCCGAGCTGCATTACCTCATCGAGGGCCGCGCCATCGTCGAAGGGCGCAAGAACCCGGAGCTGCGCATGGTGGCGAGGCTGGTGCCCTGGTACAACGGCTTCGTCGTGAAGGGCGACAGCCCGATCAAGACGCTGAAGGATCTGCGCGGCCAGCCGGTGCCCTACGGCTTCACCGGCAACCCGCTCGGCAAGGTGCTGGTCGACGGCTATCTCGCCAACGCCGGCCTCAAGGCGTCGGATGTGCGGCCGGTGCCGGTGCCGTCCTTCCCGCGCATGTTCGACGCCTTCAAGCAGCAGCAGACCGCCGTCAGCATCGCCACGCTCGGCCAGTCGCAGCTCAAGGAATGGGAAGTCGCGTTCGGCAGCGTCCGCTACCTGCCGTTCGACGATTCGCCCGCCGCCGTCTCGGCGATGAAGAAATTCATCCCCTACGGCTATGTCGTGGAGGTGCCGCCCGGACCGACGGGCATCGCGGCGCCGACCAAGATCCTCGTCTACGACTACACGCTCTGGACGAACAGCAAGGTCTCGCCGGAGGTCGTGGGCAAGGTGGTCGAAGCGCTGTACTCGAATGCACAGGCGGTGAAGGACACGAGCCCGCTCTGGAAGGAGTTCGATCCCAAGCTGATGTCGAAGGATCTCGGCGTGCCGTACCACCCGGGCGCGATCAAGGTCTACCAGGCCAAGGGAATCTGGCCCGGCCAGAAGTAACGCATGCTCGGCAAGCGCGCAGCGGACGTCGCCGGCTTTCTCTTCATCGCCGGCGCGGTGTTCTGGGGGCTCGACCTGCCCATGCGGCTGGGGTGGCTCATCTATACCGAGCAATTCCTCGCCGCGGCGCTCGGCCTCGCGTTCTTCATGGCGTACCTGCGCACCGAGAAGCCGTTGAATGCCATCCTGGCGGTGCTCGGGCTCGCCGCCGGCGCGTGGCTGGCGCTGCGCTACCCGGTGCTGCAGGCGGACGTGCTTTCCCATCCGGTGGAAGCGCTCGGTCTCTCGATCGTGCTCCTCGTGCTGCTCGTCGATTGCTGCCGGCGCACGGCGGGCCTGCCACTCGCCTTCGTTTTCGGGTTCTTCTTCCTCTATGCGCTGATCGGCGAGCGGCTGCCGGGCGTGCTGGAGACGAAGCGCGTGTCGCTGGGACGGCTGCTGCCGTATCTCGCGCTCGACACGTCGAGCATGCTGGGCCCGGCGCTGATCATCGCCTGCTCGACCGTGGTGCTCTTCATGTTCTTCGGGCGCGTGCTGCAGGCCTGCGGCGGCGCGCAGTTCTTCAACGACGTGTCGATGTCGCTCTTCGGGCGCTACCGCGGCGGTCCGGGCAAGGTCGAGGTCTGCGCGTCAGCCCTCTTCGGCACGATCTCGGGCAGCGCGGTGGCGAACACCATGTCGACCGGCATCATCACCATCCCGAACATGAAGCGCTTCGGCTATCCGGCGACGATGGCGGGCGCGATCGAGGCGGTCTCTTCCACCGGCGGGCAGATCATGCCGCCGGTGATGGGCGCGGCCGCGTTCCTGATGGCCGATACGCTGCAGATGCGCTACGCGGAGATCGCGATCGCCGCCATCGTGCCGGCGGCGCTCTATTACTTCTCCGTCTTCCTGCAGGTCGACCACGAGGCCGCCCGCCGGCGCATCGGCGGACTCGATCCGGCGACGCTGCCGCGCTTCGGCCGCGTGCTCGCCGCCGGGTGGCCGTTCCTCGTGCCGTTCGCGGTGATGTTCTATTGCATGCTCGGCCTGAACCTCGAGGCGGAGCCTTCGGTGCTGATCGGCGCCGTCTCGCTCGTGCCCTTCGCCGCGTGGAAAGGCTACGCGGGCGAGCGGCTCACCTGGAAGAGCGCGCTGCACGCCGTGGTGGCCACCGGCCGGGAGTCGGTGGACATCGTCGTCATCTGCGCCATCGCCGGCTGCGTCATCGGTCTCCTCAACATCACCGGGCTCGCGCTCGGCCTCTCGCTTTCGCTGGTCAAGATCGGCGAGCACAGCCTGCCGCTCCTGCTGATCGTGGTCGCGTTCATCTCCGTGATTCTCGGCATGGGGCTGCCGACCACCGGCGTCTACCTGCTCGTCGCGGTGCTCGCCGCGCCGGCGGTGGTGAAGTTCGGCGTGCAGCCGCTCGCCGCGCACATGTTCGTCTTCTTCTACGGCTGCCTGTCGATGATCACGCCGCCGGTGGCGATGGCGGCGTACGCAGCCGCGCACATCGCCAACGCGAGCCCCATGCGGGTCGGCTGGACCGCGTGCATGCTCGGCTGGCCGGCTTTCGTGCTGCCGTTTCTCTTCATTGTCTCGCCGACGCTGCTCCTCTCCGGCCAGCCGTTCGACGTGGCGGCGTCGGTCGCCACGGCCGTTGCCGGCGTGTGGCTGGCCTCGGCGGCGATCGGCGGCTTTTTCCTGGGCGAGCTCACGCCGCTCAAGCGCGCGCTGTTCGGCCTGTGCGGCCTCGTGCTCCTCATTCCGACCGACGCGTTTGCGCAGGCCGGC
>DATMIG010000069.1:0-24157 GCA_035554335.1 Burkholderiales bacterium
ACGGCCATCGCCGCGCTCGCGGCGTGCGCGCAGATGAAGGGCATGATGCCGGGCGGCGGCTGGGAAACGCTGATCGACGGCGAAAAGGGGCTCGACAATTTCAACGCCGTCGGCGACGCGAACTGGCGCCCCGAAGGCGGCGCCATCGTCGCTGACCGGGGCAAGGGCGGGTATCTGGTGACGAAGAAGTCCTACGGCGACTTCGAGATCCGCGCCGAGTTCTACGCGCAGAGCGATACGAACAGCGGCGTCTTCCTCCGCTGCAGCGACTCGCAGAAGATCGGCGCCGCGAACTGCTACGAGGTGAACATCTGGGACATTCGTCCGGAGCCGAAGTACGGCACCGGCGCGATCGTCGACGTGGCCGCGGTGCCCGTGCCGCTGAAGAACACCGCCGGCGGCAAGTGGAACACCTACGAGATCACCGCGAAGGGATCGCAGCTCACCGTGAAGCTGAACGGCGTTGAAACGGCGAATGCGCGGGACGGCAAGCACGCTTCGGGTCCGTTCGCGCTGCAGATGGGACCGGGCGTGAAAGGCATCCAGGGCGGCCCGATCAAGTGGCGCAAGGTGCAGGTCCGCTCGCTGTAGCACTACTCCTGCTCGCCGGCTGCGCGACGCAGCCGCCCGGGCAGGGAGTGAGCATCCCGGTGTCCGTCTCGAAGCCGGACGGCGCCGGGCCGTTTCCCGCCGTCGTCATCCTGCACGACTGCAGCGGCCTTGGCCCGCGCTCGAGCGGCGCGCCGTCGCGCTGGGCCAGGACGCTGGTCGAGCACGGCTACGTCGTCGTCATTCCCGACAGTTTCTCCACGCGCGGCGCGCCCGATGGCGTTTGCCTATCCGGCTCGCGCGCGAACAACGTCGGCCCGAGTCGCCGCGTGCAGGACGCGTTCGACGCGCTCGGCTACGCGCAGCGCCTGCCGTACGTCGACGCGAAGCGCATCGGCGTGATGGGCGGCTCGCACGGCGGCAGCACCACCTTGCTCACCATGGCACAGCCGGGATTCCGCGCGGGCGTCGCGCTCTACCCGCGCTGCTCGCTGGCATCGTCCTCATACAAGCCGGCGGCGCCGCTCCTCATCCTGATCGGCGAGCTCGACGACTGGACGCCCGCTGCCGATTGCAAGCGCCTCGCGCGCGAGGTGACGCTGAAGGTCTACCCCGGCGCGCACCACTCCTTCGACAGCGACCGCCCGGTGCGCTTCGTCGCCGCGCGGATCAATCCCTCCTCGGCCAGCGGCCGCGGCGCGACGACCGGCGGCAATGCGGCGGCGTGGCGGGACGCGATCGAAGAAGTGACGCGCTTCTTCGACCGCAACCTCAGTCGTTCTTGATGTTCGCCGTCTTCGCGACGGCTTTCCACTTCGCGATGTCGCTCGCCACCTGGCGGCCGAGCTCTTCCGACGTACCGCCGACCGGCTCGATGCCCATGCCGGCGAAGCGCTCGCGCACCTCGGGCGTGTGCACCACGCGCGCCACTTCCTTCTGCAGGCGCGAGACTATGGCGGCCGGCGTCTTCGCCGGCACGAAGAAGGCGGTCCACACCGGCACTTCCATGTTCGGCACGCCGGCTTCCGCCATGGTCGGCACGTCCGGGAATCCGGGATGGCGCTTCGCCGCGGTGACGGCGAGCGCGCGCACGGTGCCGGCCTTGATCGGGCCGGACGCCGGCGGCGGATCGACCAGCGTGACCGTCACCTGGCCGCCGATCACCGCCTGCACCGATTCGCCGCTGCCCTTGTAGGGGATCATGACGAAGTCGGTGCCGGTGCGCTGCTTGAAGAGCTCGGTCGAGATCTGGAAGATGCCCGCGCTCGACGAATAGTTCACCTTGCCCGGATTCGCCTTGGCGTAGTCGATCAGCTCCTTCATCGTCTTCGGGCCGTTGGCGGCTACGACCGCGATCAGCGGGAAGGTGCTGATCATCGATACCGGCGCGAAGTCCTTGATCGGGTCGTAGGGCAGCTTGGAATACGTCGCCGGGTTGATGGTCATCGGGCCGCTCGGGCCCATGAAGATGGTGTAGCCGTCGGCCGGCTGCTTGGCCGAATACTCGGCGGCGATGATCGACTGCGCGCCGGGCTTGTTCTCGACGATCACCGGCTGGCCGAGGCTCTTCGACATCTCCGGCGTCATGACGCGCACGATGATGTCGTTGCCGCCGCCGGCGGAGTAGCCGATGATGATGCGGATCGGCTTGCTGGGATAATCCTGCGCGAACGCCGGAAGCGCGGCGGTGGCGAGCAGTGCGAGCAATACACGAATCATGGATTCATCCTCCTCGTTTGTTTTAAGGTAACAGCCATGTGCCGAAACATCAAAACCCTGTTCAACTTCGCGCCGGCGGCGACCGACGAGGAAATCTACGCGGCGTCGCTGCAGTTCATCCGCAAGCTCTCGGGGTACAACCAGCCTTCCAGGGGGAACGAGGTGGCGTTCAACCGCGCGGTCGTCCAGGTCGCCGCCACGGCCCGCATGCTCATCGACACCCTGGAGACCTCGGCGGAGCCGCGCAACCGCGAGGTCGAGGCGGCGCGGGCCAAGGCGCGCTCGGCGGATCGGTTCAAAGCGACCTGAAATCCGCGTCGCTGAGCTCGACCTTCGCGGCGCCCATGTTCTGCTCGAGGTGCGCGAGGTTCCCGGTGCCGGGGATCGGCAGCATGACGGGCGACTTCTTCAGCAGCCAGGCGATCACGACCTGCGACGGCGTTGCGCCGACCTTCTGTGCCAGCGCCTTTACCTTTGCGTTGCGCAGCGACGCTCCGTCGCCGAGCGGGTACCAGGGCAGGAACGCAATGCCGAGACGCTCGCATGCCTTCAGCACGTCCTCGGAGTGGCGATCGCCTAGGTTGTAGCGGTTCTGCACCGAGACGATCGGCACGATCTTGCGCGCGGCCTCGAGCTGCTTCACCGTCACGTTGGACAGCCCGACGTGGCGCACCTTGCCCTCCTTCCGGAAGCGGGCGAGCGTGCCGACCTGGTCCTCGAACGGCACCTTGGGGTCGGGCGCATGCAGCTGGTAGAGGTCGATGCGCTCGAGCCTCAGGCGCTTCAGGCTGCCCTCGAGATCCCGCTGCAGCTTTTCCGGCCGGCCATCCTCGTCCCAGCGCTCCTTGCGCGGGCGCACGAGCCCGCCTTTCGTGGCGATGACGAGGTCCTTCGGATACGGATGCAAGGCTTCCGCGATGCTGATCTCGCTGTAATGCGGGCCGTAGCTTTCGGCGGTATCGATGAAGTTCGCCCCGAGCTCGTACGCGCGCTTCAGCACGCGGTGCGCGTTTGCCTTGTCCTTGGGCGGCCCCCAGATGTCCGGGTCCTCGATGACGCGCATCGCGCCGTAGCCGATGCGATTGACCTCCAGGTCAGCGAGCTTCATTCGCCAGCTCCTTGATCACGGCCGCCATGCCGAGGGTCACGCGCGCCATGCGCAGGTAGTCCAGCTTCTCGGGCGTGTCGCTCGCGCGATGGTAGTGCGGGTAGCGGTTGTACGCGGTGTCGGTGACCATCATCGCCGGGAAGCCGGCGAGGCGGAACGGCCAGTGGTCGGAACGCGTGACGCCCTCGATGCGCGCCGGCGCGGCGAGACCTTGCGAGGGGAACTTCGCATGGCGCCGGAAGGCGGCGATCGAGCGCCGGATGAGGCGGCGCGCGCCGATGTCGCCGACGAAAGCGATGAAGTTGCCGCGGTCCGGGTAGAGCGCCGACACGCCCGGCGGATAGCGCTGGCTGCCCGGCTCGTCGCTATAGCAGCCGAGCATCTCGAGCGAAATCATCGCGTCGATCCTCTGGCCGCTCGCGCGCGCCGCCGCCGCATAGGCCTGGCTGCCCATCTCGTTCGAGTGGAAGTACGGCATCTCCTCGTTCGCGAAGGCGACGAATCGCGCGGGAAGGTTCATGCGCGCGAGCTCGATGAGCGCGGCCACGGCGGACGCGTTGTCGTCCGCGCCGGGCGAGCCGGGCACGGTGTCGTAGTGCGCGCCGATCACCACCGTGCCTTCGCCCACTTCGGCGTTCTTCACCCTGCGGCCGCCGCTCGCGAACTCCTGGAACCGCACCTTCGGGCCGAGCTGCGCCGCGATGTAGCGCAGCGGCGTCTCGAGGTCGGTGTTGCGCTCGCGCGCGGCCAGCGTTTCGACATGCCTGCGCAGCCGGTCGGCCAGCGCGCGCTCCTCGGCGGTGAATTCCAGCGGGCCGTCGTACGAGCGGCCGGGCATGCCGACCATCAGGTAGACGAATACGGCCGCGGCTGCCGCCAGCACCGCGATGACAATGAAGACCAGAATCAGGGACAGACCACGTTTATCGGTTATTCGATCCCTGCCACTAGCCGAGGGCATGTTTCAGTTCGTCGAGGAGGTCCTGCACGTCCTCGATGCCGACCGAGAGCCGCACGAGGCCGTCGCTGATGCCGAGGCCGGCGCGCACGTCTTCCGGCAGCGAAGCGTGCGTCATGATCGCCGGATGCTCGATCAGGCTCTCGACTCCGCCGAGGCTCTCGGCGAGCGTGAAGAGCTTGCAGCGCTCGAGGAAGCGGCGCGATGCGGGCAGGCCGCCTTTGATGACGGCGGTGACCATGCCGCCGTAGTGGCGGTTCATCTGCTTCGCGGCGAGCAGATGCTGCGGATGGCTCGCCAGCCCCGGATAGATCACGCGCTCGATCTTCGGATGCTTCTCGAGCCAGGCGGCGATGTGCATGGCGTTGCCGCAGTGGCGCTCCATGCGCAGCGCAAGCGTCTTGATCCCGCGCAGCGTAAGAAAGGCGTCGAACGGGCTCGGCACGCCGCCGACGGCGTTCTGCAGGAAGGCGAGCTGTTCTTTCAGCGCGTTGCCTTTCACGATGGCCGCGCCTCCGACCACGTCGGAATGGCCGTTCAGGTATTTGGTGGTGGAGTGGACGACGATGTCGAAGCCGTGCTCGAGCGGCCGCTGCACCCACGGCGACGCGAACGTGTTGTCGCACACGCAGACGAGTTTCTTCCGATGGGCGATCTCGGCCACGGCGGAGAGGTCGACGATCTTCAGCAGCGGGTTGGTCGGCGTCTCGACCCACAGCATGCGGGTGTCGGGACGGATGGCGCCTTCCAGCGTTTTCGGATCGGACAGGTCGACGAAGCTCGCCTGCAGCCCGGCCGAGCGCTTGCGTACGCGTTCCAGGATGCGGTAGCTGCCACCGTAAAGGTCGTGCATGCACACGACATGCGAGCCGCTATCGAGCGTCTCGAGCACCGTGCCGATCGCCGCCATGCCGGAGGAGAAGGCGAACGCCGCGTCGCCGCCTTCGAGGTCGGCGAGGCAGGCCTCGAGCGCATCGCGCGTCGGGTTGCGCGTGCGGGCATAGTCGTAGCCCTTGTGCTCGCCGGGGCTCGACTGCGCGTAGGTCGAGGTCGCGTAGATCGGCGTCATCACCGCGCCCGTGCGCGGGTCCGGCTCCTGGCCGGAATGGATCACCTTGGTGTCGAACTTCACTAGTCCTCTCTCATGTCCCCATGCGGCGCCGCAGCCAGTTGAGGAGATCGATGCGCGTGATGAGGCCGAGGAACTCCTCGCCCTCCACCACGATCGCCACCATGCCGCGCTTGAAGATCTCCATCAGCTCGGCGAGCGACGCCGTCGGCGGCACGGTAACGAGGTGGCTTTCCATCGCCTCGGTGACCGGCTCGTTGAAATGCTCGGGATTGTCGTACACCTCGGCGAGGATGTCCTCCTCGTCGACGATGCCGACGATGCGGCCGGCCTTCAGCACCGGCAGCTGCGAGACGTCGTAGAGCTTCATGCGCTGGTAGGCGGTGAGCACCTTTTCGTCCGCGTTCACCGTCGCCACGGCGCGCTCGCCATGGCGGCGGCTGATGAGATCGCGCAGGTCGCCCGTGCGGCGGCGCTCGAGGAAGCCCTGGTCATGCATCCAGAAATCGTTGTAGACCTTGGACAGGTACTTGTTGCCGCTGTCGCACACCAGGGTCACGACGCGCTTCGGCTCGGTGGCTTCGCGGCAATAGCGCAGCGCTGCCGCAACCAGCGTGCCGGTCGAAGTGCCGGCCAGGATGCCTTCCTTGCGCAGGAGCTCTCGGCACGTGAGGAGCGCCTCCTTGTCCGGGATGCTGTACGCCTTCTTCACGCGCGAGAGGTCGCACACCGGCGGCACGAAATCCTCGCCGATGCCTTCGACCACCCAGCTGCCGACCGAAGCCGGGAGCTTTCCGGTCTTGATCAGCGGAGCGAGGATCGAGCCCGCCGGGTCGGCGAGCACCATTTCGGTCTGTGGCGATACGCGCTCGAAGAAGCGCGAGAGCCCGGTGATCGTGCCGCCGGTGCCGACGCCGGCCACCACCGCATCGACCTGCTGGCCCATCTGCACCCAGATCTCGGGGCCGGTCGTCTTCTCGTGCGCTTCGGGATTCGCTTCGTTGGCGAACTGGTTGACGTAAAACGCGCCCGGCGTCTCGCGGGTGATGCGCGCCGCGATGTCCTGGTAGTACTCGGGATGGCCCTTCGTCACGTCGGAGCGGGTAAGGCGCACCTCGGCGCCGAGCGCCTTCAGGTGGAAGATCTTTTCCTGGCTCATCTTGTCGGGCACGACGATGAGCAGGCGATAGCCCTTCTGCGCGGCGACGAGCGCGAGACCGAGCCCCGTGTTGCCGGCGGTCGCTTCGACGATCAGCGAGCCGGGCTGGATCTTCTTCTCGCGCTCCGCGGCCTCGATCATGGAGAGGGCGATGCGGTCCTTGATCGAGCCGCCCGGGTTCTGCTGCTCGAGCTTGAGGAAGAGGCGCGAGCGGCCGGTGTCGAGCCGCGCGACTTCGACCAGGGGGGTGTTGCCGATGAGCGCTGTGACGTTCACGACCGCGCCCCGATTAGGGCACTTCGCGTGGCAGCTAGCTACCCTCGGAATCGTCCTGCTTCTTGCGCGCCTCGATGGCGCGCCGCGTCTCGTCGGACTTCTCGCGGATGTCACCCATCAGCATCTGGAGATAGGCCAGCTTCTCGTCGAGCGAGAGGCGGTCGTACTCGGCCTGGCTGAGTTGTCGGAAGGGGTGGCTCAAAGTGCCGGCAAGTCTGCCACGGATGGAGAAATGGCGGGTTCAGCGGCGGGCTTCGGACGGAAGTCCTTGATTTACCATAGTGGGCAACATCCCAATTTGCGCGCCGCAGCGTGCGTGGTTGATCTCCCACCTGCGCAGCGCGCAAGATTTACCACGGTCCTGTTATGGAGGAAGCAGTGCAAGGAGGCGGCGGGACGCTTCTCGGCTCGATCTCGGATTTCTGCCGGCGCACCGGCATGGCCGAGTCTACTTTCGGTCGCCGCGCGGTCAACGACGGCAAGTTCGTCGCGCGCCTGCGCGACGGCGCCCGCGTCACTCCCGAAACGTTGAATCGCGTGAACGACTTCATGGTGAAGCACGGCGCGTCCGGCGCCGGCGAGGCGCCGCCCGAGCTGATGCCGCTCATCAGCGCCACGAGCGGCCCCCGGTCCGCGCCCGCGGTCGCGGCGAAGGCCGATCCGGAAACCAACTTCCGCTTCTTCGACAACCGCCAGAAGTACCTCCTCTTCGTCAACACGTGCAGCGAGAAGGACGTCATCGCGCGGCGCGTGGGACTCGAGCTCGGCCAGATCCATCCGCGCCCGCCCGCGGTGCGCGTGTTCGACGCCGGCATGGGCGACGGCACGGTGCTCGCGCGCGTGATGCGCGAGATGCATCGTCGCTTCCCGACCGTGCCGTTCTGCATCGTCGGCAAGGAGATCAGCCTCGAGGACGTGCGCCTCTCGCTGCGCAAGATGGCGGACCGCTTCTTCGAGCATCCGGCGACCGTGCTCGTCGTCACGAACATGTACTACAGCGAGGCGCCGTGGCTGCAGCCGCGCGCGGTCGAGCACGCGACGTCGATGGTCTGGCACGAGGCGGTGCTGACCGGGTCGACCTCGCACGACTTCAGCGAGCAGATGGCGGCGCTCGAGCCGTTCCTCGCCAAGAACTGGCAGGCGAAGCACAGCCCGAAGACCGGCAACCCGATCTACGAGCATCCGACCGCGCTCGTCATCTATCGCGAGGATTACCGCTTCCTCCTCGAGAACGTGATCCCGCGGCGCGGGGAAGGCAAGGCGGACTACGACATGGTGATCGCCTCGCAGCCCTACCGGCTGCGCGCGCCGCTGCAGTTCAAGGCGCAGAAGGTGGTCACGCCGCTCGTGCGTGCGCTCGGGAAGGGCGGACGGCTCCTCGGCATCCACTCGCACGGTGGAGACCCCGGACTCGAGATCGTGCAGAAGGTGTGGCCGGGCGAGAATCCCTTCACGCAGAGCCGGCACGATCTCATGCGGGCCACCAAGCAGGAGCTCGGGCGCGACGCGCGGCGCTACAACTTCAACGCCTACGCCGATGCGCGCGCCATCTTCCGCTATGACATGCACACGCTGCCGACCGAGATCTCGAACAGCATCGGCACCTCGACGCTGTTCGCGGCGTGGAACGCGGCCATCTACGTCGCGCAGATCGACGACATGCGCCTCTCCGAGGCGGTGAAGGACACGCGCTACCTCGACGCGACGCGCGAGGTGCTGCAAAAGCACGGCAGCCTCTGGTTCCTGGACGAGTCCTATGTCGTTTCCCGCAAGCGCGATTGACCGTCGCGTGGACAGCCGCCTCTCCGAGCTGGTGGCGGCAGGATCGATGGAGATCTCGCCGCGCGAGCTGCATCGCCTGAAGGACGTCGGCGCGCAGCTCCCCGCCGGCAGCTGCGTCTACATTCCCTCGCTGCCCGGCCTGCCGCTCAGCCGCACGCTGGAGGCGATCGCTGCGGTCCGCGACGCCGGCCTCGATCCCGTGCCGCACGTGTCCGCGCGGCGCATCCTGAACCGCGAGGACTTCCGCCAGTTCCTCACCAAGGCGGCGAGCCAGTACGGCGTGCACCGCTGCCTCCTGATCGGCGGCGATGAGCCGAAGCCGAAGGGCCCGTTCGTCGACAGCCTGCAGATCCTGGAGGAGCGCCTGCTCGCCGACTGCGGCGTGCGCGAGATCGGCATCGGCGGCTATCCGGAAGGCCATCCGCGCATCCCGCTCAACTCGCTCGAGAAGGCGATGGCGCGCAAGCTCGAGCTCGCCGCGCAGCAGTCGATCGGCGTGTATGTCCTCACGCAGTTCTCGTTCGCGCCGACGCGCGTGGTCGAATACTGCGCCACGCTCGCGCGCCAGTATCCCGACCTCCCCGTGTACGTCGGCATCGCTGGCCCCACGGACGCGGCGGCGCTGCTGCGCTACGCCCAGCGCTGCGGCGTGAGCGTCTCGCTGCGCGCCATGCGCACCCTCGGCTCCGGCATCGCCCAGCTGGTCACCAACACCGACCCGCGCGACCACCTGGTCGCGGTCGCCCGCTACACGCTCAACCGTGAGCCGAGCAACGTGGTCGGCGTGCACCTCTACAGCTTCGGCGGCGCCGTGCGCACCGCCGCCTGGATGCGCGAGCTGCTCTAACGCCAGCCGGGTTCGATTACGCGCTCGACTACGGGCGCATCAACTTTCGCGAGCATCCCGAGCTCTATCGGATCGGACGCGGCGAGCAGGGTGTTCTGCTCGTCGAGCCGTACAAGAGCGAGATCCTGCCGCACTGGCGCTTCCGCAATCCGGTGACAGCGCGCAAGTCCGCCAACGCCGTGTATCGCCTGTTCCTCGCCTACAAGGCGAAGGGAGATTTCGTCGGCATGGACATGGCGCGCAAGTTCCTGCAGATGGGCTACACCCGGGCGCGCCGCTATGCGAACCACCCGTCGGGCCGCAAATACGGGCCCGGCCGCAAGCGGTTACCGAGATCGGAAGACGCAGCGAAGGCGCAGGCCGCCGCGTTTTTTCACGCCAAGTGGAAGAAAGCGCGCGAAGATGCCGTCTATCTGCGGCTGCGAAAGCGTCATCGGGAGGTGTATGGGTGATGAGGGGGAGCGGAGCGGCGGCGAGTTTTACTTCGAGGAAGGCTGCTACATCACCGAGCTCGCCAACAGCTCGGACGACCCGGAGCTATCCGTCGCGCGCGCCCGCGTGCTGCCGGGCGTGACGACGCGCTGGCATCGGCTGCGCGGCACCACGGAGCGCTACGTAGTGTTGGAGGGCAGGGGGCGCGTCGAGGTCGGCGAGGAGCCGGCGAGGGAGGTCGGGCCGGGCGACGTGGTGCGGATACCGCCGATGTGCCGGCAGCGCATCACCAACATCGGCAAAGGCGACCTCGTGTTTCTCGCGATCTGTACGCCGCGGTTCAGGCGCGAGAACTATGAGGACGTGGACAAAACCTAACCCCCCGCTCGCTGAAGCTCGCTTCCCCCCTTGACAGGGGGGCGGCCCCCAAAAAAACCTAGCCTCTGCCCACGAAAGGCATTTTCGTGGCCATGATGGTCATGAACTGGACGTTCACGTCGAGCGGCAGGTTGGCCATGTGCAGGACCGCGTCGCCGACGTGCTTCACGTCCATCAGCGGCTCGGGCTTCACCGAGCCGTCGGCCTGCGGCACGCCCTTCGCCATGCGCGCGGCGAGCTCGGTGAGCGCGTTGCCGATGTCGATCTGGCTGCAGACGATGTCGTTCTTGCGGCCGTCGAGCGAGGTCGTTTTCGTAAGGCCGGTGACGGCGTGCTTGGTCGCCGTGTAGGCCACCGACATCGGGCGCGGCGCGTGGGCGGAGATGGAGCCGTTGTTGATGATGCGGCCGCCCTTCGGGTCCTGCGCCTTCATGATGCGGATCGCTTCCTGGGTGCAGTAGAACATCGCGTTCAGGTTGATGTCGACCACCGCCTTCCAGGTCTCGATCGGCAGGTCTTCCATCGGCACGGCCGGCGCGCCCATGCCGGCGTTGTTGAAGAGGACGTCCAGGCGGCCCCAGCTGTCCTTCACTTTCGCGAAGATGGACTTCACCACCTCGGGCTTGGTGATGTCGCCGGGGCAGGCCATCGCGCGCTCCTGCGCGCCCGACTCGGCGGCGGTCTTCTCGAGAAGGTCGGCGCGGCGGCCGACGAGGGCGACGTGGTAGCCGTCCTTGAGCAGCGCGAGCGCAGCCGATTTGCCGATGCCGGTGCCGGCGCCCGTGACGAGCGCGACTCTCTTCTGTGCCATGACCTTCTCCTTAAGGGGTGCTGCGCTTCAGGAAGTCCAGCAGGATGCGGTTGAATTCGTCCGGGTGCTCGAGGTTCGCGAGGTGGCCCGCGCCCTTCATGCTGGCGAGCTCGGCGCCGGGGATGCGCTTCGCCATGCCGCGCGCGAGCTCCGGCGGATAGACCTTGTCCTCCGCGCCTGAGATGATCAGCGTCGGCACGCGGATGTTCTCGATCGGCGCGTCGCGGTCCTGCGCCACCGACGCTTCCAGCGTTTTCCGATAAGACTCCTCGCGCACCCTGTCGATGCTCTCCACCAGCTCCTCGTAGGCGCCCTTGCGCGGGCTCGGGCCGAGCAGCTTGCGGATCGATTCCGGCGTGCGCGTCTTGCGCTCGGTGACGAAGCGGCGCACGTCGTCGGCCGACATCGAGTTGAAGCCCGGGTTGGCGTTCACCACGGTGAGGGAATGCAGCCGGTCGGAATGGTAGATGCCGACGTTGCGCGCGATGCGCCCGCCCATCGACAGGCCGACCAGGTGGAACTTCTTCGCCGAGAAGTGCTCCGCCACGCGCAGCACGTCGCCCATGAAGTGGTCGCGGAAGTTGAGCGGGCCGTCGTAGTCGTCGGAGTCGCCGTAGCCGCGCGCGTCCCAGGCGGCGGCCTTGAAGCCTTTGTCCGCCAGTGCCTCGAGCTGGCGGTCCCAGTTGTGCCGGTTGCCGCGGATGCCGTGCAGGAAGAGCACTAGCGGCCCTTCGCCGGCGTGCCCCACCGCGAGCTTGGGCGAGGGCTGGACGAAAACGGTTTCGATCACTCGGCTTTCGCGCCGGAGATCTTGACCGCGCGCCCGCGGCTCTCCGAATCCTTGCGGATGTAGGCGGCGAACTCGGCCGGCGAGCTGCCGACCACTTCGTAGCCCTTGTCGATGAGCTGCTTCTGCCGGAACTCGGGCTCGTCGAGGATCTTCTTCGTATCGCGGTAGATGCGCTCGACCGCTTCGCGAGGCGAGCCGGCCGGCACGAAGAGGCCGAACCAGGCGTGCGTCTCGACTTCCGGATAGCCGAGCTCGGCGAAGGTCGGGACCTCGGGCAGGAGCGGCGAGCGCTTCGTGCCGCCGATCGCGAGCGCCTTGATGCGCCCGGCTTTCAGCTGCGGCATCGAGGTGGCGATGCCGGCGAAGGTGAGCTGCACTTCGCCCGCCATCACGGCCGGCACCGCGAGCGAGATGCCCTTGTACGGCACGTGCACCAGGTCGATGCCGGCCTTGTACTTCAGCATCTCGCCGGAGAGATGCGGCTGGCTGCCGCTGCCATATGACGCGTAGTTGATCTTGCCGGGCTGCTCCTTCGCGAGGCGGATCAGCTCGGCAAGCGTGTTCGCCGGCAGCGACGGATTGGCGACGAGGAGCTGCTGCAGGAGGACCAGCATCGTCACCGGGATGAAATCGTGCTGCGGATCGAAGGGCAGGCGCGCATAGAGATGCGGGTTGATGGAGAACGTGGCGTCCGTGGTGAGGAGGATGGTGTGGCCGTCGTTCGGCGACTTCGCCACCGAGTCGGTGGCGATGATCGTGTTGCCGCCGGGCTTGTTCTCGACCACGACCGGCTGCCCCCAGCCGCGGGTCAGCTTCTCCGCGAGCTGCCGGGCGAGCACGTCGATGCCGCCGCCGGGCGGATAGGCGACGACGATGCGTACCGGCTTGGAAGGCCAGTCCTGCGCCGGCGCGGCCGCCGGAAGGACAAGCGCGAGGACGGCGACGGCGCACGAAAGAAAATGGGTGGGGCGCATCGGATGGGTCTCGAAAGAATACTATGCCCGCGGACTCTACCATCCGTACCAAGGGCGCTTTCGAAACGTCGACCACCCCGCGCGGCGCGGCCCGCCGTTCTTCGATATCGTAGGGCCATGCAAGCGAACAACATGAAGCTGCTCGCGCAGCACACGCTGAACGGGCACGGCGGCATGGGCGAAGGCATGTCGCTGCAGCTCGCGAAAGGCGGGCGGCGCATCCTCTGGCTCGCGCACGAGAGCGCGCCCAAGAACTTTACCGCCGTCGACGTCATCGACCCGCGCAGCCCGAAGGTGGTGACGCAGACCGACCTGCCGCACGCCAAGATGCGCTCCAACTCGCTCGAGACCTCCGGCGACCTGATGGCGGTCGCCTACCAGGTCACCGAGTGGGGCGGGAAGCCCGCCGGCTTCGAGCTGTTCGATATCTCGGAGCCCGAGCGGCCGAAATCGATCTCGAAGTTCGACGCCTCGGGTCCGTACTCCCGCGGCGCGCACCAGCTGTGGTTTGCTGACGGCAAGACGGTGCACATGGCGTGCTCGGATCCGGACCTCAAGCCGCGCGACCTGAAGGACGATCAGGTCTACCGCATCGTCGACGTCAGCAATCCTTCCAGGCCGCTCGCCGTGGGCCGGTGGCATCTGCCCGGCACCATGGAAGGCGACGAGGCGCCGCCGCCCGAGCGCCTGCCGGCCAGGTACGACGCCGGCTTCCGCGCGCACAACACCAACGTCTACCCGGAGCGTCCGGACCGCTGCTATCTCGGCTACCTCGATGGCGGCATGATGGTGCTCGACATCTCCGACCGGGCGCGGCCGAAGATGATCTCGCGCTGGATGAACTCGCCGCCGTTCAACGGCTTCACGCACACGGTGCTGCCGCTCTTCGGGCGCAATCTTTTCGTCGTCACCGACGAGGCGATCCAGGACGACGGCAAGGACTGGCCGAAGCTCATGTGGCTGGTCGACGCGCGCGACGAGCGCAATCTCGTCAGCATCAGCACGCTGCCGGTCACCGGCGTGACGCCGCTCCTGCACAAGGGCGGCCGTTGCGGCGCGCACAACGTGCACGAGAACCCGCCGGGCAAGGGCGCCTGGCGCTCGGAGGACTACGTGCTCGGCACGTTCTTCAACGCCGGTGTGCGCGCCTACGACGTGCGCGATCCGTACCAGCCGCGCGAAGTCGCCTACTTCATACCCGACGCGCCGGCCGGCGCGCCGATGGGAACCGCGCAGATCAACGACGTCTTCGTCGACGACCGTGGCATCGTGTTCGCCGTCGACCGCCATGCCGGCGGTCTTTATTGCCTGGAGATCAAGCTTTGAAAAAATTAGTCCTTTTGGCCGCGCTGCTCGCGGCGCAGCCGGTGTTCGCGCAGTCCGACTACCCGAGCAAGCCGGTGCGCATGGTCGTCGGCTTCGCCGCCGGCGGCATTTCCGATGTCCTCGGCCGGGCGGTCGCCATCACGCTCTCGAAGCAGCTCGGCCAGCAGGTGATCGTCGAGAACAAGCCCGGCGCCGGCACGACCATCGCCGGCGACTTCATCGTGCGCTCGGCGCCCGACGGCTACAACATCTGGCTGCAGGACATCACCACGCACGCCATCAACACGGCGCTGTATGCCAAGCTGCCGTACGACTCGGTGAAGGACTTCACCTACGTCGCGATGATCGCCTCGACGCCGTTGATGCTCGTCGTGCATCCCTCGACCAACGCGCACAACGTGCGTGAGCTGATCGCGCTCCTGAAGGCCAATCCCGGCAAGCTTTCGTACGGGTCTTCGGGCAACGGCACCATCGTGCATCTCGCCTCCGAGATGCTGAAGACGGCCGCCGGCGTCGATGTGGTCCACGTGCCGTACAAGGGCAGCAATCCCGCCACTCAGGCGATCCTCGGCGGCGAGGTGACTTTCGTCTTCTCGACCATGCCGCCGGCGATCTCCAACGCCAAGGCCGGCAAGCTGCGCGCGCTCGCCGTCACCACGCCGAAGCGGGTGCCGGCCGCGCCCGACGTGCCGACCATGGTCGAGGCCGGGCTGCGCGACTTCGAGGTGGTGCTTTATTCGGGCGTGCTCGGCCCCAAGGGCATGGACCCGGCGGTGGTGAAGAAGCTGAACGCCGCCTTCGCCGCGACCGTGCGCGCGCCCGAGATCCAGAAGGTGTACGAGCAGATCGGCGCCGATGCGATCGTCATGACGCCGGCGGAGTTCGAGAAGGCCACGCTGCGCGAGATCGCCAAGCTGGCGCCGGTGGTGAAGGCCTCCGGAGCGCGAATTGAGTAGACCGCTGCTGCCGCAGCACAACCGCTACGACTTCGTTCCGCTGCCCGAGCGGAAGGACTACCGCTGGCCGGGCGGCAAGCGACTGGCGTTCGTCATCACCACCAACGTCGAGTGGTTCGCGTTCGGCGCCGGGCTCGGCCACGACCCGGCGAAGCAGGGCGAGCCGCAGACGCATCGCAACTATTCGTGGCGCGACTACGGCAACCGTATCGGCGTCTGGCGGCTGTTCGACCTCTTCGACGAGCTGAAGCTGCCGGTCGCGCACAACACGAACAGCCTGCTCTACGAGTACGCGCCGCAGATCATGGCGGCGATGCGAAAGCGCGGCGACGAGGTGGTGGCGCACGGCCGCACCAACGCGGAGAACCTGCGCGGGCTGTGGCAGCCGGACGAGGAGCGCATCCTGCGCGAGGTGACCGAAACCATCGCGCGGCACGAGGGCAAGCCGCCGGAAGGGTGGATGGGCACCGGAGCGTACGAGACGTCGAACACGCTCGACCTCCTGAAGGAGCTCGGCTACCGCTACGTGATGGATTGGCCCATGGACGACCAGCCGGTGTGGCTGCGAACCCGCAGCGGGCCACTTCTTTCAATTCCTTACCCGATCGAGCTCAACGACTCGCAGCACGTCGTCCATCGCCGCAGCGGCGCAGCCGAGTTCGCCGACATGGTCGTCGACCAGTTCGACGAGATGGTGGAGCAGTGCGAGCGGCACCCGCTCGTGATGAATGTCTCGGTCCATACCTACGTTTTCGGCCAGCCGTTCCGCCTGCGGCGCCTGCGTGCCGCGCTGCGGCACTGCCTCGAGCATCCGCGGGCCGGCCGTGTATGGTTTACACGGCCGCGCGATATAGCAAGATTCTGTGAAGGCCTCGAGCCCGGCACCATCCCGGGAAGCTGAAAGCGCAGGTATGCTCCCCCCATGGGAGCGGGAGGGGTACAAGGGGGCCTGATCGCCACCGTGCGGGTGCTGCTCGTCGAGGACGAGCGCGCCTCCGCCATGGTGATCGAGCAGCATCTGCTGGCGATCCGCTCGGTGCGCTGCCGCACCGAGATCGTCGCGACGCTCGCCCAGGCGCGCGATCGGCTCACGCGCGAGCGCTACGACCTCGTCCTCGCCGACCTGCACCTGCCCGACAGCCCGGCGGCCAACACGATCAGTGCGCTGGTGCGCGCGTGCGACCACCCGGTCATCGCGCTCACCGTCGACGAAGACCCTGAGCTGCGCCGCGCCGCGCTCGAAGCGGGCGCCTTCGACTTCCTGCTCAAATCGCAGCTCGGCGAGGGCTCGCTCGAGCGGCCGGTGCGCCTCGCCGCGCTGCAGGCGCGCACCCTCGAATCGCTGCGCCGCAGCGAGGAGCGCTTCCGCAAGCTGACCGAGCTCTCCTCGGACTGGTACTGGGAGCAGGACGCCGAATTCCGCCTCACCTTCATGTCAACCCTGCTCGAGTCGAAGACCGGGCTCGAGGCCGCGGCCTATCTCGGCCGGCGGCGCTGGGATCACCCGGCGCTCAACCTGAGCAGCGCCGACTGGGCGCGCCACCGCGCGCAGCTCGAGCGCCACGAGCCGTTCCGCAATTTCGTCATGCAACGCCCGTCGCCGGAGGGCAGCCGCTGGCTCGCGATCAGCGGCGAGCCGATTTTCGACGCCGACGGCGGCTTCAAGGGCTATCGCGGCGTGGGCCGCGACATCACGGAGCAGAAGCGCGCCGAGCATCGCCTGCGCCTCGAGCATGCGGTGACGCGCGTGCTGGCGGAGGCCGACGCCGTGCCCGCCGCGCTCACCGGCGTGCTGAAGGCGATCTGCGAGGCCGACGGCTGGGATTGCGGGCGCTGGTTCACGCTGACCGCCAACGGCGAGCACCTGCGCCTCGAGGAGGCGTGGGGCAATGGCACGCCGGAAGCCGACCGCTTCATCGCCGACTCGCGCCAGCTCGAGCTCGCGCCGGGCGTCGGGCTGGTCGGCACGGCCTGGGAAAGCGGCGAGCCGCTGTGGGTGGCCGACGCGCAGCTCGACCCGCGCGCCCGGCTCGCGCACCGCGGCTGGTCGCGCGCCGCCTTTATCTGCCCGGTGCGCTCCGAGGGACGCATCGCCGGCATCCTCGCGCTCGTCTCGCGCAGCGCTCGCGCGAAGGACGAGGGCACGATGCAGGTCGTCGGCGTGATCGCGAGCCAGGTCGGCCAGTTCGTGCAGAGGAAGCACGCCGAGCAGGTCACGCGCGAGAGCGAGGGCCGCTTCCGCAGCCTGACCGCGCTCTCGTCTGACTTCTACTGGGAAACCGACGCCGAGCACCGCCTGACGCGCAGCACACATGCGGAGAAGCATCCGCCGGCCGCGCGCGCGCCGTTCGGCAAGACGCGCTGGGAATTGCCATCGATCGTGCCCGACGAGGACGGCTGGGCGCTGCATCGCGACACGCTCGCGGCGCAGCTGCCGTTCCGCGACTTCGAGATCGGTCGCATCGATCCGGACGGCGAAGCTCGCTTCCTCTCGATCAGCGGCGAGCCGATGTACGGCCCGCGCGGCGAATTCCTCGGCTATCGCGGCGTCGGCCGCGAGGTCACGGAAAAGCGCCACGAGGAGCGCCTGGTGGCGCTCGAGCACGCCGTCACCCGCTACCTCGCCGAGGCGAAGAGCAAGTCGAGCGCGCTGCGCGCGGTGATGCGCGCGATCTGCGAATCCGAGAACTGGGACTGCGCTCGCTATTTCCACGTCGACGAGGCGGCGAACCGCATCCGCTGCGAGGAAACCTGGAGCCGCGGCGACGGGCCGCTCGCGCGCTTCGCCGACACCTCGCGCGGCGTGATGCTCGCGCGCGGGCAGGGCCTGGTCGGCCATGTCTGGCAGTCGGGCGAGGCGACCTGGATCTCGGACGTGAGCCAGGATCCGCGCCGCCTCGACACCAACCGCGTGCGGGAAGCCGGCGCGCACGGCACGTTCATGTTCCCGGTGACCTTCGAGTCGCGCGTGGTCGGCGTGGTGGCGGTGTCGAGCAGCGTCGTGCGCCGCCCCGACGAGCGGCTGCTGCGCAGCATGCGCCTGGTCGGCGCGCAGATCGGCCAGTTCCTGTCGCGCAAGCAGGCCGAAGCCGCCCTCGCCGAGAGCGAGGCGCGCTTTCGCCAGACGTTCGAGCTCGCCGCCTCCGGCATGGCGCACGTCGATCTCGACGGCCGCCTGGTTGACGTCAACAAGCGCGTGTGCGACATGCTGGGCTACACGGAGGGCGAGCTCCTCGGCCGCAGCGTGAAGAGCATCTCGCACCCGGACGACCGCGATACCACCGATGCCGAGCGCGCCCGCATGCGCGACGCCGAGATCGCCTCGGTGCAGTGCGAGAAGCGCTACCTGCGCAAGGACGGCTCGGTCGTATGGGTCAACCTGACGGTCGCGCTGGTGCGCAACGCCCACGGCGCCCCGCAGTACGAGATCGCGGTGATGGAGGACATCACCGAGAGAAAGGAGCGCGAGGTCGCCCTGCAGCGCTTCCGCACGGCGCTCGACTCCTCCGCCGACATGGTGTTCCTGTTCGACATCGCCACCGGCCGGCTGGTCGACTTCAACCAGACCGCCTGCCACCTGCTCGGCTATCCGCGCGAGGAGCTGCTCGAGCTGCGCGCGGGCGATATCCGCCCGGCGGCGACCGCGGAGAACCTGCGCGCGGAAACGGTCGAGCTCCTCGCCGCCGCCGGCCGCACGAACACGGTGATGACGCGGTACCGCCGCAAGGACGGCAGCGTGTTCCCGGTCGAGAGCCGCCGCAGCCTCCTCGACACGCCGCAGGGCCGCGTGCTGGTGGTGAACTCCCGCGACATGACCGAGCGCACCGCGGCCGAGGCGCGCCGCGCGGCGCAGGCGCGGCACCAGAAGAAGATCTCGAAGCTCGGCCAGGCCGCGCTTTCCAAGCGCAACGCCGGCGAGCTCGTCGCCAAGGCCGTGCAGACCGTGCTCGAGGGCCTCGGCAGCGGCGCGGTGGCCTATTTCGAGCGCGGCTCGGGCGAGCGCGAGCTCGTCCTGCGGCGAGTCGCCGGCCTGTCGTCGACGCCGGTCGACTCGGCGCAGACCCGCGTCGCCGCCGGCAATCCGCTCGCGCCGGTCCTCGACGCCTCGCAGCCGGTGATCCTGAATGCGCCGTGGGGCGAGAGCCTGCCGCTGCCGTTCGAATGGATCCGGCGCTATGGCTCCATGGCCGCGGTCGCGGTGCCGGCCGACGGCGGACCGCGCGGCGTGGTGTGCGCGTTCGCCGAGGAGCCGGGCGCCTTCGGCGCCGAGGAGACGCGGTTCCTCGGCGCCGCCGCGAGCATGGTGTCGGCGGCGCTGCATCGCCTCGACAGCGAGGCGCGCCTCGCCTATCTCGCGCAGTTCGACCCGCTCACCGGACTGCCGAACCGCACGCTGCTCGCCGACCGCTTCTCGCTCATGATCGTGCAGGCGCGCCGCCGCAACGTCTCGCTCGGGGTGCTCTTCATCGACCTCGACGACTTCAAGCTGGTGAACGACACGCAGGGCCACGCCGCGGGCGACGAGCTCCTCAAGGAAATGGCGAAGCGCCTGCAATCGACGCTGCGCGACGGCGACACGGTGGCACGCATCAGCGGCGACGAGTTCGCCGTGATCCTCGGCGACCTGGCGCGCCCGGACGACGCGGCGCTGGTCGCGCAGAAGATCATCGAGCGCGTCGCCGCGCCGGTGAACGTGCAGGGCCAGGAGGTGGTCGTGACGGCGAGCATCGGCATCGCCACCTTCCCGGCCGACGGCGACAACGCCGAGTCGCTGCTCGGCGCCGCCGACGCGGCGATGTACCGCGCCAAGCAGTCCGGCCGCAACGCCTTCCACTTCTTCACCGCCGACATCAACATCCGCACGCGGGCGCGCGCGCAGATGGGCATCGAGCTGCGCCGCGCGCTCGAGCGGCGCGAGTTCAGCCTCGCCTACCAGCCGAAGATCGACCTCACCAGCGGCCAGCCGTGCGGCGCGGAGGCGCTGCTGCGCTGGAAGCACCCCGAGCGCGGGCTGATCGCGCCGGTCGAATTCATCCCGGTGCTCGAGGAGACCGGGCTCATCGTGCCGGTGGGCGAATGGGTGCTGCGCCGCGCGTGCGAGGACCTGAAGGAATGGCTCGGCCGCGGCGCGCCGGCGATGCCGGTCGCGGTGAACCTGTCGGCCCGGCAGTTCCGCCAGCACGACCTCGGCGAGCGCATCCGCTCGATCGTCTACGGCACCGGCATCGACCCGTCGCTCATCGAGCTGGAGATCACCGAAAGCCAGCTGATGCACGACCCGGACCATGCGGTGCGCGTGCTGCGCGGGCTCGGCGACGCGGGCCTGCGCATCGCGATCGACGACTTCGGCACCGGCTACTCGAGCCTCGCCTACCTCACGCGCTTCCCGCTCGCCTCGCTCAAGATCGACCGCTCCTTCGTCGCCGACGTGCTCGACGACGAAGCCGACGCCACCATCGTGCGCACCATCGTCGACATGGCGCACACGCTCGGCTTCACCGTCATCGCGGAGGGCGTCGAGCTCGACTCACAGGCCGCCTTCCTGCGCGCGCTGGGCTGCGAGCAGGCGCAGGGCTTCCTCTTCGCCCGCCCCATGCCCGCGGCGGATTTCAGCGCCCTCGTCGCCCAGCGCCTCGGCGCCGCCGCCGGCCGCCGCCGCGGCGCCAAGCGCCGCAAGACCGGCTCCTAATTCGGGGTCAGGTTCGCAATTCTTCCGCCAGGGCGCGGATCTCGCCCTCGGCATCCGGTTCGGACGGAAACGCACGCTTCGCCTGCCCGTACCAATAGCGGGCGTTGGACATGTCGCCTTCCACGATGTGGACGATGCCGTGCGCCCAGCAGGCCAGCGCCGACTCCTCGTCCCTCTGCACGATCTCGTGCGCCGACTGCCAGTCACCGCTCTTCAAGCGCTCCAGCGCTTTGGCGAGATCGTTGCGGTTCAACGCCATCGGAATTGTGAACCTGACCCCGAATTATTCGCGCAGCGCGCGCGCTTCCTTCGCCTTCGGGCGCTCGAGGCTCGCCATCAGCCACTTCTGGAAGCTGGGGTACTTGCCGAGGTCGTACTTGATGGCGAAGAACGAATAGCAGACGCTCGCCACCATGAAGTCGGCCATGTTCCACTGGTCGCCGCCGAAATAGCGGTTCTTCGCGATATGCTCGTCCAGCACCTTCAGCTTCGGCTGCAGGCGCGCGTCCGCTTCGTCGGCGAGCGCGGCGTTGCGCTTCTCGGGAGGAAACATGACGCGGTGCTGCATGACCGTGATCATGTTCGGCTCGACGTCGTTGGCGATGAAGAACGCCCACTGCAGCACGCGGCCCTTGCGCGCCATGTCGGACGGCCAGAGCGGGCTCTTGTACTTCTCGGCGAGGTACAGGTTGATCGCTGCCGACTCCCACAGCACGACGCCATCGTCGTCGATGGTCGGCACGCGCGCGTTGGGGTTGAGCCGCACGTAATCCGCGTTCTTGCACGTCGCGTCGTCGACGTTGACGGTGACGTTGACGTGCTCGTAGGCGATGTTCGATTCCTTGCAGAGCCAGGCGACGCGAAAAGCGCGCGAGCGGTACTGGCCATAGAGCTTGAGCATGCTTCCTCCCTTTGGGCTAGTCGACCTTGGCGCCCGAGGCCTGCACCAGCCGGCGCATCTTGTCCGATTCCGCGGCGACGAAGCGGCCGAAGTCCTCGACGCTGTCGGCGACGATGGTCAGGCCGAGGCCCTGCAGGCGCTCGGTGACTTTCGCGTTATGCAGCGCGGCCGCGATCTCGCTGTTGAGCTTTTGCACGACCGGCTTGGGCGTCGCCGAATGCACGGCGAAACCGTACCAGACGTTGATCTCGAACCCCGGCAGGCCGGACTCGTCGACCGTCGGCACCTCGGGCGCCTGCGGATGGCGCTTCAGTGCCGTGACCGCGATGGCGCGCAGCTTGCCGCTGCGCACGTGCGTGATGACGTTCGAAAAGTTGTCGCACATGAGCTGCACGCGGCCGGCGAGGAGATCCTGCACCGCCGGCGCCGGTCCCTTGTACGGCACATGCACCATGTCGATGCCGGCCGCGGTCTTCAGGAGCTCGCCGCAGAGATGGCTGGTGGTGCCGGCCCCGCCGGAAGCGAAGGAGAGGGAGCCGGGCTTTGCTTTGGCGAGCGCGATCACGTCGCGGATGGTCTTCGCCGGCAGGTCCGGGTGCGCGACCCAGAGGTTCGGCGTGGTGGCCGCGTTGATCACCGGCGTGAAATCCTTCTGCGGGTTGTAGCCGGGCTCCTTGTAGAGCCACTGGTTGGTGGCGAGGATCGCCGAAGGCGCCATGAGCAGCGTGTGCCCGCTCGTCTCGCCCTTCGCCACCGCCGCCGCGCCGACGTTGCCGCCCGCGCCCGGCCGGTTCTCGACCACCACCGGCACGCCCATCGACTGCGACATGAGCGGCGCGATCGCCCGCGGGATGAGATCCGACGTGCTGCCGGGCGAGTAGGGCACGACGATGGTGATCGGGCGCGACGGGAAGCTTTGCGCGGCAACCGTCGCCGAGAAAATCATGGACAGAAAAGCAAGCGCTAGGCGCATTCGTATTTCCTCAGGCTGGCAATCATCGAAATCCGCAGCATGTACTCGCGCATGGCGTCGCGGTCGCTCATCGCGCGCGCCAGCTCCTCGCGCCAGCGGCGCTGCTCGTCCGCGTCGCGCATCTCGAGATGGCGCTTGTTGGCGATCGTAATGCGGTTCACGTACTCGAGCGCGACGGGCCGGCGCTGGCGCTCGTAGCGGTCCAGCTCCGACTCGGGTGTGTCGCCACGGATGACGCCGACGAGCTTGGTCGCCAGGTTGAACGCGTCGTGGACGCCGCCGTTCATGCCCATGCCGCCGAGCGGATTGTTGAGGTGCGCGGCGTCGCCGGCGAGGAAGACGCGGCCCTTGCGATAGGTCTCGGCGACGCGCTGGTGCACCGAGTAGAGCGTGCGGTGCGCGATCTCGTAGCGACCCGGCTTGGCGTACGCGCGCTGCAGGCGCCGCTCGATGGACGCATCGGAAAGAATGTCCGCCTCGTTTTCCTCTGCGCGGGTCGGGAACATCGCGCGCCACACGTCGCGCACACGGAGGAGGAAATACCACTCCTCGGGATCGGCGAAGTAGCTGACATCGGCGAGGTTCGGGATCACCTGGGCGAAGTCGAACGGCGTGCTCGCCACGAGGAAGCGCTCGGGCCAGGTAAAGCCCTCGAGCTTCACGCCGACCGCCTCGCGCACCCGGCTCTTGCCGCCGTCGGCGCCGATCAGCCAGTCGGCGCGCAGCGTCTCGCCGCCTTTGATGGTGACCGTCACGCTTTTCTCGTCCTGCTCGACGCCGGTCACCTCGGCGCCGAAGCGCACGCCGGAAAGGCGGGCGGCGAGCACCTGGTTCAGCTTGTACTGCTCGCACTGCACGCGGAACGGATGCTGGCTGTCGCCCGCCAGCACGCCGAAGTCGAGCTCGGCCACCCAGCCGGCGCGGTCGCGGTACTGCACCTTGGGCGCGACGCGCCCCATGTCGATCAGCTTCTGGGTCGCGCCGAAGCGCGCGAGCAGGTCGAGCGTGGGCGGCTGGAAGGTCGAGGCGCGCAGGTTCTCGGGCAGCCGCGGCTCGGCCTCGAGCACCGTCACGCCGATGCCGGCGTCGGCGAGCACGTTCGCCGCGGCGAGCCCGACCGGCCCGGCGCCGGCGATCAGCACGGTGGTCATCGTTTGGTGGGATAGCTAATTGACAAAGGTAATTCTCGGGGTCGAGAATGCCGCGGTCAATGGCCCGCACCCGCAAAAAGAGCGCCGCGCCCGCCACTGTTTCGCGCCCCGCGCTGCTGGTGGGCGGCTCGGACGCGGAATTCCGCGGCCTGATCCACGATCTCATCGCCTACGGCCACCGGCTGGATGCCTGCCGCGACGCCTTCGCCTCGATCGTCGCCGTGTCGGGCACGCAGTACGAGATCCTGATGCTCGTCTCGCGCTCCGAAGGCCTCTCCGTCGGCGAGGTCGCCTCGCGCCTGCACCGCT
>DATMIG010000070.1:0-2891 GCA_035554335.1 Burkholderiales bacterium
CCTTCGTCGCCGATTTCGTCGCGCGCCTGAAGCGCGACGACGCGCTGCGCGACCGCGTGCACCGCCTGCGCGACGAGGCGCTGGAGAGCCCGGCGGTGGCGCGCTATCTGTCCGGCCTCTGGGAGGAGATGCGCGCCTGGCTCGCGGCGGAATACGACCGCAGCCCGCAGTCGCTGCACCAGCGCGTGACGGCGATGCTCGAGGCGCTCGGCCGCACGCTGCGCGCGGACCGCGAGATCCAGCAGTGGATCGACGAGCAGATCCTCAAGGCGGCGCCGGCGCTTGTCGAGGAGCACCGCGCGAAGATCGGCCGCTTCATCGAGGACCAGATCATGAGCTGGCAGGAGGAGCGCCTGGTCGGCGAGCTCGAGCGCCACATCGGCCCGGACCTGCAGTTCATCCGCATCAACGGCACGCTGGTCGGCGGCCTTGCCGGCCTCGTCATCGCCGCGCTCACGCAGCTCGCGCGATAAGCCCTTTCACTGCGGCGGCATGCAAATTGCGGCACAGCCGGATTCGCATCAAGAAAGGAGCGTGCAATGGCAGCTTTTACATCCGAGCGGCGCCTGGTGGAGAACCGCGCCCTTATTCCGTCGTCGGGTGATCGGCGGCGGTCGGCGTGGAGCTACGGCAAGCACGAAAACCGCGATCCCATCAGCGGCGCACCCGGAGCGCATCCGGTCGGCACGGGCCTCGGCGCGGCCGCGGGCGGCATGGCGGCAGGCGCTGCGGCGGGCGCGGTCGCCGGACCGGCCGGCGCGCTCGCCGGCGCCGCGGTCGGAGCGGTCGTGGGCGGATTGGCCGGGAAGGGCATCGCCGAGAAGATCGACCCGACGGCCGAGGAATCGTATTGGCGCACGCAGTACACCCGCGAGCCGTACTACGAGCGCGGCTACACCTTCGACGATTACTATCCGGGCTATCGCACCGGCTGGGAAGGCCGCGCGCGCTACTCGGGCCGCACGTATGACCAGGTCGAGCGCGACCTGCAGCGCGACTACCAGAGGAACCGCGGCAACTCGCAGCTCGAATGGGCGAAGAACCGCCATGCCGTGCGTGCGGCATGGGATCGCTTCGACGCCACCGACGACTTCGAGAACAGCCAGTAGCGGCGGTAGGATGGCGCCTCCCCCGGGGAAAACAAGGAGGAGGCGCCATGGCAGCGCAGAAACCCGCCGTCAGTCATCTCAAGAACGCAAGATTCTCCCGCCGCGGACTGCGCGGCTACTTCGAATACCGTGATCTCGGCATCAAGCGCGCGAGCCGCGACAAGGTCGTCGCGCACGTTATCCGCGCGCGCCCGGGCAAGGCGCCGCACGGCGACTGGCACGCGCACGACGTCGAGCTGCAGTTCGTCTACGTGCTGAAGGGCTGGGTGAAGATGCAGTACGCGGGCGGCAAGCCGATCGTGATGCGCGCCGGCACCTGCTTCGTGCAGCCGCCCCGCATCCGCCACCGCGAGCTCGCGCACTCACGCGACTGCGAGATGCTCGAGATCGTCGCCCCGGCCGACTTCAGAACCTACGCAGACTAGCGGCGCGGACCGGCGCGGGGTGGGCGACCACGCGTCGCACAGTCGGCCGCTTCACGACGCGTCCGGCAACGATCGGCACGCCGTACCCGAAGTAGGACGGCGCATAGTCGGCGGGCGGCGTGTACATCGCCGCCAGCGCCTTCTCCTGCATCATGCCCTGCTGGCGCGCGAGCCATTCCTGATGCGCGTATTCCGCCTGGCGCGCGCTCTGCTCCTGTGCCGCGGCGCTGGCGGCCGCTAGATTCGGATCACGCGCAACGACGGACACCCGATCCTCGATCGGCGTGGCCTGCACCGGCCGCGCGGGCGGCGGCACGTTGGAGTAATTGACGACGCCGCGCGCGTCGACCCATTTGTAGGTCTGCGCATGGACCGGCGCCATGGCGGTGGTGGCCAGGAGAAACAGGAGGGCGCGCATGGCGCAAATCATAGGCCGCAGCCGGCGCACGCGACTAGCTCGCTGCCGCTCCGAATTGAAACCAAACGTAACGACTAACCGAAGTAAGCCTGGTGTACCTCGGCGTTCTCGGCCAGCTCGGCCGCGCTACCGGAGGCGACCACTCGTCCCTGCGACAGCACGTATCCCGCGTGCGCGATGGCGAGCGTCTGGCGCACGTTCTGCTCGACGAGGAGCACGGTGATGCCCATCTCGTTCGCGCGGCGGATGACGGCGAAGTTTTCCTTTACGAGCAGCGGCGAGAGGCCGAGGGAGGGCTCGTCGACGAGGAGGAGCTTCGGCTCCGACATCAGCCCGCGCCCGATGGAAACCATCGCCTGCTCGCCGCCCGACATGGTGCCGGCGAGCTGGTCGAGCCGCTCCTCGAGGCGCGGGAAGATGGCGAACACCTTCTCCATGCGCTCCTCGTACGTTCGCTGCCGGTAGGCGCCGAGCCGCAGGTTTTCCTTCACCGTGAGCTTCGGGAAGATGCGGCGTCCCTCCGGGATGCAGGCGATGCCGCGCGCCACGATGGCGTGCGTCGGCAGGCGGGCGATGTCGGTGCCGTCGAAGAGGATGCGACCCTTGCGCGCTGGCGTGAGGCCAAGGATGGCGCGGATCAGCGTCGACTTGCCGGAGCCGTTCGAGCCGAGGATGCAGGTGATGCGCCCCGGCGCGACCTCGAGCGACACATCCTGCAGCACGTCGGCGCGGTCGTAGGCGACGCTGATGTGGTCGATGGCGAGCATCAGTCGGTCCCCAGGTACGCCTTCTGGACTTCCGTGTCTGCCGCCACCTGCGCGTAGGCGCCTTCGGCGATCTTGCGGCCGTAGTTGAGCACCGCGCAGCGGCTCGACACGCGCTCGATGACGTTCATCTCGTGCTCGATGATCACGATCGAGAGGCCGGCGAGGCGCTCGC
>DATMIG010000071.1:0-3851 GCA_035554335.1 Burkholderiales bacterium
CGATCTTGCGCTCGAGCTCATCGATGTGGGTGCGCGCGATGCGCTTCACTGCGCTCGACGAGCGCGACTTGTCCTGCCAAAGGCTGAGCAGCGTCTTGATGTCCGCCATGCTGAACCCGAGCGCGCGGGCGCGTTTGACGAAGCGCAAGACGTGCACGTCGTTCTCCGAATAAGAGCGGTAGTTGGAGGAAGTCCGGCGCGGCGCGGGGATGAGCCTGCTCTCCTCGTAATGCCGGATCATTTTCGCCGTCACGCCCGAGGCGGCGGCAGCTTGGCCAATATTCATGGACTGAAGTTTGAACCTTCCCACGGTGGGAAGGTCAAGCGAGCGCGGCGCGCGTGTCCCGAGGCCGTGCGCAAATGAAAAGGGCCAGCGGATTAAGCTGGCCCGGTACTGCTGCAGGACGCCGTTACGGGCAGAGCAGGCAAGCGGCGGTCGCGATTCCGGCGAGCCCAGCCAGCGTGACTCCCACAGCAATGGCGATCTTCTTTACCTTCGTCATGAGCTACCTCCTGCGATGCGGGCAGCGCGTCCGCCGCCCAAGGACAGTTTACGCCGCTCAGGCGAGGTGCATCAGCACGAAGCCGCCCACGCCCGCGACGACCAGGAGGCCCACGCTCGCGATCACCATGAGGACTACGTGCCGGTATGCGATCGAGCGCGTGGTGATCGCGAGGTGCCGCATGAGGAGGCCGGTGCCGACGATGATGACGACGATCGCCAGCCACGCGATGAGGCCCGCCGGGCCGCTCAGCCAGTCCGTTACCAGGTCCATGGCCCGGACCCAGCAACCGGCGTGCCTTTACTTCACGAGGAGGACCGGCACGCCGGCGGCGTGCAGCACCTTGGTGGCGACCGAGCCGATCATGGCCTTCGGGCTGCCGACGGCGATCAGGTCGCAGCCGGCTTTCTTCGCGTGCTTGAGGAGCGTCTCGGCAACGTCGCCGACCAGCACGTGCGCCTCGTAGGGCACGCGGCCCGCTTCGAGGCGCTTCTTCGCCTCGCCGAGCGCCGCCTCGCCCTCTTCCTCGTAATAGCGAGCGATCTGGGTCTTGCCCACCGCGGCGCCCATGCCGGGCAGCTTCGGCACCGGGCGATGCACGGTCACCAGCTCGATCTGCGGCTTCTCCCGCAGAGTTGCCGCGTGCGCGACGACGAAGTCGACCGCATCGAGCGCGCTCTTGGACCCATCGACTGCCAGGAGGATTTTCATGCGCCCGGATTCTACGCGAGGGCCTCGCGGGCGAAAGGCAGGATGACCGCCGACTCCTCGTCCATAGGGTGGCGGTAGAGCCAGGCGAAGGCGGCGACGTCCCGCGCGTCGAGGACCGCCTCCCGGCCCTGCGCGATGGCGGCGAGCGGCTGCCGCAGGCGCGACCACACCTGCTCCAGGATATGGTGGTCGGTCTGGACGTCGTTGATCACCGCGCTGACCTCGGGCCGCCCAAGCTCTCCGGCGCGCGCGCGAAGAAACGGAAAGAGGTGCTCTTCCTCCGCCGGCATCGACGCCGCGCGCCAGGGCGGCTTGCCGGCTTTCAGCGCCCCGATGGTATCCATGCCCCCACGATAGGCGGCGCGCGCCGCGAGGGCTTGACGCGGATCAAACGCCGGACGCTTCTCGTACACTGCCGGCATGCGAGGACTTCGCGGCAAGACCGCCATCGTCACGGGCGGCGCGGCCGGCATCGGCGCGGCAATCGTCGATCGCCTGCGGGCCGAAGGCACCCGGGTGGTGGTTTTCGACCTGAAGGGCGATCCGGCGGTCGACATCACCGACTACGCCGCCGTGCAGAAGGCGGTCGCGGCGGCGGGCCCGGTCGATATCCTGGTGAACAACGCGGGCTGGGACCTCTTCCGGCCGTTCCTCAAGACCGATCCGGCGTTCTGGCAGAAGATCATCGCCATCAACCTGGTGGGGCCGCTCAACGTCCTGCACTGCGTGCTGCCGGGCATGGTCGAGCGCGGCGGCGGCAAGGTGGTGAGCATCGCCTCCGACGCGGGACGCGTTGGCTCCTCCGGCGAGGCACCGTACTCGGCGTGCAAGGGCGGCATCATCGCGCTCACCAAGACGCTCGCGCGCGAGCTCGCCACGAAGGGCGTGCGGCTGAACGTGGTGAGTCCGGGCCTGACGGAGACCGGCATGCTCGAGTCGTTCATGCAGGGCGCGGGCAATCCGGAGAAGCTGCGCGAGGCGTTCCGGCGCGCGGTGCCGATCGGACGGCTGGGAAAGCCCGAAGACATCGCCGGCGCCGTGCTCTTCCTCGCGAGCGACGACGCCGACTTCATCACCGGCCAGGTGCTCTCGGTCTCCGGCGGGCTGACGATGAGCGGGTGACGCTCAGTCGCACTGCTTGGACGGCGGCACCTCGGTGAGCAGCTTGCGGATGAGCGGCAGGTCGGTCGGGTCGACCTGCGTGTTGTAGGTCGGCACCGTCTTATCCTGCGCACGCTCCACGACGTACTCGGGCCGCAGGCGGAACGCGGTGACGAGCTTCTCGCCATTCAGGAGCTGGACGGTCGAGTAGCAGCGCATGCGCAGGTCCGCCTGGCGCCATTTCTTGCCGCGCAGCTGCTCCAGCTCGTCGACGATCGCCTTCACTTCTTGCTTGCCGTGGAAGAGCTTGGACGGCGCGCCATAGTTCGCGAGCCGCGCCGCGGTCACCTCCTTGAGCGAGGGACGCTCCTGCGCATTCGCGAGCGCCGCGCCGCCGGCCAGGAGGGCCGCTAACAAATAAAAGAAGGATTTGATTGGATTGTCTTAACGGATGTCGGGTGGGCCATAGTCTACCCGCTCGATCGCCCGCGATGTAGCTGAGCGAACGATAGACAGCGGCGCCGATCCGCTATTCACTACGCACTTCTTCCGGGAGATCGCCCATGCACTATCACTACTTCACGCTCGAGCAGCGCCACGCCCTGGAACGCACCATCCGCCAGCGGATGGCGGAACCCGGCATGGACACCGTGCTCGAGCGGCTGCGCACGCCGGAGTTCGGCGTGTGCGAGTCGTGCGGATCGGACATTCCGTACGTGAAGCTGATCGGCAACCCGGCGCTGAAGCGCTGCCCGGACTGCTTCAGACCTAAAGCGGCTTAAGCAGCGCCTCGAGCTTCTCCAGCGCCAAGGGGCGGCTGAAGAAGAAACCCTGCACCTGGTGGCAGCCGAGCTCGCGCAGGATCGCGACGTCGGCCTCGGTCTCGACCCCCTCCGCGATCACCTTCAGGCGCAGCGCCTGCGCGAGCGAGACGATGGCCGATACGATGCTGCGGTCGCGCTCCTGCTTCGTCATGCCGTGCACGAAGGCGCGGTCGATCTTCAGCGTGTCTACCGGCAGCCGGGAGAGGTACGCGAGCGAGGAATAGCCGGTGCCGAAGTCGTCCAGCGCGATGTTGAGCCCCATGTCACGCAGCTCGCGCAGCTTGAAGATCGTGGCGTCGACGTCGTTCATCAGCAGGCTCTCGGTGATCTCGAGGTCGATGCCGCCGCCGTCGGCGCCGATCGGCCCGAGCGCGGCGCGCACCTCGTCGACGAAGGTCTTGCGGCGCAGCTGCACCGCCGACACGTTGATGGCGATGCGCGGCGGCGCCTGGAATCGGGCGCGCCAGCGCTGGTAGGTCTCCTTGGCCGAAGTGAGCACCTGCCGGCCGGCGTCGATGATGAGGCCGGTATCTTCCAGCACCGGGATGAAATCGGCCGGCGAGACGAGCTTGCCGTCGGGCCCCTGCCAGCGCATGAGAGCCTCCACGCCGACCATCCTCTGGCTCGCGAGATCGTATTTCGGCTGGAAGTGCACGAACAGCTCGCCGTTCTCGACCGCCTTGCGCAGCCGGTTCTCGAGCTCGAGCTCCTC
>DATMIG010000072.1:0-1839 GCA_035554335.1 Burkholderiales bacterium
GAGATCATCGTGCGCAACGAGAAGCGCATGCTGCAGGAGGCGGTGGACTCGCTGCTCGACAACGGCCGCCGCGGCAAGGCGATGACCGGCGCGAACAAGCGTCCGCTCAAGTCGCTCGCCGACATGATCAAGGGCAAGGGCGGCCGCTTCCGCCAGAACCTGCTCGGCAAGCGCGTCGACTACTCCGGCCGCTCGGTCATCGTCGTCGGCCCGCAGCTGAAGCTGCACCAGTGCGGCCTGCCGAAGAAGATGGCGCTGGAGCTCTTCAAGCCGTTCATCTTCAACAAGCTCGAGCTCCTCGGCCTCGCCACGACCATCAAGGCCGCCAAGCGCCTGGTCGAGCAGGAAGTGCCGGAAGTGTGGGACATCCTGGAAGAGGTGATTCGCGAGCACCCGGTGCTGCTCAACCGCGCGCCGACGCTGCACCGCCTCGGCATCCAGGCCTTCGAGCCGGTGCTGATCGAGGGCAAGGCGATCCAGCTGCATCCGCTGGTGTGCGCTGCTTTCAACGCGGACTTCGACGGCGACCAGATGGCGGTCCACGTGCCGCTGTCACTGGAAGCGCAGATGGAAGCGCGCACGCTGATGCTCGCCTCCAACAACGTGCTTTCGCCGGCCAACGGCGAGCCGATCATCGTGCCGTCGCAGGACATCGTGCTCGGCCTCTACTACGCCACGCGCGAGCGCATCAATGCGAAGGGCGAGGGCATGAGCTTCGCGGACCTTGCCGAGGTGCACCGCGCGTACGACTCGCGCCAGGTGGACATCAATGCGCGCGTCTGGGTGCGCATCAAGGAGAAGACGCTGAGCGAGGACGGCGAGATCGGCGAGACGATCAAGCGCTACGAGACCACCATCGGGCGTGCGCTGCTCTCCGAGATCCTGCCGGCGGGGCTGTCGTTCGAGCTGCTCAACAAGGCGCTGAAGAAGAAGGAGATCTCGCGCCTGATCAACGCCGCGTTCCGCCGCTGCGGGCTGCGCGAGACGGTGATCTTCGCCGACAAGCTGATGCAGGCCGGCTTCACCAACGCCACGCGCGCCGGGATTTCCTTCGGCGTGAACGACATGTCGATCCCGGCGGCGAAGCAGCAGCTCATCAAGGACGCCGAGACCGAGGTGAAGGAGATCGAGACCCAGTACACCTCGGGTCTCGTCACGGCGGGCGAGCGCTACAACAAGGTGGTCGACATCTGGTCGCGCTGCGGCGAGCAGGTCGGCAAGGTGATGATGGAGCAGCTCGGCCAGGAGAGCGTGGTCGACCGCCACGGCAAGAACGTCAAGCAGGAGGCGTTCAACTCCATCTACATGATGGCCGACTCGGGCGCGCGCGGCAGCGCGGCGCAGATCCGCCAGCTCGCCGGCATGCGCGGCCTGATGGCGAAGCCGGACGGCTCGATCATCGAGACGCCGATCACGGCGAACTTCCGCGAAGGCCTGAACGTGCTGCAGTACTTCATCTCGACGCACGGCGCGCGCAAGGGCCTGGCGGACACGGCGCTGAAGACGGCGAACTCGGGCTACCTCACGCGGCGCCTGGTCGACGTGACGCAGGACCTCGTCGTCACCGAAGACGATTGCGGCACGCAGAACGGCATGAACATGCGCGCCCTGGTCGAAGGCGGTGAAGTGATCGAGTCGCTGCGCGACCGCATCCTCGGCCGCGTCACCGCGGTCGAGGTGCTGCACCCGGAGACGCAGGACCAGCTGCTCGCCGCGGGCGAGATGCTCGACGAGGACACGCTCGACGAGCTCGAGAACGCCGGCGTGGACGAGGTCAAGGTGCGCACCGCGCTGACCTGCAACACCCGCTTCGGCCTGTGCGCCAAGTGCTACGGCCGC
>DATMIG010000073.1:0-15396 GCA_035554335.1 Burkholderiales bacterium
GCCTCGGCGCCGGTGATCACGAGAAGTACGGAGCCCAGCACCACGAACGACGCGAAGCCATGGCCGCTGACAAAGCCCAGCGCGTGGACCGGGTTCAGCGCCGCGAGGATCGACGGCTGCCGGACGATGTTCCACACGCCAGCGGCGCCGATGGAGAGAAACCACAGCGCGCAGACCGGACCGAAGACGATGCCGACAAATCCCGTGCCCCGCTTCTGGATGACGAAAAGCGCGATCAGGATGCCGGTGGCCAGCGGCACGATGTAGGGTTTGAACGCCGCCGTGCCCACCTCCAGGCCTTCGATCGCGGAAAGGATCGAGATGGCGGGCGTGAGCACCGCGTCGCCGTAGAAGAGCGAAGCGCCGAAGACTCCGATGGCGAGAAGCATCCCGGTCCATTGCGGATGGTTCTTGAGGGAGGACGTCGCCATCGCGAGCAACGCCATGATGCCGCCCTCGCCGCGGTTGTCGGCGCGCAGCACGAGCGTGACGTATTTGAGCGAAACGACGATCATCAGTATCCAGAAGATCGTCGACAGGCCGCCGACGATGTTGGCGGCGTTGAGCGGAATGCCGTGTTCCGGGTTGAATGTCTCCTTCACCGCATAGAGCGGGCTCGTGCCGATGTCGCCGTAGACGACACCGAGCGCGAGAAGTGAAAGCGTTGCCGTAGACGGGTTCTTTGGGGGCGTCATGGAGACGGCACGATAGCTTTCGCTCGGTAAAGACCGCGTAAAGACTGGCTGTCTGG
This sequence comes from Burkholderiales bacterium, assembly GCA_035554335.1. Classification (GTDB taxonomy): domain Bacteria; phylum Pseudomonadota; class Gammaproteobacteria; order Burkholderiales; family SG8-39; genus SCGC-AG-212-J23. The sequence goes on from DATMIG010000073.1 coordinate 752, forward strand.
GACGCCTTCTTTACGCCGTCCTTACGCCGGCTTACCTAGATTGCCAATGGCGGGCGAGCGCATTCATCAATGCGAGGAGCATGAGAATGAAAAACGCTAGAGTGACGGCGTGAAGGGGTATCTTTGGGCGATTGGCGCGGCGCTCGCGTGCACGGCTGCTGGCCTCGCGATGCGCCCGCGCTTCGAGCTCGTCAACATCGCCATGGTCTATCTCCTGGCCGTGGTGCTTGTGGCGCAGCGCCACAGCCGCGGCCCGGCGATTCTGGCCACGGTGGTTTCAGTGGCCGCCTTCGACCTTCTATTCGTGCCGCCGCAGGGCACCTTCTCCATCGATGACATGCAGTATCTGGTGACCTTCGGCATCATGCTCGCCGTCGGCCTTGTCATTTCGCGGCTCGCAGAAAACGTGCGCGTTCAGGCGGAAGCGCAGGCAAAGCTCGAAGCCGCCGCGCAGACGGAGCGGGTCCGCAACACCCTGCTCGCTTCCATTTCGCACGACCTGCGCACGCCGCTCGCCGTGATATGCGGCGCTTCTTCGAGCCTTGCGGAGCGCGGCGAGCAACTGACCGCGCAGGAGCGACAGGCGCTCGCGCGCAGCGTCTACGCGCAGGCGCACGAAATGTCCGAGCGCGTGGCGAAGCTGCTGCAGATGACGCGGCTCGAAACGGGTGGCATGAAGCTCGATCGGGACTGGGGCTCGATCGCCGAGATCGCGGGAACCTCGCTCGCCCGATTGCGCGAGCGGCTCACGCAGCATCGCGTCGTGCTGGAGCTGCCACATGACCTGCCGCTGGTGCGCGTCGATGCAGCGCTCATCGATCAGGCGCTCACCAACCTGCTGGAAAACGCGGCAATCCACACGCCGCGCGACACGGTCATTCGCCTTCGGGCCTGGCGCGCCGGTCAGGAGCTGGTCGTGTCGGTAGAGGACTTCGGTCAGGGCCTCCCCGAAGGCGACGAGGAACGGGTGTTCGCCAAGTTCGAGCACGGCGAAGCCGAAGCACGCCCGGGCGGAGTCGGCCTTGGTCTCGCCATCGTGCGGGCGATCATCGTCCTGCACGGTGGCCGCGCCTGGGCGGAGCGGCTGCCCATCGGTGGAAGCGCGTTCCGCTTCGCGCTGCCCATCGAAGCGCAACCCACGATGCCGGCCGAAGCCCCGGCGTGACAACCATCCTGGTCATAGAAGACGAGCCGGAGATCCGGCGCTTCCTCCGCAGTTCGCTTGGCGCGGAAGGCTTCCGCATCATCGAGTCGCCCACCGCCGAGCGGGGCGCCATTGATGCCGGGACGCACCGGCCCGACCTCGCTATTGTTGACTTGGCGCTGCCAGACTACGACGGCCGGCAACTTATTCGGCAGATACGCGAGTGGTCATCGATGCCGATCATCGTGCTCTCGGCGCGCCACCAGGAGCAGATGAAGATCGACGCGCTCGACGCCGGCGCCGATGACTACATCACCAAGCCATTCGGCGTGGGAGAGCTTCTCGCGCGCCTGCGCGTGGCGCTGCGCCACGCGGCGCGATCGCCGGTGGGCCAGGTGCTGAAGCTGGGCAAGGCGACGGTTGACCTGGGAAAGCGCCGGGCGGTTAAGGATGGCGCCGGAGTGCACCTTACGCCGATCGAGTTCCGGCTACTCGCCGCGCTCGCCAAGCATCTCGGCATGGTGGTGACGCATCGGCAATTGCTGAGCGAAGTATGGGGGCCTTCACACGTGGGCCAGACCCACTATCTGCGCATTTACATGAAGCAGCTGCGCGATAAGCTGGAGGAGGACCCCGTGCAGCCGCGTTACTTACTGACGGAGAGCGGCGTCGGCTATCGCCTGGTGGTCAATGACGACGAACGCGCGACCTACTGACCCACCTCACCCGCTTTTGTCGTCGTGACCGCACGACGACTTGCAGGCAGTCGCTTTATCCCAGCGTCTAAATCTCGCGGTTCGCCCATGTTTTGCGTTGACGCTGCCTGATGAAGAGCGCAACGATGCGCCGTTCTCGCACCGTGAATTCGTCACAAGTATCCGGCGCAATAGGGCGCTGAGGGCAGGCGTGGCTGCGCGTAAGTTCCGAATGCGCGAGTGGTGAGAGGGCTAGCGATGATGACCAAATTGAACGCGGTGGCAGCCGCGGCTATCGCGGCCACGCCGGCTTTTGCGCAGCAGCCGGTGTTTTCTCGCGCCGAACCGTTTCTGGGTGCGCGCTATGGCATGTCGTACGACATGTCCGCCCGCGCCGCCGCGCAGTCCGGGCGGCCTTGCGTGGCCTTCGATCCGCAGCAGACGGCACGCGAGAGCGACGGCGAGAGCAAGAACCAAAGCGAGTCGATTGTCCGCTCCCTGGACCTGGTCAAGACCATGAACCTGTCCGCGGATGCGCAGATCAAGTCGCTCACCGGAACCTATGAAGCCCATACCACTCTCGAGGTGGCGAACAAGAGCGAGGTCCACCAGTTCAGCGAGACGCGGTTCTTCTATTCCTATCGGCTCAACGACACGGTCATGCTGCAGACCGAGCACATCTCGGTGCTCCCGGACTATGCGGCACTGCTGAAGAAGGGCGTGGCGGGGCTCGACGAGTTTCGCGCGAAGTGCGGCAACGCTTTCGTCATCGGCCAGCAGCTCGGCGAGTACTACTACGCGACCGCGTTCAAGTCGAGCGAATCGCAGTCGACCAACCTGTCGACGAATCTCAACTTCAGCTTCAGCTACCGCGGCACGTTCAACGCAGACGCGCTGGTGAAGTACGCGAGCGCGCTAAGCGAAGTGAAGAAGCTGGAGAAGCTGAAGATCGCCAACGCGACGTCGAACAAGCAACTGCCCGCGCCACGCAACGTCGAAGAGGCCGAGAAGCAGTGGACGGAGTTCGTCCCCACCGGTTCGTCGGGGAACATGGTCAATGTCGTCGTCGCGCCGTACACGGTGGCCGCTGGCGCCCTGCCGGAGGGCGTGCTGGCTGGAAATCCCGACGACGCGAAGCTCGAAGTGCTGCTCGACGCGCTGTGGGATCTCAAGGCGCTCAAGGACGCGGCCAATTTCGTGCTGCGGCGTCCCGAAGAGTTCGCCCTCGGCCTGCCGAACGGGCCGAAGCGCAAGGCGCGGCTAAGCGACGTCGGGCGACTGCTCACCGAATGGAGCGCCGAGTTCGACCGCTTGCTCGCGCAGACGAAAAAATGCATGCAGTCCTTCACCGAGGACTGTCAGCGCACGTCCGCCCAGTACGAGTCCAATCCGAGGATCGCCCAGTCGGCGCTGCTGCCGACGAAGTACCGCAACGCTTGCTACCACTCGATCGAGGTCAGTCAATCCGACGACGGTGCCAAGGACGGGCAGTTCGACCTTTTCCACACCGGGCGCGGCGACACCGAGATGGGCGGTGGTCCCGTGATCGTGAATGCGACGCTGCACATCTTTCCAGACGGCCCGTCGCGCCTCCTCGGGCGGGTTACGGTGACCGCCGAAGAGGACAAGGCGGATCGCTCGACGTTCGCCGGCAGCAGGGAAGTCGAGATCTTCACGCTACGGCCCCCCGTCGACCTGCCGAACAATCCCCTCGAGGAATGCCAGCTCGCCAATCCCCCGATCCTGAATCGTCCGGTCGGGCAGGCGCCCACCTACGGCGCGGCGAAGGGACGCTCCGGCCGGGACGACCACTCGTCGATTCCCTTTCATGGCGACAGCGGCAGCCTGCTGCGTCAGATCGATTGCGTCGTCGACACCGTTGGGAACGACAGCGGCAGATTGCACTGCTCGACCCCCCGCCTGGGCGTCCTCCAGATCGCCTTGGTGAATCGCCTGGACGTCGAGGCGGAGAAATGGACGCCGCCGCCTCGCAATCTCCGGCCGCTCGACGAGCTCAGGAGGAGATTGCCGATGGAGGGCGTTCAGAAGAAGTAGCCGGAAAGGACACCGCCATGGACCGATTCATCACCCGCGTAGCAGCTGTCGCCCTATCGGGGTTTCCGGTCTTCGCGGATGCGACGGACGTTTGCGGGCTGCGCGGCGGCGCGTTGCGCTCCGAGGTGGAGGTCGGAGCGGCTGAGATCGCCGAGGCGTACGCGAAGGCGCCCGGGGAGTTCTTCCTTAACGGAAGCGGATCGTCCGTCGAGAGGGCCTGCAATTGGACATGCAGTACCGGGCGTCCGATCACGCCCGTCGAGAAGGCGTTCGGCTTCCTGCCGTACAACTGCCACAGCACGACCGCCCCGGGTACGCGCCGGCCGGTCGGGTTGAACACGGATAGCGAGATGGGACTCGCCATCACCGACGCGGACTACCGCGCGGCGACCGACGCCATCTTCCGTTCCGGATCGACCGGCGTCGGCGATCTGATGCGTGTGCCCGCGTGGCTGGAGCAGGCGTCGCGGAGCGGCAGCGTCAAGGACCTGACGGACGAGGTGGTGAAGATTCCCGGCGCGGGCTGGATGAAATTCAGCTCGACCTCGGTGGACAACGATGGCGACGGCGCCGCTCGTATCCTGATCCGGCTGGTCGATAGCAGGGCGCGCTTCGAGCAGTGGATCCAGGTGGCGATCAGCGACCGCACCGGCAAGCTCGGCCGGAACGTGGATTTCCTCGCCGTCCAGCTGGCGTCCGATCCGAATTCGCCATTGAACGGCGGCAGACCGATGGTTGCGTTCCGCGGCTTCTCGCGCACGCCGACCGGCTTTGTCCTGGAGGGCAGGGGAAGTAATCCCCGGGGTGATCTTTCAAAGTGCTATTCCTGCCACTCGACGGGCATCCGGGCAGTCATTCCCGCGGTTGCCGGAACGACGGCGGCGGGCGGCGGCCGGGCGGTCACGCCTGTCGGAACGATTCCCCTGACCGGCGCGGACAACATCACGGAGCTCAGTCTAAAGACCGGACTGGCCGACGTTGCGTCGGCCGGATATACGGCGTCGCAGAACGGGCCTGCGCTCGGTCCATCGCAGCGGGCCAACCGCGACCAATTCGTGGCCAATGGACTGGCAGCCCGGCCGGGCCGTGCGGCGGTGCCCGGCTGTGCCGCAGGCCTGTCCGCGCCACGGCGCGACGCAATCGTCGCCAACATGGACTGCCAGCAATGCCACGATGGAGAAACGGACCGCGGCATCCTGAACGCCGGCACGAGCCTACGAACGATGCAGCACAAGGTCATCGAAAACACCGTCGCGCCGATGCCGCCCAGCGACGTGTGGGCCTCGAATCCTTCGCTCAAGTTGAATCAATCGGAGCGAAAGGTCTTGTTCCAGTGCCTCCAGGCCGAATACGCCGAGATTCTCCAGGAGTGGCTGACCTCGGATCTGCTCGCGGTGCCGTAGGTTACTTGGCGAGCGCCGGAAGAAGTTATCGGGCGTGCGTGGGCCTACGGCGCCCACGCCCCGGTGCGCTCGAGAAACGGCGAAAGCTGCGCCTCGCCCCAACGCAATGGCAGCGAGGCGTCGACCCGCTTGACCTCGCGAACGTGAAAGCGCAACAGACGCTCGGCTCCTTCGAACGCTTCGATCTGTATCCTGTCCCAGATGATTTCGGCATCGCAGGCGAGGTAGAGGAGGTCGCCGCGTTCGAAATCGATGAACAACAGCCCGGCTTTCGGGTTGACCGCGATGTTGCCCAGCGTGTTGAACAGGAAGTTGCCGACGAAGTCCGGAATCGTGAGCGAGCGCTCGTCGTCCACGCGGACGAAGCCCGGCTTGCCTCCGCGATGCGAGGCGTCCACGCCGTGAGCGCGCGCGTCATCGCCGGGTGCGACCGGATACGCGGTGGCGATGAAGAAAGTATCGGCGCGACGAATCATCTCCTGCGCCGTCGGGTCGAGCCGCTCCGACCGGTGGACGGCCGGTGCTCTCGCTGCGCCGCCGACATATTCGGGCTTGCGCGCCTGGATGTACTTCGGGCAGTTGCCGAAGCTCTGGCGCACGTGCACGGAAAAGTCCTGCTCGGTAACTTGCCCGACGATACCGTTCAGGCGGTTACGCCGCCGGGTGTGCGGTTCGATGCCGAGCAGGCCAAGGGAGGCGCCCTCGGCGAGAATTTCAGCGAGCGGATCGGCCGCGAGCGGCCGCGCGCGCACCGTAAGCCGCCGTGGATCCGGCGACTCGATGAAGCCCGGCGGATTCGCCAGCACCGAGGCCCAGGGTTGCCCGCGAGCATCGACGGAACCGACGATCAAGAACGGAAGCTGCCGGAAAAACTCGCGATGCTGTTCCGGCATGAAGTCCCGAATCATGCGCGCGCCGGTGCCCGCCATCCTGTCGTGTACGCCGACGCGAGACTGCACCTCCCGTTCGCCTTCATGGAACGATTGCGCGTTCAACGCCGGATCAGGGACGGACGAGGTGGTCATAGCGTCCGTTGCAGCGAGTGGTTAGACAGCATTGGTGTTGTGCGTCTTCCGGTACACGATCATTCCGACCTTCAAGCGTCGTTCGCGCAGGTTGCGCTCCATGGAGGTGGCCGTCTCCAACCTGACCTTGGTGGCCTCAACCGAACGCCCCTGGGTTCCTTCCTGCTGCGCCAAGGCCCGCTGCATCGCCTGCATGTTCGCCAAATGGTATTGCTGGCCCTCTGCGCTTCGATCCAGGAACTCGCCGGGCCTCAGCCCGAGCCTTGCTAGGCGCTCATTACACTCGTCGAGAGTTTCCAGGGATGACATCGCCGGGTCCGTGGCCCACGCCAATGGGAAGAGCGGCGGCCCGCCTTCCCCGACGAAAATCTCATGCAGCGCCAGCACTCCTCTCGTGTTGAGGACGCGAGCGCATTCTCCAAACAGTTGAGCCTTTTCGGCGATCTGCATCGCTACATGCTGCATTACGACGACGTCAAACGCCCCATTCGGAAACGGCAGCGCGAGCGCGCTGCCCACCTTGAACTGCACCTGGTCCTGCAGCCTGACTAACGCCGTCAAGGCCACCGCCGTCTGGTGGATGGAGGCGCCGAGTTCCACGCCCCAGACTTTGGCGCCGTACTTGTTCGCTATCCGCCGCGCAGGACCGCCGACACCCGCGCCCACGTCCAGGACCTGCTGTCCGGGTCGGATTCCCGCCATGTCCGCCAGCGTGTCCGTCGCCGCGAGCCCGCCCATATGCAGCATATCCATGCCATGGAGGTCATCCGCCGTCGCTCGCTCAGGCGCGATTCCTTTCGAGCGCAGCGTCTGCACGGCGCCATCGAGCGTGAGGGACAAGCGTGCCCAGTGCGCCGCGACCAACTCTCCCTGCGCAGTTGAGCCGTCGATGGGTGCCTGGTTCTGAGCATCGTTCGCCATATCGATGCGCTTCCTCGTCATTTGCCAAGAGCCGGGTTCAGCTCGCAGGCTTCTTCCCAGCTCAGGATGTTGAGCGAGCGCACCAGCCGGCCGACGCCCACGGTCTGGGCGCAGAGCATGCCGAGCTCGATGATCTCTTCCTCGCTGAAATGCGCCCGTAGCCGCTCGTAGACCGCGTCGGAGTCGATCGCGTCGTCGCCGGACTTGAAGAGGTCGGCGTATTCCAGGGCGGCGCGCTCTCTCGCCGTCAGGCGCGGGCCCGGCCGCTCTTTCAGCACCTCGTTCACCAGGTCCTCGCCGAGGCCCTCGGCGCGCGCGACGTTCGAGCGGACGGTCGAGCAGTAGCCGCAGCGGTGGGCGACGGAGATGCGGATGCGGCACATCTCCTTCAGCTTGTGCGGCAGCAGTCCTTCGTAGAGCACGGCGTTCCAGCACTTCACCCACGCCCGGCCGGCGGCCGAGCGGGACATGATGCGCACGACGCGCGGATCCGGCGCCCCCGTGCGCTCGGCGGAGGCGATGAGCGCGCGCTCTTCCGCGCCCGCTTCGGATTCTTCGATGAACCGCAGTCTCGGCATGAATGGCTCCTTGTAAGGCCCAGCCCGGCTTATACGACAAATCGGGCGCGCGGACTGCGCATCCCAAAAATCAGAGGAGAACGTCGATGAAAAGCCTTGCGATCATGATCCTGGCCAGCGCCTTCCCCCTGGCCCCGGTCCTTGCCCAGAACAGCATGGACAAGATGGAAAAAGGCGGCGCCATGCAGAAGGACCGGATGGGGAAGGACAGGATGGCGAAAGACAAGATGTCCAAGGACAAGATGTCGAAGGACAAAATGGCCAAGGACAAGATGGCCAAGTAACGCCGCTCAGGGCTCGAACCCGTGGAGCGCGATGCCGGCGAAGCCGGGCCACGCGCTCCACAGCTGCTCCAGTTCCGTCGTGATTTTCAGCAGCGCCTCGCGCTGGCCGGCGAAGGTGATGTTCCTTCCCGGCGCAATGGTGTCGTGCGACTGCTGGTACACGCGCTCGATCGGCGGCGCCGCCGGGCGGCGCTCGGCGAGCTTCACCAGCGCCGGCGTGCCGCTGGCGCTGACGAGCGCGACGTCGCCTTCCTGCGCGGGCCGGTAGTGGCGGTGCGTCCGGTCGGGGATCGGGCCGTATTCGAGCGCGATGCGCACGCGGCGGCCATGCTGCGCGCCCCAGTCGAGGAACGGCTGCGCGAGGCTGCGGATGGCGAGCGGGTCGGTGCGGTAGTCCATCACCGTGATGCTGTCGACGTATTCCGCGAGCGGCTCGAGCAGCGCCGGGTCGTTCCACCAGAAAGGGATCGCCACGTCCACCGGTAGCGCGGCCTGCTGGCGCAGCTCCTGCAGCGTGGCGAGGTACGCCTCCTGCCACGCCTCCGGCGCCGCGGCGTAGCCGGGGTTGAGATACGGCTGGATGTCGTACTGGACGCCGGCGAGCTTCGCGGCGGGAGCGGCCGAGCGATTGTACGCATCGAAGGCGGCCGCGACTTTCGAAAGCTGCGCCTGGCCGTCCGGCGTCACCGCGCGCGGATCGCCGAGCACGGCCCAGATGGCGACGCGGCGCGCGTTCGCGGCGCTCACGAATTCGGCGAGGCGCTGGGGCTGCTCGACCGAACCTTCCATCACCGGCACCGTGACGAAAAGGGTGTCGGCGCCTGCCCGCTCGGCTTTCGCCAGCAGCGCGGCGGCATCGTTCATCCAGCTCTGCGCCGGCCGTGCCCAGAGCGCGCGGCGTGGGGCGGGTCTTTTGCCGTTCGGCTGAATCGCCAGCTCCGACAGCTCGAGGCGCCCCGCGCGCGATGGGCACGAAACGGTGAATGACTCGAGCGTGTTCCAGTCGAGTGTGGCCGGCAGCTCGAGAGGGCGAGCCGACAAAGTGCCGAGCGGCAGCGGATCGCCCGCTTTGCTGCGACGGGTATCCGACGCGCCGAGCCCGAAGTTGCCCGTCGACTGGAAACGCGCGCTTGCCGAGAGCGCAGCGCCTTGCGGCAGCCCGCGGCCGGCGAGGCGGATCAGCACGCCGGCCGGTTGCGAGCCGGCGGCGCAATCGAGCACCAGCCGGCCATCGCGCTGCTCGACCTGGGCGCGGCCCTCGCTGCCGAACGACATCGCCGTCGCGCGCGGCAAGAGGCCGACGCCGATCGGGATCTGCAGACGCGCGGCCGGATCGTGGGGCGGGATGACCTCGTCGCCGTTCAGCGCAAACCCGTCTTCGATCCGCGCGGCGGTGTCTTCCGAAAGCGGATACGCGGCGAGGACGCTGCCGAGGGACTCGGGCAGCATGACGGCCGCGCAGCCCGCCGGCGTGCAGAGGTTGAGGTCGGCCGCGCGCGAAGCGAGCGACACCACCAGCAGCGCGATGCCGACCGCTTTCGCGCGCGCGGCTATTTCAGGTTCTTCCCGAGGAAGTCCATCGTACGCTCCCACGCGGTCGCCGCGGCGGCCGGGTTGTACCTCAGCATGTCGAGCTTCTTCGAGTCCGCGGTCTCGTTGGCGAAGGCGTGCTTCGCGTCGTAGCGGTGGAACTCGAACTTCACCTTCGCCTCGCGCAGCTTCTTCTCGAGCTCGTCCACGCCGCTGATCGCGAACGCCTGGTCGTGGATCGCCCAATGGCCCATCAGCGGCGCCTTGATCTTCGTCGCATCGACGTACTGCAGTGGCGGGTAGCCGTACCAGATCACGCCGGCGTCCATCTCGGGCACGTTGCAGGCCGACAGCACGGTGAGCGCGCCGCCCATGCAGAAGCCGGTGACGCCGACCTTCTTCGAATCCTTCTTCAGGTACTGCACCGCGCCACGGATGTCCTGTCCCGCCGCATCGCCGAAGTTGAGCCCCTCCATGAGGTGCTTTGCTTCATTGGCGTCCAGCGCCACCTTGCCGCGATACAGGTCCGGCACCAGCGCGCGGTATCCCGCCTTGGAGAGCCTGTCGCAGACGCCCTTGATCTGGTCCTGCAGGCCCCACCACTCCTGGATCACCACCATCGCCGGCGCGTTCGATCCCGCGCCACTGGAAGATGAGGGCTCCGAGAGGTAGCCGTTGACGCTCTTTCCGTCGGGACGCTTGTACTCGACCATCTTTCCCATGCTCAGACTCCTTTCCACTCAATGTTGGCAAACGCGGGCTCGACCTGCCACTCGATGTCCTCGTCCGATAGCCAGGCGCGCTCCCAGGCATGGTCGAGCTGGCTCTCGTACGCCGGCCGCTCGGCGCGCACCCCGGCCGCCCATTCCGCCATGCGGCGCGCCTCGGTGGCGTCGAGCCGGAAGCTGAAGCCGTAGCCGGTCCGGCCGCCCGGCGCGATGACGCGGGCGATGAGCGCTTCCTCGCCGGTGGCGAGGCGCATGGAATGCACGTGAACGTGGTGCCGCGGGCCCAAGGTCGTGACTATAAGATGCCTGGCATGAAGCCGCGCATCCACGACGAGGGCGGCAGATCCAAGGCTATCCGTCGATGATCAACGAGCTTGGCATCAAGGGCGTCGGCGAGAGCGGCGCCATCGCGCCGGGCGCGGCGATTGCAAACGCGGTGGAAGATGCGCTGGCGGATCTCGGGGTCGTGGTTCGAGCGCTGCCGCTCACGCCCAAGCGGCTATACGGCATGATTAGGGCTGCATGCTGACGCGCCGAAATCCAGCTACCCAGTCCGAAGGCATCGTGCCCGGATACGTGCAGACCTCGCAGCGCTGGCCGTCGCAGCCGCTCGTGCGCCGGCCGCTCACGCGCTCGGAGCTGACGGGTCCGCACGAGCTCATGCGGCGCCTCGCCCCGGTGCGCGGCGACCTGGCCGGCTACGGCGAGAAGCGGGCGCTCGGCCAGCTGATCCACATCCGCGCGCGCGTCGTGGACGAGGACGGCGCGCCGGTGCCGGGTGCAGTGGTCGAGATCTGGCACTGCAACGCCGCCGGCAAGTACATCCATCCGAACGATTCGAACGATGCGCCCGAGGATCCGAACTTCTACGGCGCGGCGCGCATGGTCGCGGGAGACAGTGGCCTGGTCGAGCTGCGCACCATCAAGCCGGGCGCCTATCCCGTGCCCGGCACCGGTGGCTGGTGGCGCCCGCCGCACGTGCATTTCTCGGTGTGGGGACGGATCTGGCTCTCGCGCCTGGTGACGCAGATGTTCTTCCCCGGCGATCCGCTGAACGACGCCGACCCGATCCTGCAGGCGATCCACGACGCGGATGCCCGCAACCGTTGCATCGCGCAGCTCGCGCCGACCGCCAAGGGGCCGCAGAACGCGCTCGTGTACGACTACCAGATCGTGGTGCGGGGCAAAGGCGCCACGCCATCGTTATGAAAGTCATCCCGACCGGGGAAATGACCCTCGGCCCCTTCTTCCCGCGCGAGTTCGCGAGCGGCGCGAACGATCTCGCGGCGAAGGCAAAAGGCGAGGTGATCGAGATTACGGGCTGCGTGACGCAGGCCGACGGGCGCGCGCTCGACAATGTGGTGCTGGAGATCTGGCAGGCGGACAGCCAGGGACGCTTCGACAACCCGGACTTCTTCGGCTGGGGCCGCGCGGCCACCGACCCGAAGGGCTTCTATCGCTTCCGCACTATCAAGCCCGGCGCGTATGAAGGCCGGTTGCCGCACGTCAACTTCTGCGTCCTGTACTCGGGCCTGATGCGGCAGCTGCAGACCACGATGTTCTTCGAGGCGGGCAAGGATCCCGTGCTGGACGCCGTGCCCGCTCCTCGGCGCGCACTCCTGGTGGCCAGGAGGGAGGGCACTGCCTATCGGTTTGACATTCGCCTGCGCGGCGAAAACGAGACGCCGTTCTTCGACGACTGATGATCCTCGAGCTCGAAGACGTCGGCGCGGTGCGCATCCTGACGCTCAACCGCCCCGAGAAGCGCAACGCGCTCGACACGAACCTGACGAGCGCGCTGCTCGAATCGCTGCGCAGCGCGGACGCGGACGAGGGCGTGCGCTGCGTGGTGCTCACCGGCGCGGGCAAGGGATTCTGCGCGGGCGCGGACCTCGGCGAGATGAAGAGCCTGCTCGATCCCAAGGCGGCGGACCGGCGCAGCGAGCTGACGATGCAGCTCCATCTCGCCTTCTCGAAGATGGTCACGCCCGTCGTCACCGCGATCAACGGCGCGGCGATGGGCGGCGGCGCGGGCCTCGCGATCGCGGGCGATCTCGCCGTGATGGCCGAGAGCGCGACGCTCGGCTACCCGGAGGTGAAGCACGACATCGTCGCCGCGATCGTGATGGCGAACCTGGTGCGCCAGGTCGGCCGCAAGGCGGCGTTCGAGCTCGCCGCGCTCGGCGAGCCGATCGACGCGCAGCGTGCGCTCGCGCTCGGCATGGTGAACCGCGTCGTCCCGGACGCGCGCGTGGTGGAGGAGGCGATCGCGCTCGCGAAAAAGCTGGCGCAGGTCGAGCGCGCGACGATGGCGCAGACCAAGCATCTCTTCCATGAGGTGGCGGATCTCGCGCTCGAGCCGGCGCTCAAGCGCGGCACCGAGGTGAACAAGCGGATGCGAAACTTCGAGAAGCTGGGCCGCAAATGACGCGCCCGGCATGAACATTTCCCTCGCGGAAATGCGCATCTGACCCCAACTTAGCGCCATGGAATGGAAAGCCCAGACCCTCGGTGAAGTGCTCGAGCGCCAGGCGCGCCAGCGGCCGCAGGCCGAGGCGCTCGTCACGCCGAAGCGCCGCATCACCTACGACGAGCTGTACCTGCGCGCGAGGAGCGCGGCGACGACGGTGCACACGCTCGGCGTCGGCCCCGGCGACCACGTCGGCATCCTCATGGGGAACGACGAGAAGTGGCTGGCGCTCTTCTATGGCGCGGCGATGCTGGGAGCGGTCACCGTCCCGGTCAACACGCGCTTCAAGGCGGCCGAGATCGCGTTTTGCCTCAAGCAGGCGGACTGCAAGGCGCTCTTCTACGTGCCGCGCTTTCTCAACATCGACTTCGGCGCGATGGTCAAGGAGACCGGCTTCGACCGCGCCTTCGACATCAGCAAGGCGCTGCCGGAATGGTCGATGGGCGACACGCGCGAGGTGTCGCCGAACGACACGCTCCTCATCCAGTTCACCTCGGGCACCACCGCGTATCCGAAGGGCGTGATGCTCACGCACAACAACATGCTGCGCGATGCCTGGGCCGCCGGCCAGCGCATCGGCATCCGGCCCGACGACCGCTACTTCAACTGCCGGCCGTTCTTCCATGTCGCCGGGTCCACGCTCTCCGCGCTGATGGCGCTCGTCGCCGGCGCGACCCTCGTCACTTTGCCGACCTTCGAGGCCGGCCCGGCGCTCGAGATGCTCGAGCGCGAGCGCTGCACGCTCATCTCCGGCAACGACACCATCTTCCAGATGCTGATGGGGCACGAGGACTTTCCGAAGCGCAGGCTCTCGCTGCGCGGCGGCTGGGCAGCGGCCGGGCCGCAGACGATGCGCAAGATCATCGATGTGCTCGGCGCGAAGGAGATCTGCGCGGCGTATGGACTGTCGGAGGCTTCGCCCAACGTCGTGATGAACGACTGGCGCGATCCGGAAGAGCTGCGTGTCCAGGGCCTGCCCAAGCCGCACGACGGCGTCGAAGTGCGCATCTCGCCGGAAGGCGAGATCCAGGTGCGCGGCTGGAACGTGATGCAGGGTTATTACAACAACCCCGAAGCGAACGCGAAGGCGTTCACCAGCGACGGGTGGCTGCGCACCGGCGACCTCGGCGAGCTGACGGCCGACGGGCGCCTGCGCATGGTGGGCCGGCTGAAGGACGTCTTCCGCGTCGGCGGCGAGAACGTCGCGCCGGCCGAGGTTGAGGAGGTGCTGCTATCACACCCGGCGGTGCAGACGGCGCAGGTGATCGGCGTGCCGGACGCGCGCTTGGGCGAAGTACCCGCCGCCTATCTCACGCTCAAGGCCGGCGCCAAGGCGACGGAGGCGGAGATCCTGTCGTGGATGAAGCCGAAGGTGGCCAACTTCCGCTTGCCGCGCTATCTGCGCATCGTCGCCGACTTCGAGGCGATCGGCATGACGGCGAGCGGCAAGGTGCAGAAGACGAAACTGCGGGAGCACGCAGTGCAGGAGTTCGGTCTGAACTAGCCTTAGAGCTGCCTTTCTATCTGTAAGGCCGTCTGTCGCATGTCCGACAGATATCGCTCGGCCGCTTCCTCGGGCCTCAGCACTTTCGAAAAGAAGGTTAGGGCTATGCAGGCGCAGACGGTTTTCTCCTGGCGCACGGGAATCGCGATCGCGACAGTTTCCGCGATCGAGACGCCGGGTATGGCGCCGACGCGTACCCCGTAGCCGCGGGCGCGCGTCTCGCGGATCATCTCGCCGACGCCGCGGGAATCAGCGGCCATCTGCGCCTCCGCCCCGCCCGATTTTCGCAGCGCGCTTAGGATGGCTTC
>DATMIG010000074.1:0-11131 GCA_035554335.1 Burkholderiales bacterium
GAGACGGACCCCGAGCGCATCAAGGATGCGCTCGTGCGCCAGGCGGCGTCGCCGGTGCGCTGGGTGGAGACCATCCGGAAGATGGCGGAGAGCGGCGTGACGCACATCGTCGAGTGCGGCCCGGGCAAGGTGCTGGCGGGAATGACGAAGCGCATCGCGCCGCAGGTGCAGTCGCTCAGCCTCTCGGAGCGCGCATCGCTCGAGGCGGCGCTCGCCGCGGTGAAAGGATGAGCATGCTCGAAGGCAAGGTCGCGGTCGTCACCGGCGCCTCGCGCGGCATCGGCCGGGCGATCGCGGAAGAACTGATCCGGCAGGGCGCGAAGGTCGTCGGCACTTCCACCAGCGCCGACGGCGCGGCGAAGGTGCCGGGCATCGGCAAGGTCCTCAACGTGCGCGACGTCGCCCAGACCGATGCGTTCATCGATGAAGTGCAGAAGCAGGTGGGCGACATCGCCATCCTGGTGAACAACGCCGGCATCACGAAGGACAACCTGGCGCTGCGCATGAAGGACGCCGACTGGGACGAGGTGATGGACACCAACCTGAAGCCGGTGTTTCGCCTTTCCCGCGCCGTGATGCGCGGCATGATGAAGGCGCGCTGGGGCCGCATCATCAACATCACCTCGGTGGTCGGCGAGTCGGGGAACCCCGGACAGGCGAACTACGCGGCGGCCAAGGCCGGCGTGGTGGGCATGACGAAGTCGCTCGCGCGCGAGCTCGGCAGCCGCAACATCACCGTCAACTGCGTCGCGCCGGGCTTCATCGACACGGATATGACACGGGCGCTGAGCGAAGAGCAGAAAACCGCTCTCCTTGCGCAGATTCCACTCGGGCGCCTGGGCGCCGCCGCGGATGTCGCCGCGGCGGTGGCGTACCTCGCGTCTCCCGCCGCCGGTTACGTGACGGGCACCGTCCTGCACGTCAACGGCGGCATGTATATGTAATAAAATACGCCCCCTTTTCGGGAAGGAGCAGCGATGGCGGAGAACATCGAGCAAGCGGTCAAGAAAATCATTGCCGAGCAACTGGGCGTGAACGAGGCGGAGATCAAGAACGAGTCCTCGTTCGTCGACGACCTCGGCGCCGACTCGCTCGACACCGTCGAGCTCGTGATGGCGCTGGAAGAGGAATTCGAGACCGAGATCCCGGACGAGGAAGCGGAGAAGATCACCACCGTCCAGCAGGCCATCGACTTCATCAAGTCGCACGCCAAGTCGTAACCGCAACGAAGACTTCACCTACGTGAATCGCCGCCGAGTCGTCGTCACCGGCCTCGGCATCGTCTGTCCCCTCGGTAATTCGGTCCAGGAAGCCTGGGACAAGGCGCTCGCCGGTACCTCCGGAATCACGCGCATCACCCGGTTCGATCCCTCGCGCCTGGCGAGCCAGATCGCGGGCGAGGTGAAGAACTTCGACCTCGCGCCGTACATGTCGCCGAAGGAAGCGCGGCGCATGGACCTCTTCATCCATTACGGCATGGCGGCCGGCCTGCAGGCGTGGCGCGACTGCGCGCTGCAGATGACGCCCGACAACGCGGAGCGCGTCGGCATCAACTTCGGCTCCGGCATCGGCGGCCTGCCGCTCATCGAGTCGATGAAGACCGAGCTCGACAAGAACGGGCCGCGGCGCATCTCGCCGTTCTTCATTCCGGGCTCGATCATCAACATGATCGCGGGCCTGCTTTCGATCGAGATCGGCGCCAAGGGACCGAACCTGGCGATGGTGACGGCCTGCACCACGTCGACGCACTGCATCGGCGAGGCGATGAAGTCGATCCGCTACGGCGAGGCCGAAGTGATGATCGCCGGCGGCGCCGAGGCGGTGGTCACCGAGCTCGCGATCGGCGGCTTCGCCGCGGCGCGGGCGCTCTCGACGCGCAACGATGATCCGGCGACGGCGAGCCGGCCGTGGGACAAGGATCGCGACGGCTTCGTGATGGGCGAGGGCGCCGGAGCGATGGTGCTCGAGGAGTACGAGCACGCGAAGGCCCGCGGCGCGAAGATCTACGCCGAGGTGGTCGGCTATGGGGTCTCGGCCGACGCGCATCACATGACCGCGCCGCCGGACGACGGCGACGGCGGCTACCGCGCGATGCGCAATGCCGTGAAGGACGGCAACATCGACCTCGCGCAGATCGACTACATCAACGCGCATGGCACTTCCACGCCGCTCGGCGACGTCGCCGAGACGATGGCGGTGAAGCGGCTGCTCGGCGATCGCGCGAAGAAGGTGGTGGTGAACTCGACCAAGTCGATGACCGGCCACCTGCTCGGCGCCGCCGGCGGCGTCGAGGCCGTCTTCACCGCGCTCGCGCTGCGCGACCAGGTTTCTCCGCCGACCATCAACCTGCGCACGCCCGACCCGGCGTGCGACCTCGACTACGTGCCGAACGAGGCGCGCAAGATGCAGATCCGCGTGGCGCTGTCCAACTCGTTCGGCTTCGGCGGCACCAACGGAACGCTCGCGCTGGCCCGCGCCAGTTGAGCAGCGCTTCTCCCCCACGGGTTCGTTTCGAGCTTTCGCCGTCTCCGCTTCTCGCCACGCTGATCGTCGCGGCCCATCTCGCAGCCGCGGTCGCCGTGAGCTCGGTAATGCAGGGCTGGGCGGCGATCGGGGTGGCGGTCGCGATCGTCCTCCTCGGCGCTGCCGCGGCATGGAGCCGGGCCCTGCTGCGCTCGCGCCACTCGGTGCGCGCCATCCAGCTCGGCGCCGAGCAGCCCGTATTCGAGCTTGCGGGGGGCGCAAGCCTGAGCGCGGCGGTCGGCCGTCGCCGCTATGTCACCCGCTTCATGGTCACCCTGCCGCTCTCGCGTCCGCTCGGCCGGACGCTTCTCGTCACCGCGGACATGCTCGGGCCGCAGGAGTTCCGCCGCTTCCGACTGTGGGCGATATGGGGCCGACTGCCGGGACGACTGCCGGGCGTGGCGCCGGCGCAACTCGCTCCGTAGACCGGGCGCCATGACCGGGGTAGAACTATTTCGCATGCTGCGCGTCTATGGCACATAGGCGTTGCAGACGGGGTGGGGAGCCCTGGCCACGCGATGTCTGAGCGCGACATAGACCGCGAACTGGTCGCGCGGGCGCAGCGTGGCGACAAGCAGGCTTTCAACCTGCTCGTGGAGAAGTACCAGCGCAAGCTAGGACGCTTGCTGTCGCGCTTCATCCGCGACCCGGCCGAGGTCGAGGATGTGACGCAGGAGGCGTTCATCAAGGCTTACCGCGCGCTCCCCGCATTCCGTGGCGACAGCGCTTTTTATACGTGGCTGTACCGGATTGGAATTAATACGGCCAAGAACTATCTCATGGCCATGGGCCGGCGGGCGCCGACCTCGACCGAGGTAGAGGCCGAAGAGGCGGAAGGGTTCGAAGAAGGCGAGCAGTTGCGCGACATCAACACGCCGGAGAGCGTGCTGCTGTCGAATGAGATCGCGGAGACGGTGAACCGCACGATCGAGGCGCTGCCCGAGGAGTTGAGGAAGGCGATCCAGATGCGCGAGATCGAGGGCATGAGTTATGAGGACATCGCGCAGGCTATGGATTGCCCGATCGGCACGGTGCGCTCGCGGATCTTCCGGGCGCGCGAGGCGATCGCCGAGCAGTTGCGCCCGCTGTTGGGGACGCGGAAAGACAAGAGGTGGTAGAGGTGAAAGAGCAGATCTCGGCATTGATGGACGGCGAGCTCGACGGGCAAGCCGCGGACGGCGCCATTGCCTCGCTGCGCGGCGAGGGCGAATCCCTGGAAGCCTGGCGCACCTACCACCTCATCAGCGATGCGATGCGCGACACGCGCTTGCTCTCGGCCGGCTTAGCCGCCCGGGTGGCGCAGCGCCTCGCGCAGGAGCCGACGGTCCTCGCGCCGGCGAACCTGCGGCGTGCGCCGGTGAAGCGCTTCGCGCTCGCCGCGGTGGCGAGCGTGGCGGGGGTCGGCCTCGTCGGCTGGCTCGCGTTCGCGCCGCAGGCACAGGACCCGCAGCCGGCATCTCAAGCGGCGGCGCAGGCTCAGCCACAGACCATCCCTCTGCCCAGCGCGACCAACGACTACCTGCTGGCGCACCAGGGCTTCTCGCCGCGCGTGTCGCTGCAGGGCATGGCGCCCTACGTGCGGACCGTGGCCGAGCATCCCGGCGAACCCATGGGCGAAAGCGGTAAGTAATGGTCGGGCGGGCCGCCCTTCTCCTCTGCGCGCTCGCCACTGCCGCGCACGCGCAGTCGCCCGAGAGCCTGGCGTGGCTGAAGAAGATCCAGGAAGCGACCCGCAACCTTTCCTACAGCGGCACCTTCGTCTACCAGCAGGGCAAGCAGAGCGAGACCTCGCGCATCACGCGCCTCGCCTCGGCCGACGTCGAGAAGCTGGAGGTGCTCGACGGCCTGCCGCGCGAGCTGGTGCGCAGCCGGGACACCGTGCGCTGCTACCTGCCGCAGGCCAAGGTGGTGAAGGTCGAGCAGCGCACGCCCGACCGCAACTTCCCGGCGCTCCTGCCGGAGCGCATCAACGCGCTCGCGCGGCACTACGACATCGCGTTGGGCGAGACGCGGCGCATCGCCGGCTTCGAGTGCCAGTCGGTGAACCTCACGCCGAGGGACAACCTGCGCTACGGCTATCACCTGTACGCCGACCGCGCGAGCGGCATGCTGATCGGCGCCGTGACGGTGGACTCGACCGGCAACCAGATCGAGCAGTTCATGTTCACGCAGCTCGCCATCGGCAATGTCACGCCGGAGATGGTGAAGCCGCGTCAGACCGCGGCTGGCTGGCGCGTCGAGGACGCCGAGGCGGCGCCCACCACGCTCATCGGCTGGACGCTGAAGCCCGACGTGCCCGGATTCCAGAAGGTCGTGGAGCTCAAGCGGCGCATGGAATCGAAGGCGGTCGGCCAGGTGGTGTTCTCCGACGGTCTCGCCGCCGTGTCGGTCTTCATCGAGCCCCTGGATGGGCGGCGCGACCCGCCGCGGACCGGGCTCGCGAGCCTCGGCGCCATCCACATCTATACACGCGAGGTCGCCAACCATCTGGTTACGGTCGTGGGCGAGGCGCCTGCGGCCAGCGTGCAGCGCATTGCGAACGCCGTCGAATACCGGCGGCCTTAAGAAAGAACGGGAGACATCCAATGAGAACGATGAGAGCCGTGGCCACCCTGTGGCTGGCGGCGTTCTGCGTTGCCGCCTACGCCCAGCGCGACCTGCCGGACTTCACCCGGGTCGTGGAGGACCAGGGGAACGCGGTCGTGAACATCAGCACGACGCAGGCGGTGCGCCGCAGCGCGGCGCTGCCGCAGGTGCCGGGCATGGAAGACGAGGAAGTGCTCGAGTTCTTCCGCCGCTTCATCCCGCGCCAGCCCGGACCGGGGCAGGGCGCGCCCGAGCGTCCGCCGCGCTCGGAAAGCCGCTCGCTCGGCTCCGGGTTCGTGATCAGCCAGGACGGCTACGTACTCACCAACGCGCACGTGGTCGAAGGCGCGGACGAGATCACCGTCAAGTTCACCGACAAGCGCGAGTTCAAGGCGAAGGTGATCGGCGCCGACCGGCGCACCGACATCGCGCTCATCAAGATCGACGCCACCGGCCTGCCGGCGGTGCGCTTCGGCGACCCGTCGAAACTGAAAGTCGGCGAGTGGGTGGTGGCGATCGGCTCGCCGTTCGGCTTCGACAACACGGTGACGGCCGGCATCGTCAGCGCGAAGGGCCGCTCGCTGCCGCAGGAGAACTTCGTGCCCTTCATCCAGACCGACGTCGCCATCAACCCCGGCAACTCGGGCGGGCCGCTGTTCAACCTGCGCGGCGAGGTGATCGGCATCAACTCGCAGATCTACAGCCGCACCGGCGGCTTCATGGGCCTTTCGTTCGCGATCCCCGCCGACGTGGCGCTCGACGTGCAGAAGCAGCTGAAGGAGAAGGGCCGCGTCGCCCGCGGCCGCATCGGCGTGCAGATCCAGGAAGTGACGCGCGACCTCGCCACGTCCTTCGGCCTCGACCGCGCGCGCGGCGCGCTCGTCAATTCGGTCGAGAAGGGCAGCCCGGCCGACAAGGCCGGCGTGGAAGCGACCGACATCATCATAGGCTTCGACGGAAAGCAGGTCGACAGCTCTACCGACCTGCCGCGCATCGTCGGCTCGACGCGTCCCGGCTCGAGCGTTCCGGTGGAGGTGTGGCGCAAGGGCGCGACGAAGAAGCTCACCGTCACGGTGGGCGAGCTGATCGAGGACCGCGTCGCTGCAGCCGAAAAGCCCAAGCCGCAGGCCAAGGCCGAGGCCCAGGCGAACCGCCTCGGCATCGTCGTCGCCGACCTCACGCCCGAGCAGAAGAAGGACATGAAGGTCCCGGCCGGCGTGCTGGTGACCGAAGTGAAGCCGGACGCGCGCGCCCCCGAGGTGCGCAAGGGCGACGTGCTGATGACCCTCGTCCACAAGGGGCAGCACACCGAGCTCAAGTCCGCCGAGCAGTTCAACAAGCTCCTGGCGAGCCTCGACAAGAACGCGGTCATCACGCTGCAGGTCAAGCGCGGCGAGTCGACGGCGTTCGTCACCGTCTCCGGCCTGACCGATAAAGGCTAGCTTCATCCTCTACGGCCGCCGCGGCTGCCATCTCTGCGACGAGATGGAAGCCGCGCTCGCGGCCCGCGGCCTTGCCTTCGACAAGGTCAACGTGGACGCCGATCGCCAGCTGGTCGAGCGCTACGGGCTGCGCGTGCCCGTTCTGACGGACGCGCAAGGGAAAGAGCTCTGCCACGGGCGTTTGGACCCGTCCGTCCTATAAAATAGCGCCCCTGAGGAGGGTGCCGCTCATTTGCCTGGGCTGGCACCCTCTTTGTTTATATGCCGCAAACGCACATCCGAAACTTCTCCATCATCGCCCACATCGACCACGGCAAGTCGACGCTCGCCGATCGCTTCATCCAGATGTGCGGCGGCCTCGCCGACCGCGAGATGGCGGAGCAGGTGCTCGACTCGATGGACCTCGAGCGCGAGCGCGGCATCACGATCAAGGCGCAGACGGCCGCCCTCCAGTACAAGAGCAAGAACGGGCAGGAATACCTGCTCAACCTGATCGATACCCCGGGGCACGTCGACTTCTCGTACGAGGTCAGCCGCTCGCTCGCCGCGTGCGAAGGCGCGATTCTGGTCGTGGACGCGTCGCAGGGCGTCGAAGCGCAGACGGTGGCGAACTGCTACACCGCCATCGAGCAGGGCGTGGACGTGATTCCGGTGCTGAACAAGATCGACCTTCCGTCGGCGGACCCGGCGAAGGCGATCCAGGAGATCGAGGACGTGATCGGCATCGACGCCAAGGATGCCATCCGGGCCAGCGCGAAGACCGGCGAGAACGTCGGCGAGATCCTCGAAGCCGTCATCGCGCGCGTGCCTGCTCCCAAGGGCAACGCGGATGCGCCGCTCAAGGCGCTGATCATCGACTCCTGGTTCGACAACTACGTCGGCGTGGTGATGCTGGTGCGCGTGGTCGACGGCACGCTCAAGCCGAAGGAGAAGATCCACCTGATGAGCACCGGGGCCGATTACCTGTGCGACCAGGTGGGCGTATTTACGCCGAAGTCGAAGACGAAGGACTTCCTCGCCGCCGGTGAGGTGGGCTTCGTCACCGCGGGCATCAAGGAGCTGCGCGCCGCCAAGGTGGGCGACACGCTGACGCACGCGGCGAAGCCGGCCGCCGTGCCGCTGCCCGGCTTCAAGGAAGTGAAACCGCAGGTCTTCGCCGGCCTTTATCCGGTCGAGGCGAACGAGTACGAGGCGCTGCGCGACGCGCTCGAGAAGCTGCATCTCAATGATGCTTCCTTCCATTACGAGCCGGAGACGTCCCAGGCGCTCGGCTTCGGTTTCCGGTGCGGCTTCCTCGGCCTGCTGCACATGGACATCGTGCAGGAGCGCCTCGAGCGCGAGTACGGCATGAGCCTCATCACCACGGCGCCTTCCGTCGTGTACGAGGTGAAGCTGCGCGACGGCACGCAGGAGCAGATCTCCAATCCGTCGCGCCTGCCGCCGGTCGAGACCATCGAGGAGTTCCGCGAGCCGGTCATGGCCTGCCGCATCTTCGTGCCGCAGGAGTACGTCGGGCCGGTGATCACGCTGTGCACCGAGAAGCGCGGCATCCAGACCAACATGCACTACTCGGCGCGCCACGTCGTCGTCTCGTACGACCTGCCGCTCAACGAGGTGGTGCTCGACTTCTTCGACCGCCTGAAGTCCATGACGCGCGGCTACGGCTCGCTCGATTACGAGTTCAAGGAGTACCGGCCGGCCGACATGGTTCGGCTCGACATCCTCGTCAACGGCGAGCGCGTGGATGCGCTGTCGACGATGGTCCACCGCGACGGCGCGCAGCGCCGCGGGCGCGAGCTGGTCGAGCGCCTGCGCAGCCTCATCCCGCGGCAGATGTTCGACGTCGCGGTGCAGGCCGCCATCGGCGGGCACATCATCGCGCGCGAGAACGTGAAGGCCTTAAGGAAGAACGTGCTCGCCAAGTGCTATGGTGGCGACGTCACGCGCAAGAGAAAGCTGCTCGAAAAACAAAAGGAAGGTAAGAAGCGCATGAAGCAGGTCGGGTCGGTGGAGATACCGCAGGAGGCGTTCCTCGCCGTGCTGCAGCGGGGCGACAGTTGAACTTCGCCCTGTTCCTCCTGATTCTGCTCGTCGTCACCGGGCTGGTCTGGGCGCTGGAGGCGGCGTGGCTGCGCAGGCGCCGGCCGCAGGGCCGCAAGCAGCCGTGGTGGGTCGAGTACTCGGTCAGCTTCTTCCCGGTGATCCTGATCGTGTTCCTGCTGCGCTCGTTCCTCGTCGAGCCGTTCAAGATCCCGTCGTCGTCGATGGTGCCCACGCTGCTGGTGGGCGACTTCATCCTCGTGAACAAATTCACGTACGGCATCCGCCTGCCGGTGGTGAACAAGAAGATCGTCGAGCTCCACTCGCCGCAGCGCGGCGACGTGATGGTGTTCCGCTATCCGGAGGATCCGTCGCTCGACTACATCAAGCGGGTAGTCGGCATACCGGGCGACCGGGTGGAATACCGCAACAAGCGCCTCACCATCAACGGCCAGCCGGTGCCGGTGCGCCAGGTGGACGACTACCTTTCGCGCGAGCGCATGCAGTTTTCACGGCGTTTCGTGGAGACGCTCGGTCGAACCCAGCACGAGATCCTGATCGACGACGACGCGCCCGCGGCAGTGGTGCCGACGCGCGCGTCGAATGGCAATTGCAACTACAATAGCACCGGCCTCGTGTGCACCGTCCCACCGGGGCACTACTTCATGATGGGCGACAACCGGGACAATTCGAGCGACAGCCGCGTCTGGGGATTCGTCCCCGACGAAAACATCGTCGGCAAGGCCTTCTTCATCTGGCTGAACCTGAACGACCTCGGGCGGTTCGGATCGTTCCGATGATCTGGAAGGGGGAGCAGCATGCGCAGCCAATCCGCGCGTAGCAGGCAGCAGGGCCTCAGCCTCGTTGGCCTCATCGTGGTCTTTGTCATCGTGGTGTTCGTGGCGATCTTCGGCATGAAGATCGTGCCGTCGTACCTCGAGTTCCGCTCCGCGAAGAACGCCATCGATGCGCTCGCGCATTCCGGCGGCGCGACCCCGAGCGACATCCGGCGCAACTTCGAATCGCGCTCGGTGATCGACGGCATCGAGGCGGTCAAGCCCTCGGACCTCGACATCACCAAGCAGGGCAACCAGGTCGTGATCAGCTTCGCCTACCGCAAGGAAGTGCCGCTGTTCTCGAACGTGGGCCTGTACATCGACTACCGCGCCAGCTCCGGGGGCGAGTAGATCGCGGCGCCGCTCGAGGAACGGCTCGGCCACCGTTTCGCGCGCCCGCAGCTCCTCGCGCAGGCGCTGACCCACCGCAGCTTCGGTCCGGAGCACAACGAAAGGCTGGAATTCCTCGGCGACGGCGTGCTGGGCTGCGCGGTCGCCGCCGAGCTCTACGCGCGTTTCCCGCGACTTTCCGAAGGCAAGCTCACGCGCCTGCGCGCCAGCCTGGTGCGCGAAGAGGCGCTGGCCGAGGTGGCGCGCGAGCTCGGCCTCGCGGCGCTCCTGAAGCTCGGCGAGGGCGAGCTCGCCGCGAGCGCCGAGGCGCGCCCGTCGATCCTCGCCGACGCGCTGGAAGCGCTCTTCGGCGCGGTATTCCTCGACGGCGGCTACGACGCCGCGCGCAAGGCCATGATCGCCGCGTTCGGCGAGCGCCTCGACCGGCTCGACCCCGAGCAGCCCGGCAAGGACGCGAAGACCGAGCTGCAGGAAGTGCTGCAGGCGGCGCACCGCCCGCTGCCGCTCTACCGCGTGGTCTCCGTGCAGGGCGCCGCGCATCGCCAGTCGTTCGAGGTCGAGTGCGTGGTGCAGGACCTCGTTGCCAAGGGAACCGGCAGCTCCCGCCAGAAGGCCGAGCAGGGCGCCGCGCGCGCCATGCTCGAGCAGCTCGGCACATGAAACATCGCTGCGGGACGGTGGCGCTCGTCGGGCGGCCGAACACCGGCAAGTCGAGCCTCCTCAACAAGCTGGTCGGCGAGAAGCTCTCCATCGTCTCACCGAAGCCGCAGACCACCCGCCATCTCGTCACCGGCATCCTGACGAGGCCCGGCTGCCAATACGTCTTCGTCGACGCCCCCGGCAATCCTCCGAAGCTGAAGAGCGTGCTGCAGAAGGCGCTGAACCGGCGCGTGGGCGAGGCGGCGAGCCAGACCGATGTCGTCCTCTTCGTGGTGGAAGCCCTGCGCTTCGGTCCCGAGGACAAGGCAGCGCTCGCGCGCATCCCGCACGACCAGAAGGTGGTCGCCGTCGTCAACAAGGTCGACACGGTGAAGCGCAGCGCGGATCTCATCCCGTTCCTCGACCGGCTGGGGAAGACGCGGGACTTCGCGGCCGTGGTGCCGGTCAGCGCGCAGACGGGCAGGAACCTGCCCGAGCTGCTCAAGGTGCTCGCGCAAGTGCTGCCCGAAGGCCCGGCCGCCTATCCGGAGGATCAGCTCACCGACAAGGACGAGCGCTTCTTCGCCGCCGAGATGCTGCGCGAGAAGCTCTTCCAGACGCTGGGCGAGGAGCTTCCCTACCGCTGTGAAGTGATCATCGACAGCTTCAAGGAAGAGGGGAAACTGAGACGGATCGAAGCCTCCATCCTCGTCG
>DATMIG010000075.1:0-2144 GCA_035554335.1 Burkholderiales bacterium
GTAATTTTCGCGTCAGGAAAACGCAGTCGCATCTTCATTCGATTTGCACCTTTCAAATTAATTACGTACCGGGTACGGAATTAAAGACGGAATTTGCCTCGCCGGTACTGGATCATCAGATAGCCGCCGAGCATGCCGCCCAGGTGGGCGAAGTGCGCGACGCCGGCGGCGGTCTGGGTGATGCCGAGCACGAGCTCGAGCAGCGCGAAGCCGAAGACGAACACCCGCGCCGGCATCGGGATCGGCGGGAACAGCAGCATCACCCGGCGATGCGGGAAGTAGACGCCGAAGGCGAGCAGCAGGCCGTAGATGCCGCCCGAGGCGCCCACCATCGGCACCGGCGCGCCGCCCATCCAGGCGGTGGAGACGAGGTGCGTGAGGGCGGCGGCGACCACGGCGGCGACGTAGTACAGCGCGTAGAAGCGCGAGCCGAACAGGCGCTCGATCTCCGAGCCGAACATGTACAGCGCGAACATGTTGAAGAAGATGTGCGCGAAGCCGCCGTGCAGGAAGCTGTAGGTGACGAGCTGCCAGGGCTCGAAGCGCGAATCGAAGCCGCCGGGCGGCCACAGGGCGAAGTCGCTGTAGGGCGGGATGCCGAGCAGGAACACGGCGACGTTGCCGATCAGCAGCCACAGCGTGACGGGCGGGACGCTACTCAACCTTGGCGCCCGATTCGCGCACCAGGTTCTCCCAGTACGGCGTTTCCTTCTTCACCTCCGCGTCGAACGCGGCGGGCGAGGCGGACGGCGTGGCGTCCATGCCCTGCAGCGCGATCTTGTCGCGCACGTCCTGCTTGGCGAGCCCCTTGTTGAGCGCGGCGTGCACGCGCTGGATCGCCTCGCGCGGCGTGCCCGCCGGCGCGAAGAGGCCGAACCAGAAGGTGAAGTCGTAGCCCGGCAGCCCGGCTTCCTCCGCGCCGGGTATGCCGGGAATCGCCGGCGAGGCATGCTTCGATGAAACCGCGAGCGCCTTCAGGCGATTGGCGCGCACGAAGCCCATCACGGTCGGCGCGGTGGCGAAATTCACCTGCGTATCGCCGGCGAGGAGCGATTGCGTCGCCGGTCCGCCGCCCTTGAACTGCACGTGCGTGAATTTGATCCCGGCCACCGACTCGAACAGCACCGAGGCGAGATGCGGCGCGGAGCCGTAGCCCGCGGAGGCGTGGAAGAGCTTGCCCGGATTCGCCTTGGCGTACGCGATCATCTCGCGCAGGTCCTTGAACGGCGCGCTCGGCAGCACGCAGATCACCGTCGGCCCGGTGGCGATGCGCCCGATCGGCGCGAAATCCCTGTCCGGGTCGTAGGAGAGCTTCTTGTAGAGCGCGCGGTTGATCGCCATGTGCGTGGCGTCGAGGATCGTGTAGCCGTCCGGCGCCGAGCGCGCGACGAACTCGTGCGCGATGTTGCCGCCGGCGCCCGGCTTGTTCTCCACGATCACCGGCTGGCCGAGGTCCTTGGCGAGCTCGTCCGCCGCGAGGCGCGTGAGGAAGTCGCCCGAGCCGCCCGGCGGATAGCCGACGACGAGCTTCAGCGGCTTGGAGGGGTACTGCGCCGCCGCCGCGCCGGCGATGGCCCATGCCAGCAGGAGTGTGAGGAGTCTCATCGGTTCCTAAGCGCCTCCAATACTCGATCCGGGTAATCGCTCGCCATGCCGTCGACGCCGGCCGCGATCATGCGGGCGATGTCGGCCGGCTCGTTCACCGTCCACACGGTGATCCATATGCCCCACTTGCGCGCCGCCGCGATCTTCTCCGGCGTCAGCGTCTGGAAGTCCGGCGACCAGATCTTGCCGCCGGCCTCGTGCACGCGGCGCGGATCGGAGCCGGCGCCCTCGGTGCAGTAAACGGTCTGCATTGTCGTCTCGCGCTCGACCACTTTTAAGAGCGGCCAGTGAAACGCCTGCACGGTCGTGCGATCTTCGACGCCGGCCTTCCGGATCTCGGCGATCAGCGCCCGGGCGAACGGCTCGTGCGGCAGCGTCTCGTGGAGCGCATCGGCGTCCATCTTGGGCTCGATGTTGAAGCGTGCGTTGCTCGCCACCCTGAACAGGTCGGCGAGACGGGGGATGCGCGTGCCGTCCAGCGGCTTCTGGTGCGGGAAATGGCTGCCGTACTCGCTGCCCGGTCGAAGACGCCCCACGTC
>DATMIG010000076.1:0-5373 GCA_035554335.1 Burkholderiales bacterium
GAAGGACTCCACGTCGCGCACGCTGTCCGCCTGGGCGCGCTCGGCGAGATCGCGCACCACCACGGCGTTGAAGACGTTCAGCCAGAACGCGGTCTGCGCGGCGATGCGCACGCGCTTGAAGTCCATGGCGGCGAGGTCGCCGATCGCGCGCGCGACGCGCGCGTGCTCGGCCGAGGTGCAGAGGGCGCCGACGTCGCGCACGGTCTCCCCGGCGAAATGCGCGCCGAGCGCCGCGGCGAGCGCCTCCTGCAGGGCCTGCTCTTCGTTCATCGACCGATAAAATACCGAACGTGCGCGAGTTCGGCAGCTTCGATTTTGTCGTGGTAGGCGCCGGCAGCGCCGGGTGCCTCCTCGCCAACCGCCTTTCGCGCGACCCGGCGGTGCGGGTGCTCCTGCTCGAGGCCGGCGGCCGCGACGACTACTTCTGGATTCCCATCCCGGTCGGGTACCTCTACACGATCGCCAATCCGCGCACCGACTGGTGCTACAAGACCGAGCCCGACGAGTTCCTCGCCGGCCGCTCGGTGCACTACGCGCGCGGTCGGGGGCTGGGCGGCTGCTCCTCCATCAACGCCATGATCTACATGCGCGGGCAGCGGGAAGACTGGGATCACTGGGCTTCGCTCGGCAACCGCGGCTGGGGCTGGGATGACGTCCTGCCGATCTTCAAGAGCCTGGAGGACTACGAGCGCGGCGCGACCGATGGCTACGGCGCGGGCGGCGAGGTGCGCGTCGAGGACCCGCGCGTGCGCTGGGACATCCTCGACGCCTGGCGCGAGGCCGCCGCCGAGTGCGGCATCCCGGCGATCCGCGTCTTCAACAACGGCGACAACACCGGCTGCGCGTACTTCCAGATGAACCAGAAGCGCGGCCGGCGCTGGAGCGCGACCAACGCATTCCTGCGCCCGGCGCT
This sequence comes from Burkholderiales bacterium, assembly GCA_035554335.1. GTDB lineage: Bacteria > Pseudomonadota > Gammaproteobacteria > Burkholderiales > SG8-39 > SCGC-AG-212-J23. Next base: position 914 of record DATMIG010000076.1, read on the forward strand.
GAAGCGGCCCAACTTGACCGTATTGACGGATGCGCACGTCTCCCGGTTGAGGATGTCCGGAAAAGAGGCGCAGGGCGTGGAGTTCACGCGCGGCGGCGAAGCGCTGTTCGCGCAGGCGAAGCGCGAAACCATCCTTGCCGCCGGCGCCATCGGCTCGCCGCAGCTCCTGCAGCTTTCCGGCATCGGGCCGGCGGCCCACCTGCAGCGGCTGCAGATTCCGGTGGTGCATGACCTGCCCGGTGTCGGCGAGAACCTGCACGACCACCTGCAGATCCGCCTGCAGTACAAGGTGAAGAACGCGAAGACGCTGAACGGCGTGGCGAACAGCTGGATCGGCAAGGCGGCGATGGCGGCCGAGTACTTCCTGTTCCGCACCGGCCCGCTCACCATGCCGCCGTCGCAGCTCGGCGCCTTCACGAAGAGCGACCCGTCGCAGCCGACCTAGAACATGGAGTGGCACGTGCAGCCGCTCTCGCTCGACAAGTTCGGCGACCCGCTGCACAGCTTCCCGGCGATCACGCCGGCGGTGTGCAACCTGCGGCCGAGCTCGCGCGGCTGGGTGCGCATCCGCGCGCCGAAGGCGAGCGAATACCCGGAGATCCGTCTCAACTACCTGAGCACGGAGGAGGATCGGCGCATCGCGGTGGAAGGCATCCGCTTCACGCGGCGGATCATGGCGAGCAAGGCGATGTCGAAGTACCAGCCGGAGGAGTACCGGCCCGGCGCATCCATTACGAAGGACAATGAGTTGGCGCGCGCGGCGGGCGAATTGGGCACTACCATCTTCCATCCGGTCGGCACCTGCAGGATGGGCCCGGATCCGCTCGCGGTGGTGGACGACGAGCTCCGCGTCCACGGCGTCGCGCGCCTGCGGGTGGTGGACGCCTCGGTGTTTCCGCGCATCACATCCGGAAACACGAATGCGCCGACCTACGTCGTCGCGGAGAAGGGCGCGCGGGCGATCTTGAAATCCTTACAATCCGCCCCAACCTGACCGCGGCAAAGGAGAAAAAACCCCACCATGAAGCGCGTCCTCCTGCTCGTCGTCACCAACATCGCCGTGATGCTGGTGCTGTCCATCGTCGTGAGCGTGCTCGGCCTCGACCGCTGGCTCGCCGCCGAAGGCATCAACTACGGCGCCCTCCTCTGGATGTCGGCCATCTTCGGCTTCGGCGGCGCGTTCATTTCGCTGCTCATGTCGAAGTGGATCACCAAGATGTCGGTCGGCGCGCAGACCATCGACGGCTCCGAGGGCAGCACGCAGTACTGGCTGGTGCAGACGGTGCACCGGCTCGCCGACCAGGCCGGCATCGGCCATCCGGAAGTGGCGGTCTACGAAGGGCCGGCGAACGCCTTCGCCACCGGCGCGTTCCGCGACTCCTCGCTCGTCGCGGTGTCGACCGGCCTCGTCGAGGCGATGAGCAAGGAAGAGGTCGAGGCGGTGCTCGGCCACGAGATCAGCCACGTCGCGAACGGCGACATGGTCACGCTCACGCTGATCCAGGGCGTGCTGAACACCTTCGTCTTCTTCCTCTCGCGCGTGGTCGGCTACATCGTCGACAAGGCGGTGTTCCGCACCGAGCGCGGCGTCGGCCCCGGCTTCTACATCACCATGATCGTGTCGCAGATCGTGTTCGGCATCCTCGCCTCGGCGATCGTCGCCTGGTTCTCGCGCCAGCGCGAGTTCCGCGCCGACCGCGGCTCGGCCAACCTGCTCGGCTCGCCGCAGCCGATGATCGCGGCGCTCTCGCGCCTCGGCGGCATCCAGACCGGCGGCCTGCCCGACGCGGTGAAGACCTTCGGCATCTCGAGCGAGTCGGGCCTGGCGCAGATCTTCGCCACGCACCCGCCGATCGAGGTTCGCATCGCCGCGCTGCAGGGCCGCTAGGGCTCGAAGCGTGCCCGCGCAGCGCGAGCCCGAGTCCGCCGGCACCCCCCAGCACGCACCTCCGCTAAAATCCGCGCCTTCCAATGAAGGCGCTCCTCGCCTGGTATTTCGTGGCGGTGTGGGGCTCGGGATACGTGGCGACCAAGGTGGGGCTGCAGTACGCGCCGCCGTTCACCTTCCTCAGCCTGCGCTTCGCGTTCGGCCTCGCCTTCCTGATTCCGGTCGTCCTCGTCTGGCCGCCCCGCTGGCCGGCGACGCGCATCGAATGGGTGCACCTCGCCGTGGCCGGCCTGCTCATGCACGCGGTGCAGCTCGGCGCGAGCCACTACGCCCAGTACCTCGGCATGTCGGCCGGCGTGACGGCGCTCGTCATCTCGTCGCAGCCGCTCTTCACCGCCATCATCGCCTCGCGCTGGATGCACGCGCGCCTCGCGCCGGGCCAGTGGGCCGGCGTCTTCATCGGCCTCGCCGGCGTGGCGCTGGTCGTGTGGCACAAGATCGATCTGCGCGAGGTGAGCGCGGGCAGCCTCGCCGCGACGCTGATCGCGCTCGCGGGCGTCACGGCGGCCACGCTCTATCAGAAGAGCTTCTCGCCCAACGCGGATCTCAAGGCCGCCGCCGTGGTGCAGTTCGGTGCGTCGCTGGCGATCCTGGCGCCGCTGGCGGTGGCGGTGGAGGGCTTCCCCGTAGTATGGAGCGCAGAACTCTTCGCCTCCATCGCCTTCCTCGTGATATTCGCCTCCTTCCTCGGCGTCAGCGCGCTCTATGTGCTGATGCGCCACGGCGAAGCGACGCGAGTGACGAGCATGATGTACCTGCCGCCGATCTTCGCCGTGGTGCTCGAGGCGGCGATGTTTCACATCGTGCCGAGCGGCCTCACGCTTGCCGGCATCGCCGTGACCTGCGCCGGCGTGGCGATGACGGTCTGGAGCCGGCGTTGAAGGAAATCGCGTTCTTCATCCTGCTGAACGCCTTCGGCCACCTCGCCTACGTCGGCTGCCGGATGACCACCTCGCTCTTCGCGCTCAACCTCGGCGGCTCGGCCTTTACCGTCGGCTCGCTCGTCGCCTGCTTCGCCGCGCTGCCGATGTTCTTCTCGGTGTTCGCCGGCCGTCTCATCGATCGCGTCGGGCCGCGCGGCCCGGTGCTGATCGGTCTCGGCGGGGTGGCCCTCGGCGCATCGCTGCCCTTCTTCCACCCGTCGATCGGCATGCTGTACGTCTCGGCGCCGCTCATCGGCACGGCGTTCATGCTGCTCCATATCGCCATGAACAGCGTGTTCGGCGCCTACGGCACGCCCGAGGAGCGCGCGGTGACCTTTTCGTGGCTCGCGCTCGGCTTCTCCATCTCCAACTCCGTCGGGCCGGTGACGGCGGGATTCGCCATCGAGATGTTCGGGCATGCCGGCGCGATGCTCACGCTCGCCATGCTGCCGGTCGTCGCCCTCGTCCTCCTCTGGCGGCGCAAGCGCCCGCTGCCGCGGCCGATCCACGCGCCGCGTCCGCGCGGCCAGGGCGTGCTCGACCTCCTGCGCGTGCCGGCGCTGCAGCACACGCTGATCGCGAGCGGCCTGCTCAACATGGGCTGGGACATCTATTCCTTCCTCATGCCGGTGTACGGCAACCGCATCGGCCTTGCCGCCGGCACCATCGGCATCATCATGTCCACGTTCGCCTTCGCCACCTTCGTCGTGCGCGCGGTGCTGACGCAGCTCGTGCGGCACGTGAAAGCGTGGATCCTCATCAGCTCGGCCATGTCGGTGGCCGGCGTGGCGTATTTCCTCTTCCCGTTCGTCGAGAGCGTGCCGCTGCTCATGGCGCTCTCGTTCATGCTCGGCCTCGGCCTCGGCGCGTCGCAGCCGGTGATCATGGCGCTGCTCTACGAGGCGTCGCCGCCCGGTCGCCAGGGCGAGGCGGTCGGCATCCGCACCACCATGCTGAACATCAGCCAGACTTCGATTCCGCTCGCCTCGGGCGCGATCTCCGCCGCGCTCGGCATGGTGCCGGTATTCGCGCTGATCGCGCTCATGCTCCTCGGCGGAGCGTGGTTCGCGCGCACCCGGCACCCCAGGAATGAGAGTTAGAATCTGCCCGCCATGCGACGCGTAACCCTCACGCAATTCCTCGTCGGCCGCCAGCAGCAGAACCTGATCAACGCCGACCTGCGGCTGCTCCTCGAAACGATCGCCCGCGCCTGCAAGGCGATCAGCACGCGCGTCAACAAGGGCGCGCTCGCCGACGGCCACGGCGCCGCCGGGGCGAGCAACGTGCACGGCGAGATCCAGAAGAAGCTCGACGTGCTGTCGAACGAGATCCTGCTCGAGGCGAACGTCTGGGGCGGCAACCTGGCCGCCTTCGCCTCCGAGGAAGAGGAGAAGCCCGTCCCGATCACCGAGCCGTACAAGCGCGGCGAATACCTGCTGCTGATCGATCCGCTCGACGGCTCGTCGAACATCGACGTCAACATCTCGGTCGGCACCATCTTCTCGGTGCTGAAGTGCCCGAAGACGCCGGAAGGGAAATTCTGCGAGCCGGAGGAAGCGGCGTTCCTGCAGCCGGGCAGCCGCCAGGTG
>DATMIG010000077.1:0-5818 GCA_035554335.1 Burkholderiales bacterium
GTCATCCTGCTCGACTCGATCACGCGCCTCGCGCGTGCCTACAACACCGTGATTCCACCATCGGGCAAGGTGCTTTCCGGCGGGCTCGACAGCAATGCGCTGCAGAAGCCAAAGCGCTTCTTCGGCGCGGCGAGGAACGTCGAGGAAGGCGGCTCGCTCACCATCATCGCCACGGCGCTGATCGACACCGGCAGCCGCATGGACGACGTGATCTACGAGGAATTCAAGGGCACCGGCAACCTCGAGGTCCACCTCGACCGCCGCATGCACGAGAAGCGCATCTACCCGGCGATCAACGTCAACCGCTCCGGCACGCGCCGCGAGGAGCTGCTGATCGACGCGCCCGTGCTGCAGAAGATCTGGGTGCTGCGCAAACTGCTCTTCCCGATGGACGAGCTCGAGGCGGCCGAATTCCTGATCGACAAGCTGCGCGCCACCAAGGCGAACTCCGAGTTCTTCGACTCGATGCGCCGGGGATAGCCGGTTCGGCTCGACCCCCTGATAAGGGGGTCGCGAGCGAAGCGAGCGGGGGGTTTAGGTTTTTTCCAGTGCGTCCGCAATCCGCTGGCAGACCCGCTCGAACTGATCCATCACTTCCCGATTCGTTACCCGGATGACTCGGATGCCTTGCCCTCAAGCGCGGCCGTACGCCTGTCATCGCGCGCAATGCCTGGATCGGTGAAATGACTGTCGCCGTCCACTTCGATAACCAATAGGCGGCTCGCGCAGTAAAAGTCAGCGATGTAATGGCCGAGCGGCTTCTGCCTTGTGAATCGGACTGGCAGCTCCCGCAAGTACTCGAACCATAGCTTTCGCTCCGCCGGAGTGGGATCGCGACGAAGTGATTGGGAATCGGCTTTGAGGGCGCGGCGGTATGGGATGAAAGGCTGATGCGCCATTCCTATTCAACGCAATGCACGTTAAACGGCTGACCATCTAAAACCCCCCGCTCGCTTCGCTCGCGACCCCCTTATCAGGGGGTCAGCCTCAACAACTAGAATCCGCTTCGGGAGGCATCCGATGCTCGACACCACCCGTCGAGTCGCGACACCTGAAGGAATCGAACTCACGCTGCATCTGGCGGGGCCGGTGCCGCGTGCGGCGGCGTGGGCGATCGACCTCGCGCTGCGCATCGCGCTGGTGGTCGGCATCAGCTTCCTCTTCCTGCAGCTCGGCCGCGCCGGATGGGGCGTGGTGCTCCTCACGGCGTTCTTCGTCGAGTGGCTGCTGCCGGCGTGGCTCGAGGCGGCGTGGCGCGGGCAGACGCCCGGCAAGCGCGCGATGGGCCTCATGGTGCTGAATGACGACGGCACGCCGGTGCGCTGGCCGGCGGCGCTCACCCGGAACCTGCTGCGCGCGGCGGACTTCCTGCCGGTGCTGTACGGCCTGGGCCTCGTCGCGATGCTCATGAACCGCGACTTCAAGCGCCTCGGCGACCTAGCGGCGGGCACAGTGGTCGTCTACCAGCAGGAGCGTCGCGCCGCCGCGAAGAAAATCCCGGAGGCGCCGGCGGTGGTTCCGCCCATCTCGCTGCAATTGGCCGAACAGCGCGCGCTGCTCGAGCTCGCCGAGCGCTCGGCGACGCTCACCAAAGAGCGCGTGGAGGAGCTGGCGGAGCTGCCCACGCCGCTGGTGGCCAACCTCGACGGCACTCGCGCGGCCGCAAGACTGATCGGCATGGCGAACTACATCGCGGGCCGGCAGTGAGGCAGGCGTCGTTCGAGGCCGAGCACGGCGCCGACTGGCAGGCGTTCGAGAAATTCCTCGATGGCGCCGAGCCGACGCCGTTTCCTGCGGCCGAGATGCCCGCGCGTTACCGGCGGCTCTGCCAGACGCTCGCGCTCGCCATGGACCGGCAGTACAGCCCCGACCTCATCGACCGGCTGAACGGCCTCGCGCTGCGCGGCCACCACGCGCTCTACCGTAACCGGCGGCGCGAGACGCAGGCGGTGCGCGAGTTCCTGCTCGGCGGCTTCGCCGCGCTGGTGCGCTCGGAATGGCGCCTGGTCGGCGCCGCGGCGATCCTCTTCTTCGGGCCGTTCCTGCTCCTCATCGCCGTGCTGCAGCAGTTCCCGGAGTTCGTCCACTACCTCCTGCCGCCGGAGCAGATCGCCGGCTTCCAGCAGATGTACGACCCGGCGAGCAAGCGGCTCGGCATGCGCGCGGCCGACACCAACGTGATGATGTTCGGCTTCTACATCTGGAACAACGTGCGCATCGGCTTCCAGACCTTCGCCGGCGGGCTCCTCGCCGGCGTCGGCTCGGTGTGGTTCCTCGCCTCCAACGGCGTGATCATCGGCTCGGTGGCGGGCTATCTGACCCAAATCGGCTACGCCGCCACGTTCTGGTCGTTCGTAGCGGGACACTCGTCGCTCGAGCTCGTCGCCATCGTGTTCTCCGGCGCGGCCGGCCTGCGCCTCGGCCTCGCGGTCATCGCGCCGGGCAAGCGCAGCCGCAAGAGCGCGCTCGTCGCAGCGGCGAAGCCGGCGGTGCGCATCATGTACGGCGCCGCGATCATGTTCTTCGCCGCCGCGTTCGTCGAGGCGTTCTGGTCGCCGCATACCGCGCTGCCGCCGACGCTGAAGATCGCGGTCGGCATCCTCGGCTGGGCCGTGCTACTCGGCTATTTCCTCTTCGCCGGACGCCGTGCAGCCCACTGACATCGCGGTCGAGCTTCGCCCGCGTACGCCGTGGGAGGCGATCGATCTCGGCCTCGCCATGCTGCAGCGCTGGTGGCAGCAGGCGTACGGCGTGCACCTGGCCGCGCTCGTGCTCGTTTCGATCGTTTCCCTCGGCGTGGCGGGGTGGTTCTCCCACCCGCTGGTGGCGCTCGTCCTCATCTGGTGGCTGAAGCCGGTATACGACCGGGCCGTGCTTCACGTCCTCTCTCGCGCCGTGTTCGGCGATCTGCAGGGCGTGCGGGCGACGTTCGCGCACACGCGCGAATGGCTGGCGAGCGGGCTCTTCCGCGCGCTGACCTTCGGCCGCTTCGACATGGCGCGCTCGTTCCACCTGCCGGTGGTGCAGCTCGAGGGCCAGCGCGGCGCCGCGGCGCGCGAGCGGCGCAGCGTCCTCGCCCGCCGCGGCCGCAGCTACGCCGTGTGGCTGACGGTGATCTGCCTGCATTTCGAGGCGGTGGTTTACTGGTCGCTGCAGCTCCTCGCCACCATGCTGCTGCCGGCGTCGGCGGTGGAGACGCGCGACTTCTTCGATGCGCTCGCCACCGGCACCGCGTGGAACTATGCCGACGTCCTCGCTTACGCGGGAGCAATCCTCGTCGTCGAGCCGTTTTACGTCGCGGCCGGCTTCGCGCTGTACCTGAACCGCCGCACGCTGCTCGAAGGCTGGGACCTCGAGGTCGCGCTCCGGCGCATCGCCGCCCGCGCTGCGCCCGTCATCCTGCTCCTCGTAATCGGCGCCCTCCCGCTGGGCACCTTCGCGCAGGAAAAGGATCCGCGGAAGGAAATCGCGGAAGTCTTGAAGGCGCCCGAGTTCGGCCACGACCGCGAGGTGATGCGCTGGATTCCGCGCGGCTCCGACGCCAAGCCGACCATGCCCGACTTCACCTTCGCGGCGTGGATCGCGAAGCTCGTGCAGTACGTGCTGTGGGCGCTCGTCGTGGCAGCGGTCGCGTACCTCCTCTGGTGGATCGTGCGCACGCTGCCGCGCTTCGGCCGCGAGCCGGTGCCCGAGCCCTACCAGGCGCCGGCCGCGCTGTTCGGCATGGAGCTCGCGCCGGAGACGCTGCCCGTCGACGTGCCGGCGGCGGCCCTGCGATTGCTGCGCGAAGGCCAGCCTCGCCAGGCGCTCGCCCTCCTCTATCGCGGCTCGCTCTCGCGCCTCGTCCACGAGCGCGGGGTCGAGCTCCACGCCAGCCATACCGAGCTCGAGGTGCTGGCGCTCGCGCCGTCCGACTATCTGCGGCAGCTCGTCGACGCGTGGCGCTCTTGCGCCTACGCGGAGCGCGTGCCTGCGCCGCAGGCAATCGAAGCGCTCGCGCAAGGCTACGCCGCGCTATGAAGCAGCGCCTCGCGTGGCTCGGCGTGATCGCGCTGCTTGCGCTCGGCACGGCGTGGTTCTTCAGCACGTTCGACCGCATCCCGGTGACCGAGCACGTGCCGCCGAGCGGCGAGGCGCGCCTGCGCGATTTCCTCGCCGCCGAGCGTTTCGCCGAACGCATGGGGCTTCGCGCGCGCGAGCTGCGCTCGCTGCCGGAGCTCGACAAGCTCGCTCCCGGCATCCTGCTCGTGCCGAACCGGCGCCAGTCGATCGACGCGGCGCGCTCGAGCCGGCTCCTCGCCTGGGCGCAGGCCGGCAACCATCTGGTGGTGGAAGCGGAGTTCCTCGGCGTCGACGACCCGCTGCTCGATGCGTTGCAGGTCAAGCGCACCGGCAACGGCAAGCCGCTGGCGAAGCCGCTCTTTCCGGATCGGTTCTCGCTCGAAGCGCCGGCGGTGATGCCGAGCCTGCAGGTCGGCGACAAGCTGCTTTCCTTTCCGCGCGGCAGGGGCATGGTGACCGTGGCGACCAGCCTCGCCTTCGCGCGCAACCGGCTGATCGGCCAGCCGGGCAACGCGGAGCTCCTCTGGCAGGTGATGGCGCTCACGCCGGCGAAAGAGCTGCAGGTCTTCTTCCATCCCGAGCGCCTCTCGCTTACCGGCTTCCTCCTCGAGCAGGCGCCGCTCGCGCTGATCGCCGCGGGCCTGCTGCTCGCGCTCTGGCTGTGGCACATCGGCCCGCGCTTCGGGCCGATCGTCCCGGACGCGCCGCCCTCGCGCCGGCGCCTCCTCGACCACCTGCGCGCGAGCGGACGCTATTTCTGGTCGCAGGGTTTGCGCGCGCGGCTCGTCGTCGCGGCGCGCGACGCGGCGTTGCGACGCATCGTGCGCTCGCAGCCCGATTTCGCGGTTTCATCCATGAACGAGAAACGGGACCGGCTGGCCGCGCTCACCGGCATCCCGCCCGAGGAGGCGGCGCAGTTCCTCGCCGCCTCCGGCGCGATGCGCGGGCACGATTTCATCCGCACGGTGCAGCGCGCGCAGCGCGTGCACCGCGCATTGGACAGGGGAGGCAAATGAACAGCCCAGAACAATTCGCCCAGGCGGCCAAGGTCGCCGCCGCCATGCGCACCGAGGTGGCGAAGGCGCTCATCGGGCAGAAGGAAGTCGTCGACGCGGTGCTGGCGGCGCTCCTCGCCGGCGGCCACGTGCTGATCGACGGCGTGCCCGGCCTCGGCAAGACGCTCCTCGTGCGTGCGCTGGCGCGCACCTTCAGCGGCACGTTCGGCCGCATCCAGTTCACGCCCGACCTGATGCCGGCCGACGTCACCGGCCACACGCTCTACGACCCGAAGAACCAGGTATTCACCGCGCGGCGCGGGCCGGTCTTCGTCAATTTGCTGCTGGCCGACGAGATCAACCGCGCCCCGGCGAAGACGCAGGCCGCACTCCTCGAAGTCATGCAGGAAGGCCAGGTGACGATCGAAGGCCAGGCGCACCCGCTCGAGCCGCCGTTCATGGTGCTCGCCACGCAGAACCCGATCGAGCAGGAAGGCACCTACGCGCTGCCCGAGGCGCAGCTCGACCGCTTCCTCGTCAAGGTGCGCATCGACTACCCGACGCAGGCCGAAGAAGCCGCGATGGTGCGCCACGTCACCGAAGGCAAGGTCGGCGACCGGCTCGACGTCGAGGCGGTCTCGCAGCTGGTGAAGCCCTCGACCGTGCTCACGCTGCAGAGCATCGCAGCGAGCCTGCGCGTCGACGACGCGGTGCTCGACTACGCCGTGCGGCTCGCGCGCGCCACGCGCACCTGGGCGGGC
>DATMIG010000078.1:0-3468 GCA_035554335.1 Burkholderiales bacterium
GCTGGGCGCGCTCGTCCGGCGCGCAGCCGACGTGCCAGCGGCCGATGCCGGCCGACTCGATATGGAGCTCCATCCCCTCGCGCGCGGCGAGCGCGCGCAGCACGCCTTCCGCGGTCGGCGAGCGGCAGATGTTGCCGGTACAGACGAACAGGACATTCACGCGCCCTAAGATAACGCATGGACCTGAAGATCCGCCGCGCCGCGCTGCGCGATGCGCGGGCGCTCGTTGAATTCAACAGCGCCATGGCGCTCGAGACCGAAGGCAAGGTGCTCCTGTCCAGCGTCATCCGCGCCGGCGTGCGCGGACTTCTGCGCCGGCCGGATTCCGGCTTTTATATGGTGGCGGAGCTCGACGGCGAGGTGATTGCCGCGCTGATGGTGACGCGGGAATGGAGCGACTGGCGAAACGGCGACTTCTGGTGGATCCAGAGCGTCTACGTGCGGCCAGCATTCCGCCGGCGCGGCGTCTATCGCCGCCTCTATCGCCATTTGCAGGCGCAGGCGGCGAAAAAACGCGCAGTGTGCGGCTTTCGTCTCTACGTCGAGCGCCGCAACCGCCGGGCCCAGGCCACGTACCGCGCGAACGGCATGGATCGCACGCACTATCTGGTCTACGAACAGCTGAAGCCCGGCATCCGCTTCTTCAAGCCGGCGCCGAGGCGCCGCTAGCGATAGAAGATGTGGCCGCCGATGCGGGCCACGCGCTCGCGCTCCTTCGCCCATGCGGGGCGGGTGTAGGTCGCGTGGTAATAGAGCGCGCCCGGCAATGCCGGCGCGCGACGCCGGTAATAGGTGTCTTGCGCTACCCTGATCGCGCGCTGCCATTCGGCGCCGCCGGGCTGGTCGAGCTTTTCTTCGGTCCAGGAGAAGGCGCCCTTCTGGTACACCACGTCACACAGCGTCTTGGGAAAGCCGAGCGCCGACTTGCGGTTCATGGTCACCTCGGCCACGGCGTACTGGCCGGCGAGCGATTCGCCGCGCGCCTCGTAATAGACGTTCAGCGCAAGGCACTCGAGGCTGCGCGCGTCGAAGTCGCGCACGGCTGCGGCTTTCGCGTCGCGCTGGACGAATACGGCGCTCGCGGCGATCGCCAGCGCACCGACCACGGCGCCGAGCACCAGCGCCACCGCAAGGGCGACCTTGTCGAGGCCATGCCAGAAGAGGCGGAGTTTCCAGACCATCGGCACTACTGTGCCGATGCCGCGGCGCCCCGCCGAAGGTCAAAATTCCGCTAGTCGCGATGCCGCGCGGCGACCACCGTGTTGCTGCGGTCAAAAAGCAACACCAGCTCCTCGCGCTGCAGCGCGGGTTTCTGCGCCGGCCCGAAGTCGTACGCCCACAACTCGTATCCGTTATCGAATGTCAGAACCTTCCCGTCACCGAAAGCACTACGCACCTCGTCCTTCGGCGCACCGACGAACATGGCGTACGCGTCCGGCGGCGGTTTTGCCGCGTCCATGTACTCCAGATGGACGAGCGTCTCGTCGGGCCAGCTGCGGTCGCCGAGCGGCAGCGTGTACGCGCGATCGAGGAGGGCCTCGCAATCGCAGTATTTGCGCTCTTCTTCGGGCGTGCGGCCGTGCGCGATCCCGGCGTAGAGATTGCCGACCGAGACGGTGCGGCGGTGCTCGCCCGAATCGAGTGTCACGGCGAAGAGCGGCCGCTCGGCGAAGAACAGGTAAGGCACCTCGGCACGGCCGCAGAATTCGCGAGGGCTCTGCAGGAGCTGGAAGAACCGCGAGAGGAAGCTCGGATATTGCGACACGAGCCCGGCCTGCATGCCCACCAGGCACTCGAGGCGCAAGTCGCCGAGCCGCCGCGTGTCCGGCGGCAGGCCCGGGGTGCGGATGTCCGCGCGCCAGGTCATGGTGTCGGCGCGGCGCTCGGAGCGCACGAGCGCATCCTCGGGCAGGCCACGCCGCAGCGTGAAGGTGTTGTCCGCGGCGACCGGGATGGCCATGTCGACCTGGTCGCCCACCACGTAGAGCGCGCCGATGTGCATGTCGGTGCCGCGCTTCCGCGCGTAGAGGCGGTAGCGCAGCGTCGCCTTCGGCGCGACCGCGTGCATGTCCTCGAAGAGATCCATGCCCTGCACCATCTTGCGGTACGACTTGTCGACCGGATGGCGCACCGCGGTGACCTGGACGGCATCGTCCGCCCACGCGGGGGCGAGCGCGATGGCGAGCAGGAGCGCGCTATTCCGAAGCCAGCGCGACACCGAAGACCTTTTTCTTCAGCTCGGCGAGCTGGTCGCGCACCTTCGCCGCCTCCTCGAACTCGAGGTTGCGGGCGTGGGAGAGCATCTTCTTCTCCAGCACCTTGATCTCGCGCGACAGCTGCTTCTGCGACATCGCCTCGTAGCGACCGGCCTCCTCCGCCGCCTTGAGATCCTCGGTCTCGTACACGCCGTCGATCAGGTCCTTGATGCGCTTCATCACCCCCTTCGGCGTGATGCCGTGCACCTCGTTGTAGTCCACCTGCTTCTTGCGGCGGCGATCGGTTTCCGCGAGCGCGCGCTTGATCGAATCGGTCACCTGGTCGGCGTACAGGATCGCGGTGCCGTTCAGGTGCCGCGCGGCGCGGCCGATGGTCTGGATGAGCGAGCGCTCGGAGCGCAGGAAGCCTTCCTTGTCCGCGTCGAGGATGGCGACCAGCGACACCTCGGGCAGGTCGAGGCCTTCGCGCAGCAAGTTGATGCCCACCAGCACGTCGAATTCACCGAGCCGCAGGTCGCGGATGATCTCCACCCGCTCGACCGTCTCCACTTCCGAATGCAGGTAGCGCACCTTCACGCCGTGCTCGGATAGATATTCGGTCAGCTCTTCGGCCATGCGCTTCGTCAGCGTCGTGACGAGTACCTTGTCGCCGTCGGCCGTGCGCTGGCGGATCTCGGCGAGCAGATCGTCGACCTGGTGAGCGACCGGGCGAACCTCGACCTCGGGATCGAGCAGGCCGGTCGGGCGAATGATCTGTTCGACGACGATGCCCTTCGCCTCGTTGAGCTCCCAGTCCGCGGGAGTCGCCGACACGTAAATCGTCTGCTTCGCGCGCTGGCGCCACTCGTCGAACCGCAGCGGGCGGTTGTCGAGCGCGCTCGGCAGCCGGAAGCCGTACTCGACGAGCGTCTCCTTGCGCGAGCGGTCGCCGTTGTACATCGCGCCGATCTGCGGCACGGTCTGGTGCGACTCGTCGATGAACGTGACGAAGTCGTCCGGGAAGAAGTCGAGCAGGCAGAACGGCCGCTCGCCCGGAGCGCGGCCGTCGAGGATGCGCGAGTAGTTCTCGATGCCGTTGCAGAAGCCGAGCTCGCGCAGCATCTCCATGTCGAACTGGGTGCGCTGGCGCAGGCGGTGCGACTCGAGCAGCTTGCCCTGCTCCTCCAGCTCCTTGCAGCGGAGCTCGAGCTCGTCGCGGATCTCGACCACGGCGCGCTCGATCGTGACGCGGTCGGTGGCGTAGTGGGTGGCC
>DATMIG010000079.1:0-13793 GCA_035554335.1 Burkholderiales bacterium
AACCGGCAAGGCGCCCATCACACTTTATGCGAGCGCGTATTCCCTTAAGTATTCGAATGAGACGCCGCTCGCGCACCTGCGCAGCGAGCTCGCCGCGCTCGGACTTGCGCGGCGCAGCGATGCCGGTGAACCCGAAGATCACATAGCGGCGCTGTGCGATGTGATGCGCCACCTTATTGCAGAGCAACAGGTGGACCTTGCCGTGCAGAAACGATTCTTCGACCGCTGGATCCGGCCGAACTTCGAGTCGTTGTGCGCCGCAATAGAGCGCAGCGAGCTCGGCTCCTTCTACAAGTCGGCCGGACGCCTGGGCAAAACGTTCTTTTCATTGGAGCAGTCCGCTTTTGAAATGCTCTAGAATCGCCAAGCAAGCCGCATGTAAGCTGATTCACGAGCACGGTTGTCATAACTAAATAGAGGCGATGATGAGCGAGCGCACGAAGAAGTTATCCCGCCGGAATTTCCTACTTGCAGCGAGCGCCGGCGGTGTCGCCACCGCGGCCGCAGTGGTAGCGAGCCAGTCGAAGTCATCGAAGCCCACCCCCACCTCGAACGATAAGCGTGCCACGCAGGGCTACCAGTCCAGCGCGCACGTGTCTAACTACTACCGCACCACCAAGGTCTGAGGAGACCGTCATGCTGCTGACTCGCAAAGCGACGAGCACTGCTTCGCCGCAAGCGCGGCTTTCGCGCGTCCTGAATGGCGCGCTGGCGAAAACCATGGATCGCCGCACCTTCCTCAAGCGCACCGGCGTGAGCGCCGGCGCGGGTGCGGTGGCCTCGCAGCTGCCGTTCTCGGTGATCCAGAAGGCGCAGGCGAAGGCCGACGAGGGCAAGGTCGAGGTGAAACGCACGGTGTGCACGCACTGCTCCGTCGGCTGCGCGATCGACGCGGTGGTGCAGAACGGCGTGTGGATCCGCCAGGAGCCGGTGTTCGACTCGCCGATCAACCTCGGCGCGCACTGCGCGAAAGGCGCTTCGGTGCGCGAGCACGGCATGACGCACGACTCGCACCGCCTCAAGTACCCGATGAAGCTCGAGGGCGGCAAGTGGAAGCGCGTGTCGTGGGACCAGGCGTACGACGAGATCTCGAAGAAGATGCTCGAGATCCGCAAGCAGAGCGGCCCGGATTCGCTGTTCCTGGTCGGCTCCTCGAAGCACAACAACGAGCAGTCGGAGCTGCTGTGCAAGTGGGCGCGGCTCTGGGGCTCGAACAACACCGACCACCAGGCGCGCATCTGCCACTCCACGACCGTGGCGGGCCTCGGCCAGACCTGGGGCTACGGTGCGATGACCAACTCGTACAACGACGAGCAGAACTCGAAGTCGCTCATGTTCCTCGGCTCGAACGCGGCCGAGGCGCACCCCGTGTCGATGCTGCACACGATCCACGCGCGGGAGAACGGCTGCAAGGTGATCGTCGTCGACCCGCGCTTCACGCGCACCGCGGCGAAAGCGGACCTCTACGTGCGCCATCGCTCCGGCAGCGACGTGGCGTTCCTCTTCGGCGTGCTCTACCACATCTTCAAGAACGGCTGGGAAGACAAGCAGTACATCCATGACCGCGTTTACGGCATGGACCAGGTGCGCAAGGAAGTGATGGAGAAGTGGACGCCGGAGAAGGTGGCCGAGGCGACCGGCGTGCCCGAGGACCAGGTGTACCTGGTGGCGAAGACGATGGCCGAGAACCGGCCCGGCTTCATCATCTGGGCGATGGGCCAGACGCAGCACACCAACGCGAACGGCATCGTGCGGGCGACCAACATCGTCCAGCTTGCGCTCGGCAACGTCGGGCGCTCGGGCGGCGGCTGCAACGTCTACCGCGGCCACGACAACGTGCAGGGCGCGACGGACGTAGGCCCGAATCCCGACACGCTGCCCGGCTATTACCCGGTCGCGGTGCCGGGCTCGTGGACCCACTGGGCCAAGGTGTGGAACGTCGACCTCGAGTGGCTGAAGAAGCAGTACGCCTCCGAGGCGTTGATGGCCAAGCCCGGCATGACGGTGTCGCGCTGGATCGACGGCGTGATGGAGAAGAACGAGGCCATCGACCAGGACTCGAACCTGCGCATGATCTTCTTCTGGGGCCATGCGCCGAACTCGCAGTCGCGCGGCTCGGAAATGATCGAGGCGATGAAGAAGATCGACCTGATGGTCGTCATCGATCCTTATCCCTCGGCAAGCGCCGCCATGTTCGCCAAGGTGCGCAAGGACGGCGCCTACCTGCTGCCGGCGGCGACGCAGTTCGAGACCGATGGCTCGGTGACGGCTTCCAACCGCTCGCTGCAGTGGCGCGAGCGCGTGGTCGAGCCGCTCTTCGAATCGCGCACCGACCACATGATCATGTACCAGCTCGCCAGCAAGCTCGGCTTCGGCGACCAGTTCGTCGGCAAGAAGGACGGCAAGCAGCAGATCCGCCTGGTGAAGGGCAAGGGCGGCATGGACGAGCCGTCGATGGAAGACGTGCTGAAGTACGAGATCAACGGCGGCTGCTGGACCATCGGCTATACCGGCCAGTCGCCCGAGCGCCTGCAGGCCCATATGCGCAACATGCACGTCTTCGACGTGAAGACGACGCGCGCGCGCGGCGGCAAGGACGCGAAGACCGGCTACGACCTCACCGGCGATTATTTCGGGCTGCCGTGGCCGTGCTACGGGACCGACAAGATCAAGCACCCGGGCACGCCGCTCCTCTACGACACGCACAAGCACCCGATGGACGGCGGCCACGCCTTCCGCGCCCTCTTCGGCGTGGAGAAGGACGGCGTCAACCTCCTTGCCGAGGACGGCGTCGCCAACAAGGGCAGCGAGATCACCACGGGCTATCCGCAGTTCGACCATGTGCTGCTGAAGAAGCTCGGCTGGTGGGACGAGCTCACCGATGAAGAGAAGAAGGCCGCCGAGGGGAAGACCTGGGCGAACGACCTGTCGGGCGGCATCCAGCGCGTCGCCATGAAGCATGGCTGCACGCCGTTCGGCAACGCCAAGGCGCGCGCCGTGGTGTGGAACTGGCCGGACGCCATTCCGCAGCACCGCGAGCCGCTCTTCAGCCCGAGCGCGAAGCTCGTCGAGCAGTACCCGACGCACGACGACGTGAAGGTGCTGTGGCGCCTGCCGACCCTCTTCAAGACGGTGCAGCAGAAGGCGGTGGCGGACAAGATGTACGAGAAGTTCCCGCTCATCCTGACGAGCGGGCGCCTGGTCGAGTACGAAGGCGGCGGCGACGAGACGCGTTCCAACCCGTGGCTCGCCGAGCTGCAGCAGGACGCCTTCATCGAGATCAATCCGAAGGCCGCCGCCGACCGCGGCATCCGCAACGGCGAATACGTGTGGCTCAGCACGCCGGGCCGCAACGGCGACGGCAGCCACCCGAAGCTCAAGGTGAAGGCGAAGGTCACCGAGGGCGTAGGCCCCGACACGATCTTCATGCCGTTCCACTTCGCCGGCTGGTGGCAGGGCGAGGACATGCTGCCCTACTACCCGGACGGCTCGGCGCCGATCGTGCGCGGCGAGGCGGTGAACACCGCCACCACGTACGGCTACGACCGCATCACGCTGATGCAGGAAACCAAGACGACGCTTTGCCAGGTCGCAAAGGCATAAGGGGATAAGCCATGGCGAGAATGAAATTTCTGTGTGACGCCGAGCGCTGCATCGAGTGCAACGGCTGCGTGACTGCGTGCAAGAACGAGAACGAGGTGCCGTGGGGCGTGAACCGTCGCCGCGTCGTCACGCTGAACGACGGCGTGGTGGGCGCCGAGAAGTCGATCTCGGTCGCCTGCATGCACTGCTCGGACGCGCCCTGCATGGCGGTGTGCCCGGTGGACTGCTTCTACCGCACCGACGACGGCGTGGTGCTGCACGACAAGGACCTCTGCATTGGCTGCGGGTACTGCTTCTACGCCTGCCCGTTCGGCGCGCCGCAGTTCCCGCAGGCGGGCGCCTTCGGCCTGCGCGGCAAGATGGACAAGTGCACGTTCTGCGCGGGCGGCCCGGAGCCGGACCGCAGCGAAGCGGAATTCCAGAAGTACGGCCGCAACCGCCTGTCCGAGGGCAAGCTGCCGGCGTGCGCCGAGATGTGCTCGACCAAGGCGCTACTCGGCGGTGACGGCGACGTGATCGCCGACATCTACCGCGAGCGCGTGCTGCGCCGCGGCCGCGGCGCCGACCTGTGGGGCTGGAGCTCGGCCTACGGCGTGAAGCCGGGCGCCCAGCCGCCGGTACAGCAACCCCAGCCTGGGCGGAAATCATGAGAACGGTCGTCCTCCTGATGGCGCTCTTTGCGCTCGCGGCGTGCGGCGAGAAGGAGCAGGTCGTCGTCTACAAGCAGGGCAAGTACCAGGGCAAGCCGGACAACCGCTCCTGGGACAATTCGCCGCTGCCGGCGGAATGGCGCGGCGGCGAGTGGAAGCAGGGCGACCGCGCGAGCTGGGAAGACAGCATCAAGCACCGCCAGATGGCCCAGAACGAATACAAGCGCATCGGCCAGTAGCGGCGGGCACGGAGGAGAGATGAGGGTAATAGTCCTGTTGCTGTCCCTTTTCCTCGCCGCGGCGGCGAGCGCGCAGTCGCAGTCGCAGCAGGTCCCGCAGGCCACCACGGAGCAGAACGTCAAGGACCAGCAGCAGCGCGCCGTCACCCAGCCGGGCAACAATGCGCCGTTCTACCGCGAGGTGCGCTCGGGCAAGGCGGAGTACACCACCAGCAGCGTGAAGGGGCCGGAGGCCGGCGTGCTGATCCAGTCGGCCGGCGACACCTGGCGCAGCATCCGCAACGGCCCGGTGACGTTCTACGGCGGCTGGCTGCTCGTGCTCGTGATCGCGGCCATCCTCGGCCTCTACCTCTGGAAGGGGCCGGTCAGGCTGAGCGAGCCGCTCTCCGGCCGCCAGATGCGCCGATTCACGCCCTTCGAGATGACGGTCCACTGGTCGACGGCGATCAGCTTCTGCCTGCTCGGCCTCTCCGGGCTCATCATGTTCTTCGGCAAGCACGTGCTCCTTCCGGTGATCGGCTACACGCTCTTCGCCTGGCTCACCTACCTCGGCAAGAACGTCCACAATTTCATCGCCCCGCTGTTCATCGTCTCGGCGGCCGTGATGGTGGTGATCTGGGCGCGGGACAACCTCTGGCGCCGCTACGACTTCATGTGGCTGCGGCGCGCGTGGGCCTTCTTCCTGAAGAGCGAGCACATCCCGTCCGGGCGCTTCAATGCCGGCGAGAAGATCTGGTTCTGGGCCGGCGTGCTCGGGCTGAGCATCGTCATGGCGTGGAGCGGCCTCGTGCTGCTCTTCCCCAACTTCGACCAGACGCGCGCGACGATGCAGGTCGCCTGGATCTGGCACGTCTCGGCGGCCGTGCTCTATATCGCCGCGTCGCTCGGCCACATCTACATGGGGACCATCGGCGTCGCGCATACCTACGACAACATGCGCCACGGCTGGACCGACGAGACGTGGGCCAAGGAGCACCACAGCATCTGGTACGAGGAAGTGAAGTCGGGCCGCCGGGCACCTGCCGGCGTTGCCCTACCCGCGGCAGCCCGCCGATGAAGGAGAAGCCATGAAGAAAGCTCTTACCATCCTTGCCGCCGGGCTGATGCTCGGCGCGTTCGCCGCGTCGCAGGCCAAGCTGCCGCCGCCGCCGGCCAAGACCGACGCCGAGAAGAAGGCGGAGGCCGACAAGGCCGCGGCGACGAAGGCGAAGGACGCTGCCGACCTCGCGAAGGCGCAGGACAAGGCGGTGGCGAACTGGAAGAAGAACCACGCCGCGATGGGGAAAAAATAGCAGCGCGCCCCGACCAGTGAGGAGGAGGGGTGGAAGGGCGCCGCAAAGGCGCCCTTCCTTTTGGTACTAGGCGCCTTCGACGATCAGCAGCCGGCCGCGCGCGCCCTTCTGGCGCAGCTTGATGAGCGGCGCGTACTCGGGCGAGCGGTACCACTTCTGCGCCTGCTCGAAGCTCGGGAATTCCAGCAGCACGATGCGCTTGGGCGTCCAGCCGCCCTCGAGCGGCTCGACCTTGCCGCCACGCACCGCGAAGCGGCCACCGTATTTCTCGACCGTCGCCAGCACCTGCTTGCGGTAGTCGTCGTAGATGCCCTGATCCGTCACCTCAATGTCGCCGATCACGTAGGCGGTCATCGCATTTCTCCTAAAGAGCCAATCGTAGCGCGATGCCCTTCAACGCCGCGCCTCGGCGAACGACAGTACTTAGGCGATGGCCCCGCCGCAGGAGCTGCCGGCGCCGGCGGTGCAGCCGAAGCAGTGGCGCGCGGTGACGATCGAGCGCGCGGCGAGCTGCGCGGGGTCGAAATCGCGGATGTGCGCGGCACGGCCGTCGGGATAACGCGCGTCGAGCTCCAGCATCTGGTTGAAGTCGCAGTCGTAGATGCGGCCGTCCCAGCCGATCGAAAGCGTGTTGCGGCACATCAGCCCTTGCACCGTGCCCGGGTTGTAGGCGTTGACCAGCACTTCCATGTAGCGCTCGAGGTTGCCGGAGGTCTGCAGCCATTCCAGGAAGCGCGAGATCGGCATGTTGTTGAGCGCGATCAGCGCGTCGAAGCTGACACCGTGGTGGGCGGCGAGGCCTTCCTTCCATTCGCGCTCCATCGACTTCTGGTCGCCGGCGAGGAAGGCGCCCACCGGGTTGTGCATCAGCGTGAGCCGGCGGCGGGGATCGCCCTTGCCGTACCCGACGGCGTTCAGGCGCCGCAGCGCCTCGATCGATTTCTCGAACGTGCCGTCGCCGCGCTGGATGTCGGTGTTGCGCCGGCGATAGTGCGGCAGCGAGCAGACGATCTCCACGCCGCGCGCCGCGAACCATTCCGGCAGGTCGCGGCACGGGCCGGTGAGCAGGACCGTCAGGTTGCAGCGATCCATCACATGCTTGCCGCGCTCGAGGCACGCATCCACCAGGTAACGGAAATGCGGGTTCAGCTCCGGCGCGCCGCCCGTAATGTCGACGGTACGGGCGCTCGTCCTGTCCAGCGCGGCGAGGCAGAGCTGCGCCGTCTCGCGACTCATCATCTCGCCGGTGCGGTCGGGGCCGGCGTCCACATGGCAGTGGCGGCAGGTCATGTTACAAAGCTTGCCGACGTTGATCTGGAAGATCTCGATTGCCGCCGGCCGCAGGCGCGCCGGGAACTCCTTGACCGGCACGCGTCGCAGCGCCTGCAGCTGCTCGCCAGTCGAGGCGAGCGGCGAATGCCGCGAGGCAAGCGAGGTGGTCGCGCGCGGTCCGCTCAGCTCTTTTACTTCCACTACGCCATCACCTGCTTGTGGACATGCTCGAGCATCTGCACGCCGTGCACGAGCGAAGCGCCGCCGCGGATCGCCGCGGCGACGTGCAGCGCTTCGGTCATCTGCTCGAGGTCGGCGCCCTGCTGCAGCGACTCCTTGGAGTAGGCGTCGATGCAATAGGGGCATTGCACGACCTGCGCGACGGCGAGCGCGATCAGCGCCTTTTCGCGCGCCGACAGTGCACCCGGCTTGAACACCTCTCCATACCAGGCGAAGAAGAGCTCGGCGAGCTTCGGCGCGCCCTCGGCGATCGACGGGAACTGCGGCAGGTGCTCGGGCTTGTAATAGCTATCCATGGTCGAGGCCTTTCGGGAAGGAACTGCAATATATCGTGTCAGGCGTAGCCGACGCTCAGGCGGTCGATGGCGACCGACTTGATGAGGGCGAACACGCGCTTGCCCGGCTCGATTCCGAGCTCGCTCGCCGATTTGCGCGTGACGCGAGCGAGGAGCTCGGCGCCGGCGAGCTCCAGCCGCACATCGACGCTGGCGCCGGCGCTGCCGTCGAGGGAGCGCACGGTTGCTTCGAGGATGTTCAGCATGCTCACGCCGCTAGGGCGCGACACGGCGAGCGAGACGTCCTGAGCGCGGATGCGCACGCGCACGCGCTCGCCGACCAGCGCATCGACGTCGGCGGCGTACAGCTCGCCACCGGCGAACGCGAGCCGTGTCAAACCCCACGCCAGGTCGTGGCTCGCTACGCGTGTCTCCACCACCGCGCCGCCTTCGAGCCGGCCGAAGATCGGGCCGGCCTCGACCACGCGGCCGGCTTCCATGCGCACGACCGTGTCGGCGAGGCGCACCACTTCCTCGACCGAGTGGCTGACATAGACGATCGGGACCCGCGTCTCGTCCCTCAGCCGCTCGATGTAGTACAGGATCTCGCTCTTGCGCGGAGCGTCGAGCGATGCGAGCGGCTCGTCCATGAGGAGCAGGCGCGGGCTCGCGAGCAGCGCCCGGCCGATGGCGACGCGCTGCTTCTCGCCGCCCGACAGGTGGCGCGGGCGCCGCTCGAGAAGATGGGCCAGGTCGAGCAGGCTCACCACCGCGTCGAAATCGCGCGAGCGCTCGGCCGCTCGCCGGAAGAAGCGGCCATAGAGGAGGTTCACCCGCACGTCGAGGTGCGGCAGCAGCCGCCCTTCCTGGAACACGTAGCCCACGCGGCGCTCGTGCGGCGGCACGTTCACGCCCGCGGCGTCCCAGAACACCGTCCCGTCGGCGACGATGCGGCCGCGGGACGGCGTGAGAAGGCCGGCAATGGCATTCAGCACGCTGGTCTTGCCGGCCCCGGACGGGCCGAAGAGCGCCGTGACGGCGGCGCTGCTCGCGAACTGCACGTCCAGCGCGAGTTGTCCCGCGCGGGCGGCCATCGCCACTTCGAGCGTCAAGCGTGCACCCTGTGGCGCGCCGCGCGCGCCAGCCATTCCGAAAGGACGAGCGCGCCGAGCGATAGCGCGATCGAGAGCACGCACAACCGCCACGCCGCCGAGTCGCCGCCCGGCACCTGCGTGAAGTTGTAGATCGCGAGCGGCAGCGTCTGCGTCTCGCCGGGAATGCTCGAGACGAACGTGATCGTCGCGCCGAATTCGCCGAGGCTGCGCGCGAAGGAAAGCAGCAAGCCGTTCAAGATGCCGGGGACTGCCAGCGGCAGGCTGACCGTCAAGAGGATCCACGGCGGGCTCGCGCCGAGCGTGGCCGCCGCATCTTCGAGGCGCCGGTCGATCGCCTCGATGGCCTGGCGCATGGCGCGCACGGCGAGCGGCAGGCCCATCACTGCCGCGGCGAGCGCGGCGCCGCTCCAGCGAAAAGCGAACGTGATGCCGAGATGCTGCTCGAGGAAGGCGCCGATCGCGCCGTTGCGCCCGAAAGTGAGCAGGAGGAGATAGCCGGTCACGACGGGCGGCAGGACGAGCGGCAGGTTGATCACGCCGTCGACCAGCGCCTTGCCCGGAAACTCGCGCCGGGCGAGCCAAAAGGCGAGCACCAGCGCGACCGGCAGCGTGCCGAGCATGGCCCAGAAGGCGACCTTCAGGCTGAGGAGCACGATGTCGAGCTCGGCGGCGGTCATGGCCGCGTGAATCCATGCCGCTCGAAGACGGGGGAGCGGCTCATCCGTTCGACGTAGCTCGCGGCCGCCGCCGGCGCGCCTCGCACGGCCGCGGCCGGATAGACGATCGGCGGATGCAGCCGGGCATCGACGCGGCCGGCGACGCGCACCCTCGGCTCGGCAAGGGCGTCGGTCTCGTAGACGATACCAAGCGGGCATTCGCCGCGGGCGACGAGGGCGAGCGCGGCGCGGACGTTTTCCGCGGCAGCGAGGCGGCCCGACAGCGAGGGCCACGCCCCCATCTTCTCCAGCGCGGCGCGCGCGTACTTGCCGGCCGGCACGTGCTGCGGGTCGGCGAGCGCCAGGCGGTCGCGCGGACCGAGCGCCGCCAGGGGATCCGCCGGCGCCTTGCTCGCAGCAGGGACGATCCACACCAGGCGGTTGCCCAGGACATCGCGCCGCGTCCCGGGCTGCAGAAGGCCCTTGCGCTCCAGATAGTCCATCCACGCCTCGTCGGCGCTGACGAAGACCTGCGCCTGGGCGCCGGCCTCGATCTGGCGGGCGAGGGCGGAGCTGGCGGCATAAGAGGCGCGCACCTGCAGCCCAAACGTCGCGTTGTACTCGTCGAGCGCCTCCTTCAGGCTCGCCGCCGCGAACACCACGAGCCGCTCCTGCGCCGGCGCGGCGCCGGCGACGAGGAACATGGCCAGTAGCGCAAGCAGGCGCATCACCGGCCCGCTTCCTCGGCACTCGCCACGCTGCCCGACTGGCGCAGGTCGTACCCGGGAAGCTTGCGCGCGAGGCGCGCGAGCGGCTTGCCGCCGATCGCGTCGAGCAGCCGCTCGCCTGGAGCGGAGGTGAGCGCGGCGGTGCGAACGGCGAGCCAGTATTGCTCGCGCAGCACCGGCACGAAGTCGAGGTCGAACTGCGCCGCCGCGGCATGGACGCCGAAGCCGACGTCGGCACGGCCGGTTGCCACGGTGGCGGCCACGGCGAGGTGGGTGTGCTCCTCGGTCGAGTAGCCGCGGATGGCGTCGGCGCCGATGCCCGCTTCGGCGAGCAGCCGATCGATGTGGCGGCGCGTGCCGGAGCCCCGCTGGCGGTTGACGAAGCGCGCATGGCGGTGGGCGACATCGCGCAGCGTGGCAAGGCGCTTCGGGTTGCCGGGTGCGACGATCAGTCCCTGATCGCGCTCGGCAAAGCGAATCAGCGAGTCGCGGCCGGGACGCACGTAACGCCGCAAGTCCACGTCGTCCAGGTGAAAGCCGGCGATCTCGACGGCGCCGCGAGAAAAGAGCGCGAGGCAGTCCTCGCTGCCGCGGAACGAAAGCTCGCCGACCAGGCCCGCCGGCACCGCGAAGCGCTCGCAGAACTGCGCGAGCAAGGGGTCATGGCTCGCCGCGACGCGCAGGGGCGTGGGGCCGGCAACGCCGGTGGCGTGCAAGGCGAAGCGCTCGCGAAGCGGCCGCAGCGCGCGCTTCAGCGCCTCGTCGTTGCGCACGAGCTCGGCGCCCAGGCGCGTGAGCCGCGCTCCGCGTCCGCGTTGCATCTCGACCAGCGGGGCGCCGGCGCGCTGACCCGCGTCCATCAGCAGGCCCCAGGCCGCGCGGTAGGAAAGGCGCAGCTCGTCGGCGGCGGCCTTCAGCGTCGCGTGGCGCTGCAGCGCGACGAGCAGCGCCAGCACGCGCGCGTCCATCCGCTCCCCCCGCGCGTCCTGCCAGACGATGCCGGCGCTCAAGCCGCTCATCGCACAAATATGCACTAAAACTCATATTGGGCCAAGCCGCTGCTCAAGGTAGCCTAATGAAATATGCAGGAATTTCCCGGAATACTGGCCGAGGCGCGGCTCTGGCAGATCGTGCTGCTCAGCCTCGAGGTCAGCCTGTCCGCCGTCGGGCTCGCCGCCGCGCTCGGCCTGCCGCTCGGCGCGGCGATCGCCGTTGGTCGTTTCCCGGGCAGGAAGACGCTGATCGTGCTGCTCAATGCGATGATGGGCCTGCCGCCGGTGGTGGTCGGGCTGGCGGTCTACCTGCTCCTCTCGCGCGCGGGGCCGCTCGGCGCCCTGGGCCTGCTGTTCACTCCGCCCGCGATGGTCGTCGCGCAGACGGTGTTGATCCTGCCCATCATCGCCGCGCTCTCGCGCCAGGCGGTCGAGGACGCGTGGGCCGAGTACGACGAGCAATTGCGCTCGCTCGGCGCCGACGGATTCCGCGCGGCGCTCACGGTGCTGTGGGACATCCGCTTTTCGCTGTTGACCGTCGTGCTCGCCGGCCTGGGCCGTGCGAGCGCCGAAGTCGGCGCGGTGATGATCGTGGGCGGCAACATCGACGGCGTAACGCGCGTGATGACCACCGCGATCGCGCTCGAGACGTCGAAGGGGGACCTGCCGCTCGCGCTCGGGCTCGGCGCGGTGCTGATCAGCGTGGTCCTCGTCCTCAACGCGGCTGCCTTCCTGGTCAAGGAAGCCGCGCAGCGGAGCCATGGATGATCCTGCCGCTCCGGCTGCAGGGCGCGTGCTACCGCCATTTCGTAGGCCCGGTGTCGCTCGACATCGCGGCCGGCGACAGCACCATCGTCCTCGGCGCCAACGGCGCCGGGAAGAGCCTGCTGCTGCGCCTGATGCACGGGCTGATCGTGCCGACGAGCGGGCGCGTCGTGTGGAGCGGTCCGAACGCAGCGCGCCACCAGGCGATGGTGTTCCAGAAGCCGGTCATGCTGCGCCGCTCGGCGCTCGACAACGTGCGCTATGCGCTCGAGCTGGCGGGCGTGCGCGATGCGCGCGGCGAGGCTCTGGCGGCGCTCGACGAGGTCGGCTTGCGCGCGCTCGCCGATCGCCCGGCGCGGGTCTTCTCCGGCGGTGAGCAGCAGCGGCTGGCGCTCGCGCGCGCGTGGGCGCTGCATCCGGAGGTGCTGTTCCTGGACGAGCCGACCGCGAGCCTGGATCCGAGCGCGACGCGCGAGATCGAGGCCGTGATCCGCGCATTCGATGCCGCCGGCACCAAGATCGTCATGGCGACGCACAACCTCGGCCAGGCGCGCCGCCTGGGCGACGAGGTGATTTACCTCCACCAGGGGCGGGTGCTCGAGCGCGCGCCGGTGGACCGCTTCTTCACGCAACCCGCCGCCGCCGAGGCGGCCGCTTTCATCCGAGGAGAGCTGCCATGGGCCTGATCCTTCGCACGCTGCTGCTGCTGGCGCTCGCGCTTCCCGCGTACGCGCAGCAGAAATTCATTACCGTGTCGTCGACCACATCCACCGAGCAGTCCGGCCTCTTCAAGCACCTGCTGCCGCTCTTCACCCGGAAAACCGGCATCGACGTGCGCGTCGTCGCCGTCGTCACCGGCCAGGCGCTCGACATCGGCCGGCGCGGAGATGCCGACGTCGTGTTCGTTCACGCCAAGCCGCTCGAGGAAAAGTTCATGGCCGAAGGCCAGGGCGTGAGGCGCTACGACGTCATGTACAACGACTTCGTGCTCATCGGCCCGAAGTCCGATCCGGCGAGCATCTCGGGCGGCAAGGATGTGGTGGCCGCCTTTCGAAGGATCAGGGACGTGCAGGCGCCGTTCGTCTCGCGCGGAGACAAGAGCGGCACGCACTTCGCCGAGCTCCAGATCTGGAAGCTGGCCGGCATCGATGTGTCGAAAGAAAAGGGCGGCTGGTACCGGGAGACCGGGCAGGGCATGGGGCCGGTGCTGAACACCGCGGCCGCCATGAACGCCTACGTGCTCTCCGACCGCGGGACGTGGCTCTCCTTCAGGAACCGCGCCGACCTGGCCATCGTCGTCGAGGGCGACAAGCGCCTCTTCAACCAGTACGGGATCATGCTGGTCAATCCGAGAAGGCATCCGAATGTGAAGGAGGAGATGGGCCAGGTTTTCGTCGACTGGGTGATCTCATCCGAAGGCCAGCACGCCATCGCGGAATACAAGATCGACGGCCAGCAGCTCTTTTTCCCCAACGCCGGGAATTGAGGGGCGGCGCGCGCCGGAATTAGAAGCGCGCCCGGGCGGTAAAATGGGCTCGGCATGAAGGTCTTCGGCTTTGCGGGCTGGTCGGGTAGCGGCAAGACCACGCTCATCGAAAAATTGATCCCACGCTTCGTCGACGCGGGGCTGCGCGTGTCGCTCATCAAGCACGCGCACCACACGTTCGACGTCGACCAGCCGGGCAAGGATTCCTACCGCCACCGCCACGCCGGCGCGGCCGAGGTGCTCGTCAGCTCGTCGCGGCGCTGGGTGCTGATGCACGAGCTGCGCGGCGCACCGGAGCCCGCCTTCGACGAGCAGCTGAAGCACCTTTCGCCGTGCGACATCGTGATCGTCGAGGGCTTCAAGCATGCGCCGATCCCGAAGCTGGAAGTCTGGCGGCGCGAGACCGGCGAGCCGCTCATCCACCCCAACGACCCGCACATCGTCGCCGTGGCGAGCGATACCCGCGTCGAGACGAAGCTG
>DATMIG010000080.1:0-5565 GCA_035554335.1 Burkholderiales bacterium
CTGCACGGCCATTGCCACCAGAAGGCGTTCGACGCCATGGCGGCGGTGAACAAGGTTCTCGGCATGGTGCCCGGGCTGACGGTGAAGACGGTCGAGACGAGCTGCTGCGGCATGGCCGGCAGCTTCGGCTACGAAGCCGAGCACGTCCAAGTGTCGAAGGCGATGGCCGAGATGTCGCTGCTGCCGGCGGTGCGCAACGCACCGAACGCGACGGTCGTCGCGGACGGCACGAGCTGCCGGCATCAGATCGCCGACGGCACGGGGCGCGAGGCGATCCACGTCGCGCGCTTGCTGGAATCCGCGCTCAAGCGACCAGCGTCATGACCGCGGATACGGTGACCACGGACGCCGCGGTCGACAGCACCGCGCCGGTCGACGTTTCGGCTTCCAGCAGGTTGTAGCGCTGTGCGAGGACGAACGCCGTAGCGCCCAGCGGCAGACTGGCGCATACGATCGCGACCTTGGCCCAGAAGGGATCGATCGCGAGCACCGCGTAGGCGAGCGCAGCCATCAATAGCGGATGCAGCACGAGCTTGAGCACGCTCGTCGGCCAGCTGGCGCGGAAGCCTTCGCGGATCGATAGCTGCGAGACGAAAAGGCCGATGGCGAAGAGCGCGCACGGGCCCGCGGCCGCGGCAAGCAACGCTGCGAAACGCTCCACCGGAAGCGGGATTTTCACCCCGGCGGCGACGGCCACCACGGACAGCGCGATCGGCCAGATCAGCGGGCTGCGTGCCACACCGGCGAGCGCCTTGGCCACGCCGCCGCCGCGCGGGTTGGCGAGGAGCTCGAGGCAGACGATGGCCACGGCGAACGACACGATGTTCGTGGCGACGGTGGCGAGCGCGGCCGGTAGCGCGGCGTGCTCGCCGTAGGCTACCGACACGAGAGGAATGCCGAGGTAGCCGGTGTTCGCGAAGGAAGCGTTCAACGCGCGCATCACGCTCTCGCCCGCCGTGCCGCGCCATAGGTAATAGGAAAGGCCGAATCCCGCGAGGGCGGTGCCGAACGTGGCGAGGACCACGCCGAGGAGGAAGCTGCCGCTGCCAAGCAATTCATCCACCGAGCCGCGGTAAACCGCGATGAACAGCATCGCGGGCAGCGCGAAGGCATAAACGAAGCGGTTGAGCGCCTCGCTCGAGCCCGGATTGATGAGGCGAAAGCGTCCGGCCAGGACGCCGCAGGCGACCAGCGCGAAAACCGGGAACGCCGCGCCTAGGACCGGGTCGAGCGCCGGGCCCATGCCCACAACGCAATCCCGGCGATGATCATCGGCAGACACAGCCACTGGCCCATCGTCATGCCGAAAGCCAGATAGCCGAGGAAGGCGTCGGGCTCGCGCGCGAATTCCGCCAGGAAGCGAAGCACGCCATAGCCGACGAGGAAGAGGGCGGAGACTTCCCCCTTGCGGCGCGGCTTGGACGAGAACCACCACAGGATGAAGAACAGCGCCAGCCCTTCGCCGGCGAACTGATAGAGCTGCGACGGATGCCGGGGCGCGTCTCCGGCGCCGCGAAAGACCATGCCCCACGGCACGCTGGTCACGCGGCCCCACAGCTCGCCGTTGATGAAGTTGCCCATGCGCCCGGCGGCAATGCCCAGCGGCACGAGCGGTGCGACGAAGTCCATCAGCCGCAGGTATTCGACCTGGTGGCGCCGGGCGGCGAGACCCATGGCCAGCATCACGCCGAGCAGGCCGCCGTGGAACGACATGCCGCCCTGCCAGACGGCGAAGATCTCGAGCGGATGCGAGAAGTAGTAGTCGGGCTTGTAGAACAGCACATAGCCCAGCCGTCCGCCGAGGATCACGCCGAGCACGGCGAGGAAGATCAGGTCGTCGAACTGCTGGCGCGTGACCGGCGCGAGCCCTTGGCGGATGCGCAGGTTGCCGAGCCACCAGCCGGCCGCGAAGCCGAGCAGATACATGAGGCCGTACCAGCGCACGGCGAGCGGGCCGACGGAAAACGCGATCGGGTCGATATTGGGATGGACGAGCATCGGCTTACCGGGCGAGAGCGACAAAGTCGGCGGCCGCTTGCGACAGCGCGCCGCGCCGCCAGGCGAGCCAGAGATCGAGCCGCGGATGCTGCTCGGCGAGAGCGCGATAGACCACACCGCGCCGGCCGAGGTTCGCCACCGACGCCGGCACGACCGCCGCACCGAGCCCGCTCGACACCAGGCTCACTACCGTCTGCATCTGGATCGCCTCCTGCGCGACGTTCAAGGACATGCCAGCCTGCGCGGCCAGCTCAGCGACGATATCGTACAGGCGCGGTGCGATCTGCCGCGGAATCATGACGAAGGGCTCGCCGGCCAGTTCGCGCAGCCGAACGCGGCCGCGCGAGCGCGCCAGCGGATGGCGCGCCGGCAGCGCTACGACGAACGACTCGCGCTGCACGACGATGTGCTCGAGCCGCGCGGCCCCGGCCACCGGCGGCAGCAGCAGGCCGACGTCGAGCTCGCCGGCGTGCAATGCGGCGGCCTGGTCCGGCGAAAGCATTTCGCGCAGCGACAGGCGCACGGCCGGGTGGGAGGCCTTGTACGCCTTCAGGAGCTCGGGCAGCACGCCACCGTAGTCGGCGAGCGAGACGAAGCCGATGCGAAGCCGCGCGTGCTTGCCCGACGCCATGGCGCGCAGCTCGTGCACCGTGCGCTCGAGGTGACCGGTCAGGCGGCGCGTCTCCTCGAGAAGCCGCTCGCCTTCCGGCGTGAGCTCGACCTTGCGCCGCGTGCGCGCGAAGAGCGCCACGCCGAGGTCGTCCTCGAGCGCGCGGATGGCGCGCGACAGGGGTGGCTGCGAGATATGCAGCGCTTCGGCTGCGTGGCCGAAATGCAGGCGCTCGGCCACGGCCACGAAATACCGCAACCGCCGCAAGTCCGGCACATTCATACCGCTAGGGTATTACAGCGCACCCGACATTGCATTGGCGGGGCCCGCCCCCCCGTCGCAGAATGCGACGCTCGAGGAGACTGCTATGACGACCTACAACCGCCGTTCCAAGCTCATCACCCACGGCGTCGCCCGCTCGCCCAACCGCGCCATGCTGCGCGCCGTCGGCTTCGGCGACCACGATTTCGACAAGCCGATCGTCGGCGTGGCCAACGGCCATTCGACGATGAATCCGTGCAACGCGGGCATCCAGCCGCTCGTCGAGCGTGCCATGGCGGCGCTCGAGCAGGCGGGCGCCAAGCCGCAGGTGTTCGGCGTGCCGACCGTCACCGACGGCATCGGCATGGGCACCGAGGCGATGAAGTACTCGCTCGTCTCGCGCGAGGTGATCGCCGACGCGATCGAGACCAGCGTCAACGGCCAGGCGATGGACGGCGCGCTCGTCATCGGCGGCTGCGACAAGAACATGCCCGGCGGCATGATGGCGATCGCGCGCATGAACGTGCCGGCGATCTACGTCTACGGCGGCACGATCAAGCCCGGCAAGTGGAAGGGGAAGGATCTCACCATCGTCTCCGCGTTCGAGGCGGTCGGCTCGTTCACCGCGGGCAAGATGAACGAGGAGGACTTCGTCGGCATCGAGAAGAACGCCTGCCCGAGCGTGGGCGCGTGCGGCGGCATGTACACCGCCAACACGATGAGCTCGTCGTTCGAGGCGCTCGGCATGAGCCTGCTCGGCTCGTCGCAGATGGCTTCGCCCGACGCGGAGAAGGCCGACTCCGCGGCCGAATCGGCGCGCGTGCTGGTCGAGGCGATCAAGAACGACCTCAAGCCGCGCGACATCATCACGCGCAAGTCGATCGAGAACGCGGTCGCGCTCGTCATGGCCACGGGCGGCTCGACCAATGCGGTGCTGCACTTCCTGGCGATCGCCAGCGCGGCCGGCGTCAAGTGGACCATCGACGATTTCGAGCGCGTGCGGCGCAAGGTGCCGGTGCTGTGCGACCTCAAGCCCTCGGGCCGCTTCGTCGCGGTGGACTTCCATCGCGCGGGCGGCGTGCCGCAGGTGCTGAAGATCCTGCTCGAGAACGGCGTGCTGCACGGCGAGTGCATGACGATTCACGGCAAGACGATGGCCGAAATGCTGAAGGACGTGCCGGCCAAGCCGCGCGCCGATCAGGAAGTCATCCGCCCCTGGTCCGAGCCGATGTACAAGGAGGGGCACCTCGCCATCCTGAGGGGCAACCTCGCAGAGGAAGGCTGCGTCGCGAAGATCACGGGCCTCAAGAACCCGGCGATCACCGGCCCGGCGCGCGTGTTCAATTCGGAAAACGACTGCATGAAGGCGATCATGGCCAAGCGCATCAAGGCCGGCGACGTGATCGTGATTCGCTACGAAGGCCCTAAGGGCGGTCCCGGCATGCAGGAGATGCTGGCGCCGACGTCGGCGTTGATCGGCCAGGGGCTCGGCGAATCGGTCGGCCTCCTGACCGATGGTCGCTTCTCCGGCGGCACCTGGGGCATGGTCGTCGGTCATGTCGCGCCGGAAGCGTATGTCGGTGGCACGATCGCGCTGGTGAAGGAGGGCGACTCGATCACCATCGACGCCAAGAAGCGCCTGATCCAGCTCAACGTGCCGGCGAAGGAGCTGGCCAGGCGGCGGAAAAGCTGGAAGGCGCCCAAGCCGCGCTACACGCGCGGGCTCATGGCGAAATACATGCGGCTCGTCTCCACCGCATCGCGCGGCGCGATCACCGACTCAGAAGCTTGAGCCGGGCTGCTTGAGGAACTCGATTTCCTCCGGCGTGGAGACCCGCCCGAGGATCGCGTTCCGATGCGGAAAGCGGCCGAAGCGGGCGATGATGTCGCGATGCGCGCAGGCGTAACGGTACGTGTCGTCGGTTTCCGGAAACTGCGCGAGCGGCTTGGTCAGCTCGCAAGCGCGCACCTGATCGGCGAGCGCCTCGCTGTGCTCGAACGGCAGATAGACGAATAGCCGTTCCGCCGGCAGCAGGTCGCGGTCGTAGCCGCGCGCCACGGCGATGCGCGCCGCTTCGAGCGCGAGCCAATCGGTGGCAAAGGCGCGGGCGTTGGCGCGGAACATCTGGCGCGGGAATTGATCGAGCACGATGATGCGCGCGAGACAGTCCTTGGGCGCGTCCAGCCAGTCGCGGTTGCCGGCGAGCGTTTCGTAGAGGCCGAGGAAGTGACGCTTGATTTCCGCATCGAATGCCGGGTCTTTCTCGAACCAGCGCTTCTGCCGCTTGCCGTACTCGGCTGCGCTACCAAACCAGAAAGAAAGCACGTCGTCGGGACGATAGTTCCGCATAACGCCGGATGCTAAGCTGGGCCGTGCCGAATCGTCTCGCGAACGAAACATCGCCGTACCTCCAGCAGCACGCCGATAACCCGGTCGACTGGTATCCGTGGGGGCCGGAAGCCCTCGAGCGCGCGAAGCGCGAGGACAGGCCGATCCTGCTTTCGGTCGGCTATTCGGCGTGCCACTGGTGCCACGTCATGGCGCACGAGAGCTTCGAGAATCCCGAGATCGCCGAGCTGATGAACCGCCACTTCGTCAGCATCAAGGTGGACCGCGAGGAGCGCCCCGACCTCGACACGGTCTACCAGCACGCGCTCGCGGTCATGGGCCAGCAGGGCGGCTGGCCGCTCACCAT
>DATMIG010000081.1:0-5753 GCA_035554335.1 Burkholderiales bacterium
AAGCTCGTCCTCGAGCAGCTTGATGGCGCGGCTCACGGCCGACTGCGCGATGTGCAGCTGCTCGGCCGCCTTGGTGATGCTCTCCAGGCGCACCGCCGTGGTCACGTAGCGCAGCGTGCGTAAATCCATGCGGAAATTGTATGGGCGCCTTCTCTTATCTGCATTAGACAGGGTCGCTGCGCGATGGGACATTTCGCAGCACCCGGAGGAAGAATGAACGCACCGACGAAACCCGCCGCCTTCCCGCTCTCGCGTTTCCGCGCCCACCACGGCACCGTCTGGCTCTCGGGCCAGGTGCCGGTGCGCGGCAGCGATCCGGTTCCCGAGGGCTTCGAGGCGCAGGCGCGCCTCGTGCTCGAGAACCTGCGCGCCGCGCTCAAGGAGGCGGGCAGCTCGATGGAGCGCGTGCTGAAGTGCAACTGCTATCTGCGCCGCGAGTCGGACATGGCGGCGTTCAACGGCATCTACCAGGAATTCTTTTCCGCGCCGTTCCCGGCGCGCACCACGCTGATCGCCGCGCCGCCGAACCCGAAGTTCCTGATCGAGATCGAGGCGGTGGCCGCCCTATGACGATTGCCGACGGCATGCAGATCGATCGCGACGTCGCGATCCCGATGGACGACGGCCTGGTGCTGCGCGCCGACGTATATCGGCCGATCCAGGACGGGCGCTACGCCACCATCATCACCTATGGGCCCTACGCGAAGGGATTGTCGTTCCAGAAGTACTTCCCGAAGCAGTGGAACCAGATGGTCGCGCAGTTCCCCGAGGTGGCGGCGGGCTCGTCGAACAAGTACCAGAACTGGGAGACGGTCGATCCGGAGAAGTGGGTGCCCGACGGTTACGTCTGCGTGCGCGTCGACAGCCGCGGCGCGGGCCGCTCGCCGGGCTACATCGACGCGCACAGCCCGCGCGAGGCGAAGGACTTCTACGACTGCATCGAATGGTGCGCGAAGCAGCCCTGGTCCAATGGCAAAGTGGGTATCAACGGCATTTCCTATTACGCCGTGAATCAGTGGCGCGTGGCCGGGCTGCAGCCGCCGCACCTCGCGGCGATGTGCGTCTGGGAGGGCTACGCCGACCGCTATCGCGATTCCACGCATCATGGCGGCATCCTCTGCACCTTCGCGCGCGACTTCCAGCCGCGCCAGATCCTGCGCGTGCAGCACGGCCTCGGCTCGCGCGGGCCGAAGGACGACAACACCGGCGAGTACGTCGCCGGGCCGGCGGAGCTGTCGGATGCCGAGCTCGCCAAGAACCGCGCGCCGCAGTGGCAGGAGCTCGTCGAGCGGCCGCTCGACGGCGACTACTACGTCGAGCGCTCGGCGCAGTGGCACAAGATCAAGGTGCCGTTCCTCTCCGCAGGCAACTGGGGCGGGCACGGCCTGCACCTGCGCGGCAACGTCGAAGGCTATGTGCGCGCCGCGTCGAAGGAGAAGTGGCTCGAGATCCACGGCCACGCGCACTGGATGCACTTCTATACCGACTACGGCATCGACTTGCAGAAGCGCTTCCTCGGCCACTACCTGCAGGGCAAGGACACCGGCTGGCCGAAGCAGCCGCGGGTGCAGCTGCAGATCCGCCATCCCGGCGAGCGCTTCGAGGTGCGCCACGAGAACGAATGGCCGCTCGCGCGCACGCAATGGACGCGCTTCTACCTCGACCTCGCCCGGCTCGACATGGGCCCGGAAATCGCGCCAGCAAAAGGCGAGGCGGTGTTCGAGGCGCTCGGCAACGGCCTCACGTTCAGGACCGCGCCGCTGCCGCAGCCGATGGAAATCACCGGCCCGATCGCCGCCAAGCTCTTCGTCTCCTCGTCCACGCGCGACGCGGACCTCTTCCTCGTGCTGCGCGTCTTCGATCCGCAGGGGAAGGAAGTGCTGTTCCACGGCGCCAACGACCCCGGCATGCCGATCGCGATGGGCTGGCTGCGCGTGTCGCACCGGAAGCTCGACCCGAAGCTGTCGCAGCCGTACCGCCCGTACCACAGCCACGACGAGCGCCAGCCGCTCAAGCCGGGCGAGCCGGTCGAGGTCGACGTCGAGGTCTGGCCGACCTCCATCGTGGTGCCGGCCGGCTATCGCGTCGCGCTCACCGTGCGCGGCAAGGATTACGAGAACGACCTCGAGCCGACGCCGTCGCCGTGGGGCGGCGAGAGCATGAAGGGCACGGGTCCATTCCAGCACAACGACAAGAGCGACCGGCCGGCCGACGTCTTCGGCGGGCGCACCACGCTGCACGGCGACCGCCAGCGGCGGCCGTATGTGCTCTTGCCTGTGATCTCCTGACTCATATCCTATGAGCCAGGACGCGTTACGCGAGGCGCTCGGCTTCTTCGCCAATACGGTGACGGTGGTCGCGACCGCGCACAACGGACAGCGCTTCGGCTACATGTCGACCGCGGTGTCGGTCGTCGACTTCGAGATGCCGGCGCTGCTGATCACCGTGAATCGGTCCTCCTCCTCGCACGACCCGATTGCCGCCAGCGGCTGCTTCTCGGTCAACATCCTGACCGAGGGCCAGCAGGACGTGTCCGTGCGCTTCACCGGCTTCCGCGGGCACAAGGGCGAAGCGCGCTTCGAAGGCGCCGAGTGGACGATGCTGAAGACCGGCGCACCCGTGCTGCAGGGCGCGGTCGCGGCGCTCGACTGCCGCGTGATTCAATCGCAGGAATTCGGCCGGCAGACGCTATTCTTCGGCCAGATGGTCGCCGCCACCACCCATAACCGGGAGAAGCCGCTGCTCTATTTCGGCCGGGGTTACGCCGCCGTGCGGCCCTTCGCCGGCTGGGGCTAGCGGGGCAGTGCGCGCGGCGGACGCGATCCGTCTGGCGGCGCTCGCCGCCATCTGGGGCGCGGCGTTCATCTTCATCCGCGTCGCGGCGCCGGTGCTGGGGCCGCTGTGGATCACGGAGCTGCGCCTGCTGATCGGCGCGGGCGCGCTGTTCCTCCTTTTCGCGGCGACGCGAGTCGACCTGCAGTTCCGCCGCCACTTTCCGCTTTACGCGGTTATCGGCGTGCTCGGCACCGCGATTCCCTTCACGCTCTTCGGCTATGCCGGCCTCTCGCTCGGCGGCTCGACCATGGCGATCCTCAACACCACCGCGCCGATGTTCGTGCTGCTCATCGGCGCGATGCTCGGCTGGGAGCGGCTGAGCGCCGGCCGCGTCCTCGGCGTGGCGCTCGGCGCGCTGGGTGTCTGGCTGGTCACGCTGCGCTTCGATGGCGTTTCGACGCCAATGCCCCTGCTCGCAGTCGCGGCGTGCCTCTGCGCATCGCTCGGCTACGCGGTTGCCTCGCTCCTCGTGCGGCGCTGGGGCAAGGGCGTGCCGACGAAAGGCATTGCGCTGGGGTCGCAGGTGTTTGCGGCGGCGGCCCTCGTTCCGCTCGTGCCGCTATGGCCGCCGAGCGCGGCGCCGACGACGCTGGTGATCGCCAACGTCATCGCCCTCGGCATCCTCGGCAGCGGCGTCGCCTATCTGCTCTTCTTCCGCCTGGTGGCCGACGTCGGCGCGGCGAGCGCGCAAACGGTATCGCTGCTGATTCCGGCGTTCGGCATGCTCTGGGGGGTGCTCTTTCTGGGCGAGACGATCGGGCCCGCCGGCCTCGGCGGCGCGGCGTGCATCGTGCTCGGCACCGTGCTGATCACCCGGAAGTGACCCGCACGGCGGCGGCACCCCTAGAATCGCGCCATGGCTGCCAAACTTTTCACACCGCTAGACCTCGGCGGCATCACGCTGCCGAACCGCATCGTCATCTCGCCCATGTGCCAGTACCAGGCCGACGACGGCTCGATGACCGACTGGCATCTCGTCCACCTCGGCCACCTCTCGTACAGCGGCGCCGGCCTCATGATGCTCGAGGCCACGCACGTGACGCGCGAAGGCCGCATCACGCACGCCTGCGCGGGCCTCTATAGCGAGCACAACGAGGCCTCGATGAAGCGCGTGGTCGACGCGTGCCGCCGGCTCTCCAGAAACCCGATCGGCATCCAGATCGGCCACGCCGGCCGCAAGGCGTCGTCGCAGGTGCCGTGGGAAGGACGCCAGTGGCTCGCGCCGAACCAGTCGCCGTGGCAGACGGTCGCGCCTTCCGCGATCGCCTACGGCGAGGGATGGCACGTGCCGCACGAGCTCTCCGCGACCGAGCTCAAGGCCCATGTCGAGGCGTTCGTCTCCTCCACGATCCGCGCGCGGCGCATCGGCTTCGAGGTGGTCGAGCTGCACTCGGCGCATGGCTACCTCCTGCACCAGTTCCTCTCGCCGCTTTCGAACCAGCGCAAGGACGAGTACGGCAGGAACCGGATGAAATTTCCGCTCGAGGTGGCGGCCGCGGTGCGCGAGTCGTGGCCGAAGGACCGCGCGCTCGGCGCCCGCATCAGCGCGCACGACTGGGCCGAGGGCGGGCTGGGACCCGATGACGCCGTCGCTTACACGCGGGAGCTGAAAAAAATCGGGTTCGACTATGTCTGCGTCTCCACCGGCGCGCTGGTCGGCCACCAGAAGCTGCCGCCGAGCACGCCAGGCTACCAGGTGCAGTTCGCCGAGAAGGTGAAGCGCGCGGTGCCCGACATCAAGGTGCGCGCCGTCGGCATGATCGCGGACCCGGACCAGGCGGAGGAGATCGTGGCGAGCGGCCGGGCCGACATGGTGGCGATGGCGCGCGCCTTCCTCGACAACCCGCGCTGGCCGTGGCACGCGGCCGAGCGCTTCGGCGTGAAGATCGACTATCCGCCGTCCTACGGCCGCAGCCGTCCGGACCAGTGGACCGGCAGCAAGCTCGCGCGGCCCGAGGCGAAGTCCGGCGTCGCGTGAGCGCCGTCGTTCAAGTAGGCAGGGTTTTCTCGGAAACCAGTGCGAGCCAGCCGCGAATGATGCGGTAGAGCACCCAGATGCCGGTGCCGATCCAGAGCACGACGGCCACCGGGATGCCGACCACGGTGGCGAAGACGATCGCGCCCACCAGGAGCCAGAGCAGCGCGAACCAGAACGTGCGGATCTGCCACGAGAAGTGCGTATCCAGCCACGTGCCGCGGACTTCCGAGCGCTTCACGTAGTTCAGGATCACCGCGATGATCGACGGCCAGCCCGACAGGAACGCCGTCACGATCAGCGCCGAGCCGATGATGCCGGTGACGACGCTGAAGGCGTGCAGGCCGTAGATGACGTGCGTCAGCGTGACGAGGCCGGGACGCGGGACGAGGCCGGAAGGGGCGGACATGTTCGTATGTTAGGTGGTAAAACGCGCTCATGAAGCAACCCGACAACGCAAAGATCGCCGGCCTGGTGCGCGACCTCCTGATCGAGCTCGGCGAGGACGTGAATCGCGAAGGGCTCCTCAAGACGCCGGACCGCGTCGCCAGGGCGCTCAGCTTCCTCACCTACGGCTATCGCGCCGACGTGCAGGAAGTGATCAACCAGGCGCTCTTCACCGAGACTTCCGGCGGCATGATCATCGTGAAGGACATCGAGCTCTACAGCCTGTGCGAGCACCACATGCTGCCGTTCTACGGCCGCTGCCACATCGGCTACATCCCGGACGGCAAGGTGTTCGGCGTCTCCAAGCTCGCCCGCCTGGTCGACGTGTTCGCGCGGCGGCTGCAGCTTCAGGAGCGGCTCACCGAGCAGATCTCGCAGGTGGTAATGGAGGAGGTGGGCGCGAGGGGCGTCGGCGTGATGATCGAGGCGCGCCACCTCTGCATGATGATGCGCGGCGTCGAGAAGCAGAACTCGACCATGGTTACTTCATCGGTGC
>DATMIG010000082.1:0-11821 GCA_035554335.1 Burkholderiales bacterium
ATGCAGTCGGCCATGAACAAGCTGCACACCGAGGACAAGCCGCCGGCGAAGAAAGAGCCGGAGAAGAAGGAGCCACCGGTGAAGGAGCCGCCCCAGCCGCAACCCGAGAAAAAGGCCGATCTCGAGAAGAAGGGCCTGCTCTCGGGTCTCTTCGGGAAGAAATAGGCATGAAGTGCGGCATCGTCGGACTGCCGAACGTCGGCAAGTCGACCCTTTTCAACGCGCTGACCAAGGCCGGCATCGCGGCGGAGAACTATCCGTTCTGCACCATCGACCCGAACGTCGGCATCGTCGAGGTGCCCGACCCGCGCCTGCAGGCGCTGGTCGCCATCGCGCAGCCGCAGAAGCTCGTGCCGGCAGTGGTCGAGTTCGTCGACATCGCCGGCCTCGTCGCCGGGGCTTCGAAGGGCGAAGGGCTCGGCAACAAGTTTCTCGCCAACATCCGCGAGACCGACGCCATCGCGCACGTCGTGCGCTGCTTCGACGATCCGAACGTCGTGCACGTGGCGGGGAAGGTCGATCCGATCTCGGATATCGAGACCATCAACACCGAGCTTGCGCTCGCCGACCTCGACGCGGTGCAAAAGCAACTCTCCAAGCATCAGAAGCTCGCGCAGACCGGCGGCGACAAGGAAGCACAGCGGCTCGTCGCCGCGCTGAAGAAGGTGGAAGCGGTGCTCGACGCCGGGCGTCCGGCGCGCAGCACCGACCTGTCGAAGGAAGAGCACGCCGTGCTGCGGCCGCTCTTCCTGCTGACGATGAAGCCGACCATGTACGTCGCCAACGTCGCCGAGAAGGGCTCCGACGCGCTGCTGAAGCGCGTGCAGGACTATGCGGCGAAGGAGCGCGCGCCCGTGGTGCCGATCTCGGCGGCGATCGAATCGCAGATCTCCGACCTGTCGGACGAGGACAAGCAGCTCTTCCTCGCCGACATGGGCATGGACGAGCCGGGCCTGAACCGCGTAATCCGCGCGGCGTACCAGCTTCTCGGCTTGCAGACCTACTTCACGGCCGGCCCGAAGGAAGTGCGCGCCTGGACCATTCCCGCCGGCGCGACCGCACCGCAGGCGGCAGGCGTCATCCACACCGACTTCGAGCGCGGCTTCATCCGCGCCGAGGTGGCGGCGTACGACGACTTCGTGAACCATAAAGGCGAGCAGGGCGCGAAGGAGGCGGGCAAGCTGCGCCTCGAGGGCAAGGACTACGTGGTGCGCGACGGCGACGTGATCCACTTCCGCTTCAACGTCTGATGGCGATCGAGTTCGGCACGGCGACCCCGAAAGAGCTCGAGCAGCTCGTCGAGCTGCTGGAGCAGCTGTTTTCGCAGGAGGCGGAGTTCCAGCCGGACGCCGGCAAGCAGAAGCGCGCGCTGGAGGCGATCCTCGCCAGCCCGGCGACCGGCAAGCTCTTCGTCGCACGCGAAGGCAAGCGCGTCGTCGCGATGGCGAGCCTGCTCTACACGATCAGCACCGCGGAGGGCGGCAAGGCTGCGCTCTTCGAGGATCTCGTGGTGCATCCCGACGAGCGCAAGCGCGGTATCGGCGAGGCGCTCCTCAAGTACGTCATCGAGCAGGCGCGCGCCGAAGGAATTCTGCGCATCACGCTCCTCACCGACATGCAGAACGAGCGCGCCCAGGCAATGTACCGGCGCGTGGGCTTCGTCGGCTCGCCGATGAAGCCGATGCGGCTGAAGATCAAGCCGCGCTAGGTCGGTCCGCGAAAATCTTTCCCAGCGTTGCCGGGAACGCCACCACTTCCGCGCCTTCCAGCACGCCCTGCCGCTTCATCTCCTCGTGCAGGCGGGGCAGGTTGTACATCGGCACCGACGCATACAGATGGTGCTCGATGTGGAAATTCACGTTGTGCGGGAAGAGAGCCCAGCGCAGCCACGCCGGCCCGAGGTTGGTGCGCGCCGCGGTGAGCGGCGAGGAAAAGTCGGTGGTCGCGCCGTGCTCGGCGATCGCGCGCAGCCGCAGGATGGCCTGCACGACGGTCACGAGCGGCAGCACCCACAGCACCAGGTACTGAACGAGATAGCCGCTCCACGCGGCGATGGCGAGCGCGAGCACGTGAAAGGCGATGACCCAGTTCCGGTCGCTGCGCGCCTCACTGCGCAAGCGTTCCGACGTGTCGTCGAGCGGACGGATCGCCTTGTTGGTCGCGGTGTTCAGCGCTGGCGCCGCGAAGAGGAAATACGCGTACGTCTTCCACGCCGTCTGGCCGGTCAGGTCTTTTAGCAGCTTCCTCGCGAGATACCTCCTGCCGCGCGGATAGCCGCCGTGCAATGCCGTGTCCGGATCCAGCTCGCCATAAAGATTGTTGTGATGCATGCGATGGATCACGCGATAGCTGCACATCGACAAGCCTTGGATCGTCGCGCACAGGCGCCCCACTGCGTCGTTGAGCGCCCGGTGCTCGTATAGCAGGTAGTGCGCGGCATCGTGCGCAATGATGAAGAGCGCGTGCTGCCGGCTGCCGATGATGAGGATCGCCGGTATCAGCACGAGTGGGTGAGCCCACCAGTAGAGCGCGGCCGCGATGGCGAGCGCGAGGACGACGAAGTCTTCGATTACGGCCAGGCTCGCGCGCCAAGCCGAGCGGCGCGTGAGCTCAAGGACGAGGGCCTTCGGCAGCGCCCGTCGAAAGTCATCCTTGAACTCTTCGCCTTTCACATGCCGCCGATGAGCACGTACTTCACTTCTAGGTATTCCTCGATGCCGTATTTCGACCCTTCGCGGCCGAGGCCGGACTGCTTCACGCCGCCGAAGGGTGCCACCTCCGTGGAGATGATGCCGACGTTGGCGCCGACGATGCCGGTCTCCATCTGCTCGGCGACGCGGAAGATGCGGCCGACATCGCGGCTGTAGAAGTAGCCGGCGAGACCGAACTCGGTGTTGTTGGCGAGCTTGATCACCTCGTCCTCGGTCTTGAAGCGGATGAGCGGCGCCACCGGACCGAAGGTTTCCTCGTAGGACACGATCATGTCGGGCGTGACGTTGGCGATGACCGTTGGCTGGAAGAAGAGGCCGCCGCGCTCGTCGCGCTTGCCGCCGAGCACGATCTTCGCGCCCTTCTTCACCGCGTCGGCGACGTGCGACTCGACTTTCTTGACGCCCGGCTCGTCGATGAGCGGTCCGATCACCACGCCCGGCTCGTTGCCGGGGCCGACCTTGAAGCCCTTGACCTTGTCGGTGAGCTTGGCGGCGAACTTGTCGTAGACGCCGTCCTGGACGTAGATGCGATTCGCGCATACGCAGGTCTGGCCTGCGTTGCGGTACTTGGACGCGAGCGCGCCTTCGACCGCCGCATCGAGATCGGCGTCGTCGAAGACGATGAAGGGCGCGTTGCCGCCGAGCTCGAGCGAGAGCTTCTTGATGGTGTCGGCCGACTGGCGCATGAGGATGCGGCCGACTTCCGTCGAGCCGGTGAAGGAGAGCTTGCGCACCTTCGGGTTTGCGCAAAGTTCCTTGCCGATGGTGGCCGCGTCGCCGGTGATGACGTTGAAGACGCCCTTAGGGATGCCGGCGCGCTCGGCGAGCTCCGCCATTGCCAGCGCGGAGAACGGCGTCTGCTCGGCCGGCTTGATCACCACCGTGCAGCCGGCGGCGAGCGCCGGCCCGGCCTTGCGCGTGATCATCGCGTTCGGGAAATTCCACGGCGTGATCATGGCGCACACGCCGAT
This sequence comes from Burkholderiales bacterium, assembly GCA_035554335.1. GTDB lineage: Bacteria > Pseudomonadota > Gammaproteobacteria > Burkholderiales > SG8-39 > SCGC-AG-212-J23. The sequence goes on from DATMIG010000082.1 coordinate 3,683, forward strand.
CGGCTGCTTCATGACGAGCGCGCGCTTGTCGGCCCACGGCGAAGGAATCACGTCGCCATAGGTGCGCTTGCCTTCCTCCGCGAACCACTCGATGAAGGAGGCGCCATAGACGATCTCGCCGCGCGACTCCGCGAGCGGCTTGCCCTGCTCGGCGGTCATGAGCTGCGCCAGGTCTTCCTGGCTTGCCATCATGAGCTCGAACCATTTGCGCAGGATCGCCGCGCGCTCCTTGGCCGTCTTCGCGCGCCACGCCGGCCAGGCGCGCTCGGCGGCGTCGATGGCGCGCTTGGTTTCCTCGGTGCCGAGATCCGGCACCGAGCCGAGCACGGCGCCATTCGCCGGGTTATGCACCGGCACGGTCTTCGAGCCGGACACCCAGCCGCCGTCGATGTAGCACTGCTCGCGGAAGAGCTTCGTGTCTTTCAGGGAGAGGGCCGACAGGCCCTGCACAGGAGCGTTCATGCGACCTCCAAAAGAAAAATTTTACTCCTCGACCTAGACGACGGTGAGGCGGGCGCGCGCGGTGAATTCGAGCTCGCCCGAATCGACCGCGCGCGTGAAGAAGCGCAGATAGGGATTGGCGGCGATGCCGTTGTAGCGGTAGACGAGCGAATGGACGGCGTTCCGCGGCAGGCGGTTGTGCGCGCAGGTCGAATCGCAATCAACTTCCACGACCAGCTGCCGTTCAAGACCGAAACGTTGAAAGCCTGAAAACCGGGGCCCGTCCGCGCACCACGGGCCCCTTTTCTTTTACTCGATCTTGATGCCGGCGTTGCGGATGATGCTGCCGTAACGCTCCTGCTCTTTCCTCAGGAACGGGCCCATCTCGTCCGGCGTGTCCGAGGCCGGGTCCATGCCGAGCGTCAGGTACTTCTCCTTCAGCTCCGGGGCCTGCACTGCCTTGCGGATCTCCGCGGCGAGCTTCATGCGGATGTCGTGCGGCGTTCCCGGCGGCGCGGCATAGCCGATCCACGCACCGATGTCGTAGCCGGGGATGTTGGCCGCTTCGGCGAGCGGCGGCACATCGGGCAGGGCCGCGGTGCGCTTCGCGCTTGTCACGCCGAGCGCCTTCAGGCGCCCGGCCTTGATGTGCCCGGATAGCGAGGCGACGGTCTCGAGCGCGTAGTCGATCTGGCCGCCCATGAGGTCGGTGAGCGCGGGCGCGCTGCCCTTATAAGGAACGTGCCGCGCCTGCAGTCCGGCCATGGAGTTGAAGAGCTCGGAGACGAGGTGCGCGGTCGCGCCGGTGCCGGACGACGAGAACGTGTACTTGCCCGGGTTCGCCTTGACGAGCGCGACGAATTCCTTCGCATTGTTCGCGGGGAAGTTTGGATTCACGACGAGCGCGAAGGGCGCGAGCGCGATCAGGCTCACCGGCGCCAGATCCTTCAGCGGGTCGTAGGGAATCTTCTGCAGGTTCGGCATGATCGAGATCGGCCCGCTCGACGCGGCGAGCAGCGTGTAGCCGTCGGGCGCGCTCTTCACGACGAAGTCGGTGCCGATCGACCCGCCGGCGCCCGGCTTGTTCTCGACCACGAACGGCTGGCCGAGCGACTGCTGCAGCCGCTCAGCGACCACGCGCGCCGCGATGTCGGTGGCCTGTCCCGGCGGCCACGGCACGACGACTTTGACGGGACGGTTCGGATAGCCCTGGGCAGCCGCGAGCGAACAGGCGAGCAAGCCCAGGATGGCGACGATCGATCTCATGGTGGGGAATCCTCCTGCGGCGATTCTAGAACGTGCCGGGGAACGCGCCACCGTCGATGAGGAAGTTCATGCCGGTGATGTAGCTCGCTTGCGCGCTGCAGAGATACGCGCAGGCGTCGCCGAACTCGGCGGGATCGCCGAGCCGTCCCGCGGGAATCGACTTCAGGCGCTGCTCCGCGGCTTGCGTCTCCGTGATGCCGGCCGTCTTCGCGAAGCCGGCGAGCGTCTGGCGCGTGCGGTCGGTGAGGAAGGAGCCGGGCAGCAGGTTGTTGATCGTCACGTTGTGCTTCACCGTCTCGCGCGCCACGCCGGCGACGAAGCCGGTGAGCCCCGAGCGCGCGCCGTTCGAGAGTCCGAGCGGCGGCAGCGGCGCCTTCACGGAGGTCGAGGTGATGTTCACCACGCGGCCGAAGCGCCGCGCGATCATGCCGTCGACCGTCGCCTTGATGAGCGCGATCGGCGTCAGCATGTTGGCGTCGAGCGCTTTTATCCAGACCTCGCGGTCCCAGTCGCGGAAGTTCCCGGTCGGCGGACCGCCGGCGTTGGTGACGAGGATGTCGGGCTGCGCGCAGGCGGCGAGCGCGGCGCGGCGGCCGTCTTCCGTCGTGATGTCGCCCGCGACCGCGGTGACGTTCACCCCACAGGCCTTGCGAATCTCCGCCGCGGTCGCCTCGAGCGCCTCGCGCCCGCGCGCGGTGATGACGAGGTCGACGCCTTCGCGCGCCAGCGAAAATGCGCACGCGCGGCCCAGGCCTTTCGATGCGGCGCAGACGATCGCCTTGCGCCCGCGAATACCCAGATCCATGTCAACTCCTCTTTAGCGAGACCAGCAATACTCCGACGATGACCAGCGCGCCGCCGACCGCCTGCACCCAGGTGAACGGCTCGTCCAGGCCGATCGCGCTCGTCACGGCGACGCTGACCGGACCGAGCGCGCCGATGAGGCCGAACTCGGTGGCGCCGATGCGGCGCAGCGCCTCTGCCTGCAGGAAGAGCGGCAGCACCGTGCTGAACGTGGCCAGGATGATGGAGTAGATCCAGATGCTCGCCGGCAGCTGGAGCGCGGAGCTCGGCTCCAGGATGAAGAACTGCACCACCGCGGGCAGCGTGGCGACCATCATCGAATAGGCGGTGAAGCGCATCGAGCCGACGCGCTTGATGAGCTCGCCGCCGGCCACGAGGTAGATCGCGTACAGGAGCGCCGAGGCGAAGACGAGCGCCGCGCCGAAGGCGAAGAGTCGCCCTTCCGCGCCGCCGTGCACCTGCCGCGACACGACGAGCGCCATGCCGGCGTAGGTGAGGAAAAGCGCGCCGATCTGGCGCCGCGTCGGCTTCTTGTGCAGGAAGAAGAGCGAGATGAGCAGCACGAGCGTCGGATAGAGGAAGAGGATCAGCCGGCCGACGCCGGCGCCGACGTACTGCAGGCCGATGAAATCGAGGAAGCTCGCGCCGTAGTAACCGATGAAGCCGAGCCCGGCGACCGCCATCCAGTCGCGCGGCGCGAGGCGCGGCTCCTGCTTACGCAGCCACCAGCCGACGGCGACGAAGAATGGCAGCGACAGGACCATGCGCAGAAAAAGCAGCGTCACCGGCGATACCGGCGCCGCCGCATAGGACAGCTTGATGAGGATCGGCCGCAGCGAAAACGCGAGCGTGCCGGCGACGGCAAAGGCAATGCCCCAGGCCCGATACGTCCCTGCCGTCAACGGCGCTTGCTGCCGCCGAGGACCGATCCGAGGATGCCGCGCAGGATCTGGCGCCCGAGCTCCGAACCGATGGAGCGAGCTGCGCTTTTGGCCATCGCTTCCACCATGCCCTGCGACTGCCGGCCGCCGCGCGGGCCGGTCTTGCCGAAGAGGATGTCGGAGACCGGGTTCGTGCTGTGCTCGGGCTCCGCGGGCTTCGCTTCCGTGCGCTTCGTGAGCTTCTCGTAGGCCGATTCGCGATCGATCGCGGTCTCGTACTTGCCGGCCACCGGGGAGCTGCGCACGAATTGCGCGCGCTCCGTGTCCGTCACCGGCCCGATCTGGCTCGACGGCGGCACCACGAACGCGCGCTCGACGATGTTCGGCCGGCCCTTCTCGTCGAGCAGCGAGACGAGCGCTTCGCCGACTTCCAGCTCGGTGATGACCCGCTCGGCCTTCAGCTTGGGGTTGGGGCGCAAGGTGTCCGCGGCCGTCTTGACCGCTTTCTGGTCTTTCGGCGTGAAGGCGCGCAGCGCGTGCTGCACGCGGTTGCCGAGCTGGCCGAGCACGCTCTCCGGCAGGTCGACCGGGTTCTGCGTCACGAAGTACACGCCGACGCCTTTCGAGCGGATGAGCCGCACCACCTGCTCGATCTTCTCGAGCAGGGCCTTGGGCGCCTCGTCGAAAAGCAGATGCGCTTCGTCGAAGAAGAAGACCAGTTTCGGCTTTTCCGGATCGCCGACCTCGGGCAGGTGCTCGAACAGTTCGGACAACATCCACAGCAGGAACGTCGAGTACAGCTTCGGCGTGCCCATCAGCTTGTCGGCGGCGAGGATGCTGACCACCCCTTTGCCATCGCGCACCTGCATGAGGTCGGCGATGTCGAGCATCGGCTCGCCGAAGAACTTGGCGCCGCCCTGATTCTCGAGGTTGAGGAGGCCGCGCTGGATGGTGCCGATGGAAGCGGTGGCGATGTTGCCGTAGCTCGTCTTGAACTGCGCCGCGTTGTCGCCCACGTGGGTGAGCATCGCGCGCAGGTCCTTGAGGTCGAGGAGCAGGAGGCCGTTGTCATCGGCGATCTTGAAGACCAGGGCGAGCACGCCCTCCTGCGTCTCGTTCAGGTTGAGCATGCGGCCGAGGAGGAGCGGCCCCATGTCGGACACCGTGGCGCGCACCGGGTGCCCGCTCGTGCCGAAGACGTCCCAGAAGACGACCGGGCATGCTTCCGCGGTGGCCGGCAGCTTGAGCTGCTTCAGGCGCTCGGCCACCTTGGGGTTGGCGCCGCCGGGCTTCGCGAGGCCCGACAGGTCGCCCTTCACGTCCGCCATGAAGATGGGCACGCCGATCGACGAGAAGCGCTGCGCCAGCGCCTGCAGCGTCACGCTCTTCCCGGTGCCGGTGGCGCCGGTGATGAGGCCGTGGCGGTTGGCGAGCGCGGGCAGGAGCTCGAGCGAGGCCTTTTCGTTCTTCGCTACGAGGAGGGGCGAGGCCATGACGCTAAAATCTTACTATGGCAGGTCACAGCAAATGGGCGAACATCAAGCACCGCAAGGCGGCCGCGGATGCGAAGAAGGGCAAGGTGTTCACCCGCCTCATCAAGGAAATCACGGTCGCGGCGAAGCTCGGCGGCGGCGATCCGAACTCGAATCCGCGGCTGCGTCTCGCGCTCGACAAGGCGCGCGAAGCCAACATGACGAAGGACAGCGTGCAGAACGCCATCAAGCGCGGCACCGGCACGCTGGAGGGCGTCTCGTACGAGGAAGCGCGGTATGAAGGCTACGGCCCGGGCGGCGCCGCGGTGCTGGTCGATTGCCTGACCGACAACCGCACGCGCACGGTGGCGGAAGTGCGCCACGCCTTCACCAAGAACGGCGGCAACCTCGGCTCCGACGGCTCGGTCTCGTACCTCTTCAAGCACGTCGGGCAGTTCGTCTTCGCCCCGGGCACGAGCGAGGACAGGGTGATGGAGGCCGCGCTCGACGCCGGTGCCGAGGATGTCGTGAAGAACGACGACGGCTCGGTGGAACTCATCTGCGCCCCGCCGGATTTCCCGGCGGTGCAGGCGGCGCTCGCCAAGGCGGGCCTGAAGGCCGAGATCGCCGAGGTGACGATGAAGGCCGGTACCGAGGCCGCGCTCGGCGGCGCCGAGGGCCAGCGCATGCAGAGCCTGCTCGATGCGCTCGAGAATCTCGACGACGTGCAGAACGTCTATACGACGGCGGTGATCGACTGAAGATCCTCGGCATCGACCCCGGCCTGAGACTCACGGGCTTCGGCGTGATCGAGGCAAGGGGAGGTGCTCTCCTGTATGTGACCAGCGGCTGCGTGCGCTCCGGCGAGGGCGATCTCGCCACGCGGCTGAAGAGCATCCTGGAAGGCCTCAAGGAAGTGATCGCGGCCCACGGTCCGGTCGAGGTCGCCATCGAGAAGGTCTTCGTCAACGTCAATCCGCAGTCGACGCTCGCCCTGGGCCAGGCGCGCGGTACCGCGATCTGCGCCGCCGTGCTCGCCGGGTTGCCGGTGGCGGAATACACCGCGCTGCAGGTGAAGCAATCGGTGGTGGGCAATGGCCACGCCGGCAAGGAACAGGTCCAGCACATGGTGCGGCGCCTGCTCGCGCTGCCGGGCGAGCCGTCCGAGGATGCGGCCGACGCGCTCGCCTGCGCGATCTGTCACGCGCACGGCTCGAAGCTCGGCGAGCTCTCGACGCGCGGCCTGCGCATGCGCAAGGGCAGGCTCGGTTGATCGGACGCGTAACCGGGAAGCTGGCGGCGAAGGCGCCGCCGCAGGTGCTGGTCGATGTCGCCGGCATCGCCTACGAGATCGACGTGCCGATGAGCACGCTCTACGCGTTGCCGGCGACGGGCGAGACCGTCACGCTCTTCACCCATCTCGTCGTGCGCGAGGACGCGCACCACCTCTTCGGCTTCTACACGCAGGAAGAGCGCGCCGCCTTCCGTCAGCTGATCCGCATCTCCGGCGTCGGCGCGCGCACGGCACTGGCCGTGCTTTCGGGTCTCTCGGTCGCCGACCTCGCTCAGTCGGTCGCCGCCCAGGACGAAAGCCGCCTGGTGAAGATTCCCGGCATCGGCAAGAAGACGGCCGAGCGGCTGCTGCTCGAGCTCAAGGGGAAGCTCGCCGAGTCGACCGCCGAGCCTTCGGCCCGGCGCGCGTCGGACGTGGTCCATGCCCTCGTCGCGCTTGGCTACAGCGATAAGGAGGCGAGCGCCGCTGCAAGGGATCTGCCGTCCGACATGCCGGTCGCCGAAGCGATCCGCGCGGCCCTGAAGAGCCTGGTCAAGCGGTAGTTGCGAATCCGCAACAGCGCGGCGCGCATGGGACGCCGAATTCCGGGCCGCCCGCGCGGGCTCGAGCCCTGTTTGCTACTGTCCCTGCGGCCGCCCTTTTCGGCTGACCACGGGGGAAAAAGAATGAGAAGACAAAACCACATCCAGGCAATCATCGTCGGCATTGGCCTTGCGCTCGCCGCCGGGCTCGCCCAGGCGCAGACGCCGACCATCGACCGCGGCTTCTATTTCGGCGCCGCGCTGGGCCAGGCGAAGGCGCTGGACTTGGACTGCCGTTCGCGGCCGAATTGCGAGGACACCGGTACGGCGGTGAAGTACTTCCTCGGTTACCAGTTTGCGCGCCACTGGTCGGCGGAGCTCGGCTTCACCGATCTCGGCAAGGTGGGGTCGGAAGTGCCCGGCAGCTTCAAGGAAGACGTCAAGGCCCGCCTGGGCGAAGTGACCGTCGTGGGTTCGTACCCGGCCACGGCGCGGTTCATGGTCTACGGCAAGGTCGGCGGCTACTACGCGCACACGACCGACGACGTCACCTCGGGCGCGGCTCAGGCGCGGCTCTCGGAGTCCGGCGGCGGCGTGACGTGGGGCTTCGGCGCGCAGTACTACCTTTGGAAAGGTCTCGCCGCCCGCCTGGAGGCGCAGCGCTACATGAAGGTCGGCGGCGGCGATATCGGCGACAGCGACTACAACGCCTACACGATCGGCCTGCTCTACAAGATGTAAGGGGTGTAAGGGGGCATCATGATTCCGGGGAAACGCTGGGGCGCGGCGCTCGCCGCGCTGCTCTTCGGCACGGCGGCGCTTGCGCAGGAGAGCGCGCCGGCGGCGCGTCACTTCTACGCCGGCGGCGGCTTCGGCGAAGGGCACTGGCGGCCCGGCTGCCCGAGCAGCGTCACCTCGTGCGATGACGACAACCCCTCGGTCAAGGCCTTCGCCGGCTACCAGATCAACCGCTACCTCGCGGGCGAAGTCGCCTTCACCAACTATGGCAAGGCGACCGGCACCAACTCGGAGGTGAAGGGCCGCGGCTGGGACGCGTCGGCGATCGCGGGCTGGCCCTTCTGGCGCGACGTTTCGGTGTTCGGCCGCCTCGGCATTTATCGCGGCGTGGTGAAGGGCGGCGGCCAGTTCGCCGACCACACCGAGTCGAACTACTACGCGACCTACGGCGTCGGCGTGCAGGCCGACTTCACGCACAACCTGGGCGCCCGCTTCGAGTGGCAGGCGTTCCCGGGTACCGGCGGCAGCACGATCCCCGACAACGACATCAACGTCCTGATGCTGAGCGCCTACTGGCGCTTCCGCTAGTGCTCGGACAGCTCGGCGAGGCGCTGCGCGCCGGGCGCGCGCAGGAATTCCGCGAGGCGCTTCCGGATTTTCGACTCGCGCAGCGCGCCGATGTGGCCGGCGTCCTCGACCGTCCAGAGCGCCTTCGGCTCCTG
>DATMIG010000083.1:0-12313 GCA_035554335.1 Burkholderiales bacterium
TCGATCTGCGGATGCGAGACGAGCTTTTCCCAGTCTTCGCCGACGTGCGTGGTGTGGTGCTTGAGCGCGGCATCCAGCGTAGGCGCGCCGAACACGGCGGGCTTCCAGCCCACGCGCTCGAGATTCGTCTTCGCGTTCGCCGGCGAAAGATCGGCGATGCCGGCGAGATGAATGCCCGGCGTGCGCGGCACCTGCGCGAGGTACATCGCGGCGAACTTGCCCGCGCCGATCAGGCCGACCTTGAGCGGGTTTTCCGTGCGCTGCCGGAGCTTGGCGTAGAGATTCATAGGACCTTCAAGAAACAGGGGCGGACCACGTTTCCCTGATTAGGCAGCTTTGAGTGCGCCCTGAAGCTCCTCGGCGGGAGTGCCATCTTTCCAAGGCAAGGGAACGTCGTAATGCTTGAGCAGACAGTCGTCGGGCAGCGTCTGGATCGGCGTGAAGTCGCGGTGGGCGATGTAGCCGGGGCGCTTGAAGCGGCGGATGTGGTTCGACACCGCGCACAGCGACAGATAGACGCTCACCCGGTTCCACGGCGAGAGGTTCGACGTCGACGCGTGCACGAGGCAGCCGTGGAAGAGGATCATCGAGCCGGCGGGCCCCTTCGGTGCGACGATGCCGCCGCGGTCGACGAGCTTCGTGATGGTGTCGTGGTTGATGGTCCACAGCGGGTAGCTCGTCGTGGTGACGTCGTGCTGCGCGTCCAGCAGGCCGAGCTTGTGGCTGCCCGGAATGAACATCAGCGGGCCGTTGAACTCGTTCACCTCGTCGAGGAAGATCGCCACGTTCATGGCGCGCGCTTCGGGCATCTGGTCGTCCGCGCGCCAGGTGCCGTAGTCCTGATGCCACTGCCAGACGTCGCCGTCGAACGCCGCCTTGCCGTTGATCTTGAACTGGTGCATGTACAGGTCTTCGCCGAAAAGCTGCCTGATCGGCTCGACCATGCGCGGATGGCGCGCGAGCTTGGCGAACGGGTAGCTATACATGTGGGCGGCGAAGTTCGTGCGCACGACGTCGCCCGTCTTCTCGCGCACGTTCTCCGGGCGCCGCTGCGCGTAGAGCGCCGGCACCTCGTCGGTCAGGACCTTGATTTCAGCAGGCGTGAAGAGCGACGGGAAGAAAAGGTAGCCGTCACGCTCGAACTGAGCGAGCTGCTCGCGGGAAAGGTTCATCGTTCATCTCCTGCTCGCTAGTATAAGTCCATGTCCACCGGCGCCAATTCCCTTCGCTCCATCCTCTACGCGCTCGGCGCGAATCTCGCTATCGCGGCGACGAAAACCGCGGCCGCCATCGCCACCGGCTCGAGCTCGATGCTCGCCGAGGCGATCCACTCCTTTGCCGACAGCGGCAACCAGGCGCTGCTGCTCTGGGGCATCAAGCAGGCCAAGCGCCCGCCGTCGCCGGAGTACCCGCTCGGCTGGGGCAAAGCGATGTTTTTCTGGTCGTTCATCGTCGCGCTGGTGCTGTTCACCCTCGGCGGCCTGTTCTCGGTCTACGAGGGCCTGCACAAGATGCGCCACCCCGAGCCGATCGCCAACGCGTGGCTGGCGATCGGCATCCTCGTTTTCAGCATCGTCGCCGAATCGATGTCGCTGCGCGCCTGCCTGCAGGAAGTGAACAAGGTGCGCGCCGGGCGCGGGCTGTGGCAATGGTTCCGCCAGAGCCGGCAGAGCGAGCTGGTGGTGATCTTCGGCGAGGATCTCGCCGCCCTCCTCGGCCTCGTCCTCGCGCTCGCCGCGGTGGTGCTCGCCGTCGCGACCGGCAATCCGCTCTGGGACGGGCTCGGATCGGTGGCGATCGGCGTGGTGCTGATCATCGTCGCGGCGGCGATCGGCCACGAGATCAAGGCGCTGCTCATCGGCCAAAGCGCCGACCCGGCGACCGTCGCGCGCATGCGCGAGTTTCTCGAGCGCCAGGACGGCGTGGAGAAGCTCTTCGGCCTCCTCACGCTGCAGCTCGGCAGCTCGGTGATGGTCGCGGTGAAGGCGCGCATGAAAGCCGGGACCGCGGATGAGCTCGTCGACGCCATCAACCGCTGCGAGGCGGCGATGCGCGCGGAGTTTCCGGAGATCCAGTGGTCGTTCTTCGAGCCCGATGTCCGCGATTAGGTTCGCGACTAGCGTACGATGGACTCGTTCCAACAAGGGGGAGACGCATGGAAACCGCCGACAATTTCATGAACGACCTTCGCGCGCTCATCGCCGACGCGGAAGAGCTGCTGCGCGCCAGCGCGGACCAGGCCGGGCCGCGCGTGCAGGAAGCGCGCGAGCACCTGAAAGGCGTCGGCGCCGAGCTCGACAGCCAGGTGCGCGCGCACCCGTGGGCGGCGGTCGGCATTGCCGCCGCGATCGGCCTGGTCGCCGGCATCGTGCTGAGCCGTAAATGACGCCGGGCCTGCTCGAGTCGGCGCGCAACATGCTCGCCGGGATCCTCGACCTCGGCCGCACGCGCTTCGAGCTCTTCAGCACCGAGCTGCGCGAGGAGCTCACGCGCCTCGCCGCGGCGATCATCGGCGGCCTCGCGGTCCTCATCTTCGCGACCATCGGCCTCGGTTTCGGCGCGCTTGCCCTCATCCTGAGCGTCGATGAAAGCCGGCGCCTCGCGGTGACCGTCGGCGTGGCGGTGTTCTTCCTCGCCGGCGCCGGCCTCGCGGCCTGGCGGCTGCGGCGCCTTGCCGCGATGAAGCCGCATCCGTTCGACGCCACGATCGCCGAGCTGCGCCAGGACCTCACCGCGCTGAAATCATGACCAGCGATCTCATCGCGCGCCGCGAAGCCCTCATCGCCCGCTCGAGGGACCAGCGCGACCGCGTCATCGCCGCCGCCGAGCCGCTGCTCCACAAGGCGGCGGCCGCTGATCGCCTGTACTCGCGCGTGCGTCGTCATCCGGTCACAGTGGCCCTGGTCGGCATCACGCTGGTGGCGCTCGGCACGCGCAAGCTCGCCAATCTCGCGACGCGCGCCATGGCCCTCTACGCGCTTTTCCGCCGGTAACGGAACAACTCGCCGCGGTGCGTGTTCGCCGCGTAGGAGGTTCCATGACCCTACCGCGACTCCTTGCAACCGCAGTGCTTCTGGCCCTCGCCGCGTGTGGCAGCCTGACGACCGGCGGCGTGGCGCCCGACATGATGAACCCGCAGGCGCCGCAGGCCGGCCCACCGTTCCCGTACAACTCGCCGTGGTGCCCGTGAGGCTGATATGAAAATTACGTACTGCGCTGCGATTTTTCTCGCTCTCGCCGGATGTGGAACGAGCGGGGCCGGCGGAACGGCCCCCGGGTATGGCGAATCCGCCGCACCCGGCCTGGCAGCCGATATGCTGAATCCGCAGCGGCCGCAGGCCGGGCCGCCGTTCCCGTACAACACGAACGGCTGGTAGCGGCGGACTACTTCTTCGGCCCGGGCGCCGGATCCCGGTACTGGTAGAAGGTCTCGTCGGGCCGCACGAGGCCGAGCTCCTCGCGCGCGCGCTCCTCGATCGCCTCGGTGCCGGTCTTGAGGTCGCGCACCTCGGCGGCGAGGTGCGCGTTGCGGTTCTCGAGCTGGCCGTTCTTCGTCTTCTGCGCGCTCACCTGGCGATCGACATCCCATGCGCGCAGCCAGCCGCCCTTGCCGAACCACAGCGGATACTGGATGGCGATGATCAGCGCGCCGAGGATGATCGCCAGCGCTCTCATTTGTGCCGCAGGATCTCCCGCCCGGGGTAGCTCACGGAATCGCCGAGGTCCTCCTCGATGCGCAGGAGCTGGTTGTACTTGGCGATGCGGTCCGAGCGCGACAGCGATCCGGTCTTGATCTGCAGCGCGTTGGTGCCGACGGCGATGTCGGCGATGGTGGTGTCCTCGGTCTCGCCCGAGCGGTGCGAGATCACGGTGCCGTACGCCGCGCGCTTCGCCATCTCGATCGCCTCGAAGGTCTCGGTGAGCGTGCCGATCTGGTTCACCTTGATCAGGATCGCGTTGGCGACGCCCTGGCCGATGCCCTCGCGCAGGATGCGCGGATTGGTGACGAAAAGGTCGTCGCCGACCAGCTGCAGGCGCTTGCCGAGCTTCGTCGTGAGCACCTTCCAGCCTTCCCAGTCGTTCTCCGCCATGCCGTCCTCGATGGACACGATCGGATACTTGCCGGCGAGCTCCTCCAGGTAGGAAGCGAACTCGGCGGAGCTGAAGCGCTTGCCCTCCGACTCGAGGTTGTACTTGCCGTCGCTGTAGAACTCGGAGGCGGCGCAGTCGAGCGCCAGCATCACGTCGCGCCCGGCGCTGTAGCCGGCGTTGCCGATCGCCTCGACGAGGAGCTCGAGCGCGGCCGCGTGGCTGGCGAGATCGGGCGCGAAGCCGCCCTCGTCGCCGACGGACGTGGACATGCCCTTGCCGTCGATCAGTTTCTTGAGCGCCTGGAACACCTCGGCCCCGCAGCGCAGCGCCTCGCGGAACGACTGCTGGCCGACCGGCATGATCATCATCTCCTGCATGTCGAGCCGGTTGTTGGCGTGCGCGCCGCCGTTGATCACGTTCATCATCGGCACCGGCATCTTCATCGGGCCGGAGCCGCCGAAGTAGCGGTAGAGCGGCAGGCCGGATTCCTCCGCCGCCGCCTTCGCGGTGGCCATCGACACGGCGAGCAGCGCGTTCGCGCCCAAGCGCGACTTGTTCTCGCTGCCGTCGAGGTCGATCAGCGTCTTGTCGATGAAGGACTGCTCCGAAGCGTCGAGGCCGACCACCGCCTCCGAGATCTCGGTGTTCACGTACTCGACCGCCTTCAGCACGCCCTTGCCGCCGTAGCGGCGCTTGTCGCCGTCGCGCAGCTCGATCGCCTCGCGGCTGCCGGTCGAGGCGCCGGAGGGCACCGCCGCGCGGCCCATCACGCCGGACTCGAGCAGCACGTCCGCCTCGAGCGTGGGATTGCCGCGGGAGTCGAGGATCTCGCGCGCGACGACGTCGACGATGGAGCTCATGCCTTCACCTTCATTTCAACGAAGCCTTTCTTTTTCACTGTGCGGTCGAGCTCGACCAGGGTTTCCAGCAGTTCCTTCATCATCGCGAGCGGCCAGGAGTTCGGTCCATCGCACAACGCCTCGTCGGGCTTCGGATGTGTCTCCATGAAGACGCCCGCCACACCCGCCGCTACGGCTGCCCGCGCCAGCACCGGGATGTGCTCGCGCTGCCCGCCGGACGCCGTGCCGAGGCCGCCCGGCAGCTGCACCGAATGCGTGGCATCGAAGACAACGGGGCAGCCGGTCTCGCGCATGACGGCAAGGCCGCGCATGTCCACCACGAGGTTGTTGTAGCCGAAACTGAAGCCGCGCTCGCACACCATGATCTGCTGGTTGCCGGTGCTCTTCGCCTTCTCGACCACGTTCTTCATTTCCCAAGGCGAGAGGAACTGGCCCTTCTTGATGTTGAGGGGCTTGCCCTGCTTCGCCGCGCTGCGAATGAAGTTGGTTTGGCGGGAGAGGAACGCCGGCGTCTGGATCACGTCGACCACCGCCGCGACTTCGGCGAGCGGCGTGTCCTCGTGGACGTCCGTTACCACAGGGACGCCGATCTGCTTTTTGACCGCTGAGAGAATGCGCAGGCCTTCTTCCATCCCCGGGCCACGGTAGCTCTTGCCCGAGCTGCGGTTCGCCTTGTCGAAGGAGCCCTTGAAGATGTACGGGACGCCTAGCTTCGACGTGTGCTCCTTGAGCTGCCCGGCCACATCGAGGCACAGCTGCTCGGTCTCGAGCGTATCGGGACCGGCAATGAGGAAAAGCGGCCTGTCGAGGCCGACTTCGAATCCGCAGAGCCTCATTTGGACAATTAGGCGGCGACGACGGAAAGCGTCCCGCCGGGGCGCTGGGCGCGGGCGCGCTGGCGCAGGGCCGCCTGCACGAAGGCCTTGAACAACGGATGGCCCTCGCGCGGTGTCGACGTGAACTCGGGATGGAACTGCACGCCGATGAAGAACGGGTGGCCCGGCAGCTCCATCATCTCCGGCAGGTTCTCGCTCGGCGTGTGGGCGGACACCTTGTAGCCCTTCGCCTCGAGCTGCGGCACGTAGATGTTATTCACCTCGTAGCGGTGGCGGTGCCGCTCGTTCACCTCGGCGCCGTAGATCGAGGCCGCCATGGTGTTGGGCTCGACCGGGCACTTCTGCGCGCCGAGGCGCATGGTGCCGCCGAGGTCGGATTTCTCGGTGCGCTTCTCGATCCGGCCGGTGCGGTCCAGCCATTCGGTGATGAGCGCCACCACCGGGTGCGGCGTCTCGACGTCGAACTCGGTGCTGTTCGCCCCGGCGAGCCCGCAGACGTTGCGCGCGAACTCGATGGTCGCGAGCTGCATGCCGAGACAGATGCCGAGATACGGAATGCCGTTCTCCCGCGCATAGCGGATGGCGCGCATCTTCCCTTCGGTGCCGCGCTTGCCGAAGCCGCCCGGCACGAGGATCGCGTCCATCTTCTCGAGGGGCGCGAGGCCGTCCTTTTCCAGCGCCTCGGAATCGAGGTAATGGATGTTGACCTTCGAGCGCGTATGCACGCCCGCGTGGCGCAGCGCCTCGTTCAACGACTTGTACGAATCCTGCAGGTCGACATATTTGCCGACGAAGGCGATGTCGACCTCGTGCTCCGGATGCTCGAGCGAGTGCACGATCTTGCGCCACGCCGAAAGGTCCGCCGCCCGCGCCAGGATCTGCAGCTTGTGGCAGACGATCTCGTCGAGCATCTGCTCGTGCAGCATCATCGGGATCTTGTAGATCGAGTCCACGTCCCAGGCCGAGATCACCGCTTCCTTCTGCACGTTACAGAACAGCGCGATCTTGCGGCGCTCTTCCTCGGGCAGCGGCTGCAGCGTACGGCAGATGATCGCGTCGGGCTGGATGCCGATCTCGCGCAGCTCCTTGACCGAGTGCTGCGTGGGCTTGGTCTTGATCTCGCCCGCGGTCGCGATGTACGGCACGAGCGTGAGGTGCAGGTAGCAGGCGTTGTTGCGGCCGATCTCGAGGCCGAGCTGCCGGATGGCTTCCAGGAAAGGCAGCGACTCGATGTCGCCGACGGTGCCGCCCACCTCCACGATCGCCACGTCGGCCTCGCCGGCGCCGCGCTTGATGAAGGCCTTGATCTCGTCGGTGATGTGCGGGATCACCTGGACGGTGCCGCCGAGGTAGTCGCCCCGGCGCTCCTTCTTGATCACCGACTCGTAGATCTGGCCGGTGGTGAAGTTGTTCCAGCGGCGCATCTTCGAGCTCTGGAACCGCTCGTAGTGCCCCAAGTCGAGGTCGGTCTCGGCTCCGTCCTCCGTCACGAACACCTCGCCGTGCTGGAACGGCGACATCGTCCCAGGATCGACGTTGATGTACGGGTCCAGCTTGATGTTGGTGACGCGGATGCTGCGCGATTCGAGGATCGCGGCAAGGGAGGCGGCGGCGATTCCCTTGCCAAGGGAGGAGACTACACCGCCTGTTACGAAGACATACTTGGCCATTTACCCAGCGCGTGTAGGGATGGAGGAGTTTACAGGATTTTCCTTTCCTCCGTCAGTCGATCTGCACCCAGTTTGTCTCCACCCAGTTGTCGGCGCGATGCACGACGCGCACGTTCTGGCGCATCGCCCACGGAATCACCTGGCGGTGGAGCGGCACATGGTGGATCTCGGCGTTGTGCTCGAGGAGCGCCTGCGCCACGATTTTCTTGCGCTTCTCCCGGTCGTTCTCCACCCGCGCGGCGTCGATCAGCTGGTCGAGCTTCTTGTCGACGTAGCCGCCCCAGTTGAAGTCGCCGTCGCCCCGGGCGTTCGGGCTGTGCAGGACCGGGACGAGCGTGGTCTGCGCGTCGGTGATCGCGCCGCCCCAGCCGAGCATGTACATGCTGGTGTCGCGCTTCTGCATGCGGGCGAAATAGATGGCTCGCGGCTGGGCGTTGACCTTCACTTTGAGGCCGATCTTGGCCAGCATCCCGGCCACCGCGATGCAGATCTGCTCGTCGTTGATGTAGCGGTTGTTCGGGCAGTCGAGCGTGAAGCCGAAGCCGCTGGGATAGCCGGCCTCGGCCAGCAGCTGCCTGGCGCGGTTCACGTCATAGGGAAGGCGCTTCTCGGCTTCCGGCGTGGACCCGAGCGGCGACGGCGACATGCTGCCGGTCGGCGCCGCCTGGCCGCGCATGGTCACCCGGTGCAGCCCCTCGACGTCGATCGCCTGGTACACCGCCTGCCGCACGCGCTTGTCTTTGAACGGGTTTTTGCCCTTTACGTCGGCATACAGGAGCTCGTCGCGGTGCTGGTCGAAGCCGAAGAAGACGACGCGGTTCTCCGCCCCGTCGATGACCTTCAGCTTCGGCTCCCGGCGCAGGCGAGCCACGTCCTGCGGCGGCGGGTCGATCACCAGGTCGACGTTTCCGGAAATCAGCGCCGACATCCGCGTCGGGTCGGACTTGATGGAGACGAAGGTGACCTCGTCGACGTTGCCCTGCGGCTTGCCCCACCAGTTCGGGTTGCGCACCATCACGGTCTTCACGTCGGGCTCCCGCGACTTCAGCATGTACGGCCCGGTGCCGTTGGCATGAGTCGAGGCGTACGACTCCTCCTTCTTCGAGAAGTCGAGCGGCTTCGTCACCCGGTTCTTCTCGCACCACGCCTTGCTCATGATCTGAACGAGGGTGGCGTGCTCGAGCATGATCGGATTCGGCTCCGGCAGCTTGAACTCGACCGTGCTCTCGTCGACCTTGCGCGCCTTGCCCATGGCGGTGGCGTACACGCGGATCTGCGAGCTGCCTTCCGAGGCGCGCTGGAACGAGAAGACCACATCGTCCGCCGTGAACGGCGTGCCGTCGTGGAACTTGACGCCCTTCCTCAACGTGAAGCGCCACGTCACCGGGTCGAGCTGCTTCCACCCGGTGGCAAGCCCCGGCACGACCTGGAGCTGCGGGTCGCGCGTGGCGAGCGTCTCGTACATATGCCCGTTGATCGAGTTGGTGAGCAGCTCGTTCTGCGAGTGCGGGTCGATGGTCTGCGGATCACCCTGGCTCGCCCAGCGGAATGGCTTCGCATGCACCGGGGCGAGCGCGAGCGCCAAAACAAGAACGGCGATGAGTTTCATCGGGCGAAGCGTAACGCTACGCCTGCTGCATCTCCACTGCTTTCATCGCCTCGCTGCGAATCTCTTCGGTGAGCTGCGCCTTGTACGCCGAGAACCGCGGCGTCGTTTTCATCGTGTAATGGCGCGGGTGCGGCAGGTCGATCTTCACGTCGGCCTTCACGCGCCCCGGCCGCGCCGAAAGCACGACCACGCGGTTCGCCATGAAGATCGCCTCCTCGATGTCGTGCGTGACGAAGAGGACGGTCTTGCGGTCCGCCTCCCAGATGCCGAGCAGGAGCTCCTGCATCAGCGCGCGCGTCTGGTTGTCGAGCGCGCCGAAGGGTTCGTCGAGCAACAGGATGCGCGGATCGTTGGCGAGCGCGCGCGCGAGCGCCGTGCGCTGCTGCATGCCGCCGGAGAGCATCTTCGGATAGTGGTGCTCGAAGCCGCGCAGGCCGACGCGTCCGATGAGCTCCTGCGCCCGCGCCGGCGTCGAGCGCGAGCCGAAAAGGATGTTCTGCTCGACCGTGAGCCACGGGAAGAGCGTGTACGACTGGAACACCATGCCGCGGTCCGGACCGGGTCCCGTCACCGGCCGGCCGTCGAGGAGAACGCGGCCGGTGGAGGGCTTCTCCAGGCCGGCGACGATGCGCAGCAGCGTCGACTTGCCGCAGCCCGACGGCCCGAGGATGACCATGAAGTCGTTCTGCTCGACCGCGAGATCGGTGCGGGCGAGCGCCTCCGTCGGCGCGCCGCCGCGCACGCCGGGGAAGCGGTGCGAGACGGCCTCGACGCTCAGAACGCCCATGGATAGAGCCGCTGGTTCGCCCACTTGAAGGCGAGGTCGGAAACCAGGCCGATCACGCCGATGCACAGGATGCCGAAGATCATCTGGCCGGTGTCGAGCAGGCGCTGGCTGTCCATAATCATGTGGCCGATGCCGCTCTCCGCGCCGACCAGCTCGGCGACGATGACGTAGGTCCACGCCCAGCCGAGGACGAGCCGCAGCGTCTCCGCGATCTGCGGCGCCGCGCCGGGCAGCATCACGCGCCGCACGATGCCCTTCCCGTCCGCGCCCAGCGTGTACGCCGCTTCGACCAGGTCGCGCCGCGTCGAGCCGACGATCACCGCCACCATGAGGATCACCTGGAACACCGAGCCGATGAAGATCACCGAGAGCTTCTGCGCCTCGCCGACGCCGGCCCAGAGGATGAGGAGCGGAATGAAGGCCGACGCCGGTAGATAGCGGGCGAAGGAAACGAACGGCTCGAGGAACGCCTCGACCGGCTTGAAGGCGCCCATGAGTATCCCGAGCGGCACGGCGACGATCGCCGCCAGGATGAAGCCGCCGACGACGCGGAACACGGTGACGCCGACGTCCTTGACGAAGCCGAACTCGCGGAAGAGCTGCACGCCGGCGCGCAGCGTGTAGAGCGGGTCCTTCAGGAACATGGCGTCGATCACGCCGCCGAACGTGACCGCCGCCCAGAGGGCGACGAAGAAGAGGAAAAACGCCGCGCCCAGGATTACCCGGGCGCGCGGCGAGACCGGCTTTAGCGGCTCCAACTCCTTATTGGAAGTGGAGGTCGACCATGTCGGCGGCCTTCGGCTCGTTCTGGATCACGCGCGTGGACTTCAGCACCCGCACGGCGAAGTCGACGAAGGGCTTGTGGTCCTTCGCGTAGTACGCCTTGTTCATCGCGCGGTCCTGCCATTGGATGAACGCCGCCGATTTCGCGAAGGCGTCACCCGGCTGCTTCACCACGCTGCCCATCAGCTCGTAGGCCTTGTCGGGCTGCGTCTTGATCATGTCGAGCGCCTCGAAGAAGCTGTCGACGGTCGCCTTCACGATCTTCGGGTTCTTCTGGATGAAGTCCTTCTTGAACACCAGCACGTCCACCACGACGGGGTAGTCCTTAGACGTGACGAGGATCTTGCCGGCGTCGGGCCGCGCGCGCACGGTCGAGAGGTACGGCTCGTAGGTCAGCGCGGCATCGCCCTGCCCGGCGACGAAAGCCTGCGCGGCCGGCTGCGCGCCGAGCGTCGAGCGGATCACGTCCTGGATCGACATGCCGTTCTTCTCCAGGATGTACGAGAGCATGAAGTGCTGGACGGTGCCGGGACCGTCGACGTTGATCGTCTTGCCCTTCAGCTCCTTCAGCGATTGGATGTTGTTGCGCACCGCCAGGCCATCGCCGCCGTTCGATTTGTCGATCAGCGCCACCTGCACGGTCGGGATGCCGGCCGAGGTCCACACGATGTGCTGGTCGACGGTGGTGGCAGCCGCGTTGAGCGCACCGGAAGCGAGCGCCGCGGAGCGTTGCACCGGCGCGATGAAGCGCGTTTCCACGTCGACGCCGTTCTTCTTGAAGATGCCCGCCAGCTCGGCGAGCTTCAGCGGCTGGAATCCCGTCCATCCGCTCATGCCCAGCACTACCTTCTCCTGCGCGTGCGCGCCGAACGCAAGTCCAGCCGCGACGAAACATGCGAGCCATTTCATGTGCGTCCCCTCCCTCGAATGGACGAGCCATTCTATAGCTTGGCCGGACGTGCCGATAACGATTAGCATGGCGGCCGAACTCCAAGGGGATGTATGAAGATTCTGCGGCTCACATTTCTGTCGACGGTCCTCGCGCTGGGTAGCGCCCAGGCGCAGGACATCAAGATCGGCCTGGCCGGGCCGATCACCGGTCCACTCGCCTTCCTCGGCCAGCACATCAAGTGGGGCGGCGGGCTCGCCGTCGACGAGATCAACCAGAAAGGCGGCGTGCTCGGCCGCAAGCTCGTCTTCCTCATGCAGGACAGCGCGTGCCGGCCGGCCGACGGCGTAGCGGCGGCGGAGCGGCTGCTCAACCAGGACCAGGTCGACGTGATGCTCGGCGACGTGTGCAGCGGCTCGACCATCGCGCAGATGCCGGTGCTCGAGAAGGCGCAGAAGCCCTTCATCGTCACGATCTCCACCCATCCCGACATCACCAACAAGTCCGGTGCCGGCGGCAACAAGTGGGTATTCAGGACCGTCGCGCACGACGGCATGATCGCCGACGTGGTGGCAGAGAAGATGAAGTCGCTGAAGTCGATCGCCATCGTCGGCGAGGACACCGACTACGGTCGCGGCGCGGTGAAGCTCATGAAGGAGCGGCTGCCGGCGAGCGTCAAGATCCTCTCCGAGGACTACCTCAAGCAGAGCGAGACCGACTTCCTGCCGATCCTCACGCGCATTCGGGCCTCGAAACCGGACGCGCTCGCCACCTACGTGCTCGACCA
>DATMIG010000084.1:0-3068 GCA_035554335.1 Burkholderiales bacterium
AATAGGGACGGACCCCAATTTGAAAATTATTAGGGTCCGTCCCTATTTATCTAGCCCTTGCCTTCCTGGCGGGCGAAGATCACGGCGGCCTGTGAACGGCGGCTGACGCCGAGCTTCACGCAGGCGTTGCTGAGATAGTGCTTCACGGTCTTGTCGCTGAGGTAAAGCGCGGCGGCGATTTCCTTGTTGGTCTTGCCCTCGACGACGAGCGCGAGGACGCGGCGCTCCTGCGGCGAGAGGGCGACGTTCTTGATCTTGGTCTCGACCGGCTGCGTGCTGCGCGAGTCGAGGATCGGGCGCCCGGCGGCGGCGTCGGTGATGGCGCGGATGAGCGCGTGCTGGCCGATTTCCTTCATCAGGTAGCCGCAGGCGCCCGCCATCACGGTCGCGAGCACCGCTTCTTCATCCGAGTACGAGGTTAGGAAGAGGATACGCGTCTGCGGCCGGGCGGAGAGGATGTCGCGGCAGGCGTCGATGCCGCTGCCGTCGGGGAGCCGCAGGTCCATGAGCACCACCTGCGGCTTCAGGCGCTCGGCTTCGCGCACCGCCTCCGCCACGCTCGCCGCCTCGCCGACGATGTTGATTTCGCTCACGCCGGCGAGCAGCGAGCGCAGCCCCGCGCGCACCATCTCGTGGTCGTCCACCAGCAATAGATCGATGGTCATGCGTTACCCGGAAATTCGACCTCGATGCGCGTGCCGCGCCCCGGGGCCGAGTCGATGACGGCGCGGCCGGACAACTTCTGCCCCCGCGCATGGATGTGATGCAGGCCGAGGCCGCGCGACTGCGCCGCATCCTCGCGCATGCCGATGCCGTCGTCCGCGATCTCGAGGCGCACGCGCCCGCCCGCGGCGCGCGCGAGCGAGATGCGCGCCTTCGCGGCGTAGGCGTGGCGCATCACGTTGCTCACGCCCTCGCGCGCAATGCGCAGCAGATGCAGCGCCTGGGTCGGCGTCAGCCCGCGCACCACGGCCGGGTCGACGTCGACCTGGAACTGCGGCGCGTCGGCGATCGACGGCGGCGGCAGCAGGCCGTTCAGCTTCTCCATGAACTCCCCTTCCCCGGCCGGCTCGTCGCTGTGGCCGGCGATGAAGTTGCGGATGTCCTGGATGACGAGGTTAAGGTGCGCCGACGCGCTCGCGATGGCGCGCTTCGCGCCGACGGGGTCCTGGTCGACCTGCTCGCGCGAGCGCTCGAGGTTCATGCCGACCGCGTAGATCGACTGGATGGCGCCGTCGTGCAGCTCGAGCATCATGCGCTCGCGCCCCTCGGCCGCGCGGCGCTCGTGCTCCTCGAGCCGGTCGCGCAGCTTGATGCGCGAATGCGAGAGGCGCGCGAGCACTGCGAGGAGCACCGTGGCGACCGCGCCCGCGCCGATCAGCACCATGCGCTGCCAGTGGTAGCCGGCGAGCACGTGCTCCATGTCCTGCGACACGTACACGGTGAGCGGCCACGTGCGCACCTTGCTGTAGGCGACGAGACGCGGCACGCCGTCGAGGCGGCCGGAGCCCTGGAAGCTGCCGGACACCGGGTCGCTCTCGCCCAGTCCGGTGAGTCCCTTGAGCGACAAGCGGCTCGCTTCTTCCAGGCCGCCCGTGCGCGCGAGCACCGCGCCGTCGGAGCGGATGAGCGTCACCACGTCGTCGCTCGACGGCCGTACATCGCGATAGACATTCTCCAGCGCGGGCGGCGGCAGCGCGACGACGATCAAGCCCGCGAAGTCGCCGCCGCGGTCGTAGATCGGCCGGCTGAACTGCAGCGCCCACTGCTTCGTGATGCGGCCCATGACCGGCTCGCTGATGATCATCTCGTCGCGCCCGCTGCCCTTCTGCCGCTGGAAGTACTCGCGGTCCGCGAAGTTGAGCGGCTGGGTCATCGGCAGGCGGCTGTAGCGCGTCCAGCCCTGCGCATCGACCACCGCGACCTGGACCAAGCCTTCGCGGTGCAGGTGCTCCTGGTGGCGCGCCACCGACTCGTCGAGCGTGGCCGGGTCGCGCAGCCAGTCCTCGCGCAGGTAGCGCAGGGTCAGGTCGATCGCGCGCAGCGACGACGCCTCGTACTCCGCCAGCACGCGCGCCATGTGCTCGCCCGCCGTCGATGCCGCCGCCAGTGCGTCCCGGTGGGCCTGGCGCAGCACGAGCGCGATCGCCGTCCATAGAAGGACGACGGCCAGGGCGATGGCAAGCATCGCGTTCCTCATCAGCGGGCGCATGGACCAAGACTACCAGCGTTAATGGCTGCGGCTTCACCCGGGTCGTTCCCCGCGCCGGGACTCGCCCGGCCTGCCCGCCGGCATCTCGTTCAACAGGTCGACGAGCTTCAGGAACACGTCGCCGGGCGGCGAGAAGATGCCGCGCATCCAGATCCGCACGTGCCCGGGCGAAACGCCCAGATACCCGGCGACCTCCTCCTCGCCGCCGAGGATCTCGATCGCCCGCTCCAGCAGCCTCGCGTGCAGTTCCGCCACCGCACATTTTTGCCGCCCCCCCTGCCGGCCGAAAATCCCGGCGATGCAGTAACGCCGCTACCCGAAAACAGTGTCGGAGCTAGAGCGACGTGAGCCCCTGGCGAATCGCGTACTTGGTCAGCTCGGCGACGCTGTGCAGGTCGAGCTTGCGCATGATGTTGCGGCGGTGCGCCTCGACGGTCGCCACCGAGATGTGCAAGTCGCTCGCGATATCGCTGGAGCGCTTGCCGTCGGCGAGCAGCGCCAGCACCTGGCGCTCGCGGGAGCCGAGCAGCGTGTCGGCGTCGTCCCCGACGATGGCGAGCGCCTGGCGCGCGATGTCGGGCGACAGGTACACCCGGCCGCTCGCCACGACGCGGATCGCCTGCACCAGCTCCGGCAGCGCGGCTGACTTCACCACGTAGCCGTCCGCGCCGGCGCGCAGCATCTGCTGGACGAAAAAGCGGCTGTCGTGGATCGAGAGCGCGAGCACCCTGCAGGCCGGCACGGCGTCCCTGACCCGGCGCGCGACCTCCACGCCGTCGGTGTCGGGCAGGCCGATGTCGAGCACCAGCACGTCGGGATGCTGCTCCGCAACCAGCGCGACGGCTTCGGCACCGGT
>DATMIG010000085.1:0-2942 GCA_035554335.1 Burkholderiales bacterium
CATAGCGGTCGCCTTTGCGCACCGCCACGGTCTTGATCTTGGTCGTGTCGGTGCCGGCGGTCGGCTCGGTGACGCCCATCGCCTGCATGCGCAGCTCGCCCGAGGCGATCTTCGGCAGGTATTTCTTCTTCTGCTCGGGCGAACCGTTCCGCAGCAGCGTGTTCATGTTGTACATCTGCCCGTGGCAGCTGCCGGCCTGACCGCCCGAGCGCGACACCTCTTCCATGATGACGCTGGCTTCCGTGAGCGACAGGCCGGAGCCACCGAACTCCTCGGGAATCAGCGCCGACATCCAGCCGGCCTTGGTCAGCGCGTCGACGAAGGCTTCCGGATAGGCGCGCTCCTCGTCGACCTTCTGCCAGTACGCCGAATCGAATTGGCTGCAGAGCTGGCGCACCGCGTCGCGCAGCTCGGGATGGTTGTCTCTGGCTAGGTTCATTTCTTCGGCTTGAGATGCGCGGACGCTTCGTCGTCCACGCGGGTCCAGATTTCCTCGGCCATCGGCTCGCGCGTCTCCTCGAGGATGTGCCCCACGAGACCGACGGCGCGCGCCATGACGCCGAGTCCTTTCACGATCTTCCAGTCGAGGCCGAGCTCGCAGGCGAGGGCGCCGATGGCGCCGGTCGCATTCAGCGTGATGCCCCTCGTGCGGGCGATTTGCTCCATGAGCTGGCAGTACTTGCCGTAGTGCCCCGTCTCGCGCGCGATCTCGAAAAGCCGCTGGCTGCGCGGATCGATCGGCTTGTGGATCGGATGGCCGATGCCGGGCATGCGCTTGTTCTCGGCCAGCACCGTCTTCGCGTCCTTGCCGTTCGCCACGGCGTCGGAAAGGATGCGCGCCACGCCTTCCATGGAGCCGACGAACACGCTGCCAAGGCCGAGGAGGCCCGCAGCGACGGCGCCTTGCAGCGCTTCCGGCGCGCCGAGGTAGGTCATGCGCGCGACGATCGCGCTCGGCGTCACGCCGTGCTCGACCAGCGTGACCACCATCGCGTTGAAGATCTTCGATTCCCCCGCGTTGGGCGCGCGCCCGGTGAGCTCGAGGAACGCCATGTCGCCGAGGTTGAGGTGGCCGAGGATCTCGCCCGGCAGGTCCTTGCCGCGCACCGTGATGCGATCGACGGTGGACCAGGCGAGGTCGGACTTCAATGTTTTCTTCGCCATCAGTCCGCCTTGATGCCGGCGTCCTGGACCACCTTCGCCCAGCGCGCCACTTCGCTTTTCAGGAACTGCGAGAAGTGCTCCGGCGAATCCGCGACGACGTCGACGCCGACCTTGCCGAAGCGCTCCTTCACGTCCGGGGACGTCAGTACCTTGACCATCGCGGCGTTAAGCCGCTGCACGATCGGGCGTGGTGTGCCGGCGACTGTCAGCACGCCGAACCAGACGCCGACGTCGTAGCCAGGGACGCCGGCTTCATCCACCGTCGGGATTTCAGGGGCCTGGCTGGTGCGGGATTTCGAGGACACGGCGAGCGCCTTCAGCTTGCCGGCCTTGACGTGCGGCAGCACGTTCGGCGTGTTGTCGAACATGACCTGCACCTGGCCGGCGATGAGGTCGGTCACCGCCGGCGCGCTGCCCTTGTACGCGACGTGGGTCACTTGCGTGCCGGTCATCGCCTTGAACAGCTCGAACGAAAGATGGTTCGAGGTGCCGTTGCCGGTGGAGGCGTAGTTCAGCTGGCCCGGATTCGCCTTCGCGTAGGCAATCAGCTCCTTGACGCTGTTGAACGGTGCACCGGGATTGGCGACCAGCAGATTGGGCGTTACGCCGGCGAGCGTGATGGGCGCGAAGTCCTTCGTGACATCGAACGAGGTCTTGTACAGCGACTGGATGACGGAAAACGGCAGCGCCGCGCCGTAGAGCGTATAGCCGTCGGCTGGCGACTTCGCCGCGAGCTCGGTGCCGATGATCGTGTTGCCCCCCGGGCGGTTGTCGACGATGACCGGCTGGCCGAGCGTCTTCGGCAGCTCAGCGGCCAACGTCCGCGCGAGCGTGTCGTTGAAGCCGCCCGGCGGGAACGGCACGATGTAGCGCAGCGGCTTGGCCGGCCACTGTTGCGCCCACGCCGGAGCGGCGCAAAGCAGGATCAGGAAGAGCAGCGTTTTCATGGATGGGTCAAATATAGCCGGGGCCTTCGATGGCCGGGTGCGCAGAGAGAAACGCTTCGTCGACCTCGAGCCCGAGGCCCGGCGCCTCGAGCGGCCACACGTGGCCGTCGCGATCGATCTCGCCGGGATTGGAGACGAGCTCGTCGCGAAACTTGTTGGCGCGCGAGACGTCGCCTTCGAAGTAACCCCCGTTGTCGATCGCGGCGAGGAAATGGATCGTCGCCGCATGGTTCAAGCCCGTCATCGAGCTATGCGGGTGGATCGGCAGCTTCCACGCCGAGGCGAGGGCGGCGATGCGCAGCGCCTCGGTGATGCCGCCGGTCTTGGAAAGGTCGGGCTGCAGGATGGTGATGACGCCGTCCTCGATGACGCGATCGAACTCGAAGCGCGTGTAATGGTTTTCGCCGGCGGCGAGCGGCGTGCGGCCGAAGGTGCGCGCCTCGCGATAGCTGCGGTAGTCGTGCGCGGGAAAGGGCTCTTCGAGCCAGCCGATGCCGAGCTCGTCCATCGCGGGCATCACCTGGCGCACGTCCTCAACTCGATAACCGATGTTCGCGTCCGTCAGGATGGTCATGTCCGGAAAAGCCTTGCGCACGGCGCGCATGCGCTCGATATCCGCCTTGGGCGAGTCGCCGACGCGCAGCTTGATCGCCCTGTAGCCGGCGTCGATGCTCTTGCGCGCCTCGTCGACGAGCTGCGACGGCGGCTGGTAGCCGAGCGAGACGCCACCGGCGTAGGCGGGAATCGCCTTGCGGCGGCCGCCGAGCAGACGGTAGAGCGGGAGGCCGAGCGCCTTGCCGCGGATGTCCCACAGCGCCATGTCGACGCCGC
>DATMIG010000086.1:0-3491 GCA_035554335.1 Burkholderiales bacterium
CCAGGTGGAGAAGGCCATCGAGGCCGTCTTCAAGAGCTGGATGGGCGACCGCGCGATCCGCTACCGCCAGCTGAACGACATCCGCGGCGTCCGCGGCACCGCCGTCAACGTGCAGGCGATGGTCTTCGGCAACATGGGCGACACCTCGGCGACCGGGGTCGCCTTCACCCGCAATCCCTCGACCGGCGAGCGCGCTTACTATGGCGAGTTCCTGATCAACGCCCAGGGAGAGGACGTCGTCGCCGGCATCCGCACGCCGCAGTACCTGACCAAGTCCGCGCGCGAGGCGGCGGGCGCCAAGCCGGCCTCGATGGAAGAGGCTATGCCGGACACCTATGCCGAGCTCGCCCGCGTCTTCGATCTGCTCGAGACGCATTATCGCGACATGCAGGACATCGAGTTCACCGTCGAGCGCGGCAAGCTCTGGATGCTGCAGACCCGCTCCGGCAAGCGCACGGCCAAGGCGGCGCTCAAGATGGCCGTCGACATGGCGCAGGAAGGCCTGATCACGGAGCAACAGGCAGTCGGGCGCGTCGATCCGGCGGCGCTCGACCAGCTGCTGCATCCGACGCTCGATCCCGAAGCCGAGCGCGACGTGCTGACCAAGGGCTTGCCTGCCTCGCCGGGCGCAGCCTCTGGCGCGGTCGTGTTCGACGCCGACACTGCCGAGAAGCGCGCGGAGATGGGCCATGCGGTGATTCTGGTCCGCGTCGAGACCTCGCCCGAGGACATTCACGGCATGCACGCGGCCAAGGGCATCCTGACCGCGCGCGGCGGCATGACGAGCCACGCGGCGGTGGTCGCGCGCGGCATGGGTCGGCCCTGCGTCTCCGGCGCCGGCACGCTCGCGATCGACGCCAAGGCGAAGCTGTTCCGCGTCGGCGACCGCACGCTCAGGGAAGGCGACACGATCACCATCGACGGCGCGACCGGCGAGGTGATGGCCGGCAAGGTCCCGACCGTGGAGCCGGAACTGGCCGGCGATTTCGGCATCCTGATGGAATGGGCGGACAAGGTCCGGCGCCTCAAGGTCCGCACCAACGCGGAGACGCCCGCCGACTGCCGCACCGCGCGCGGCTTCGGCGCGGAAGGCATCGGCCTCTGCCGTACTGAGCATATGTTTTTCGACGCGGCCCGCATCACGGCCGTTCGCCAGATGATCCTGGCCTCGGACGAGAAGGGCCGGCGGGCCGCGCTCGCCAAGCTGCTGCCCGAACAGCGCGGCGACTTCGCCGAGATTTTCGAGATCATGGCCGGGCTGCCGGTCACGATCCGCCTGCTCGATCCGCCGCTGCACGAGTTCCTGCCGCACGAGGAATCCGAGTTCGAGGAAGTCGCGCAGGCCGCCGGCGCCGGCGTCGAGGCACTGAAACGGCGCGCGGCGGAGCTGCACGAATTCAACCCGATGCTCGGCCATCGCGGCTGCCGCCTCGGCGTCACCTATCCCGAAATCTACGAGATGCAGGCCCGGGCCATCTTCGAGGCCGCGGTCGAAGTGGCGGAGAAGACCGGTGAGGCGCCGATCCCGGAGGTCATGGTCCCGCTCGTCGCGACCCGCCGCGAGCTCGAACTGATGAAGGAGCTGATCGACCGCACCGCCGAGGCCGTGTTCGCGGAAAAGGGGCGGCGGATCGATTACCTCGTCGGCACGATGATCGAGCTGCCGCGCGCGGCGCTGAAGGCCGGCGAGATCGCCGAGGTCGGCGCTTTCTTCAGCTTCGGCACCAACGACCTGACCCAGACCACGCTGGGCGTGTCGCGCGACGACGCCGGCCGGTTTTTGACGACCTATGTCGACAAGGGCATCTTCCCCCGCGATCCGTTCGTCAGCCTCGATGTCGACGGCGTCGGCGAGCTGATCAAGCTCGCCGCCGAGCGCGGCCGCGCGACCAAGGGCGACCTGAAGCTCGGCATCTGCGGCGAACATGGCGGCGATCCGGCCAGCATCGCCTTCTGCGAAAGCGTGCGCCTCGATTACGTCAGCGCCTCGCCCTATCGCGTGCCCATCGCCCGGCTCGCAGCAGCGCAGGCGGCGTTGAAGCGCTAAGGCCGGATCGGCCGGATCACGCGGTTGCCGTCGGCGTCGATCTCGACGCGCTCGCCGGGGCGAAGGTCGAGATTGTCGATCCGGCTCTCGCGGACCGGGGCCTCGTCGCGATAGGCGGTCGCGGGCCGGGTGCGTTCATATTCGGCGATGCGCCGGTCATGCTCGGCGGCGCGGCGGTCCGCCTCGGCGATCCGTGCCTCATACTCGCGCCTTGTCGCGGCATGCGCCTCGCGCTCGGCGGCCAGCTCGCGCTTCCAGCGGCCGCCGCCGGAGCGGGACATCAGCCCCAGCACCCAGCCGAGCACCAAAGTCAGTCCCAGGATCAGCCAGAATTCGGGCGTGAAGCTCACGGCATCTCTCCCTTGGTTGCGAGGGAGAAACGGTCGTAGGCGCCCTGCCGTTCCTTATTTGAAGTTGTCGGCGATCGAGCAGGCCGCGGGGCCCAGGATCACGATGAACAGCACCGGCAGGATGAAGCAGATCAGCGGCACGGTCATGATCGCCGGCAGCCGCGCCGCCTTTTCCTCGGCGCGCATCATGCGCTCGTTGCGGAACTCGGCCGACAGCACGCGCAGCGCGGAGGCGAGCGGCGTGCCGTATTTCTCGGTCTGGATCATCGTCGTGACGACGCCGCGGATCGCTTCGAGGTCGACGCGCGTGGCGAGATTCTCGAACGCCTGGCGCCGCTCGGTCAGGAAGCCGAGCTCGATCGAGGTCAGCATGAACTCGTCGCCAAGCTCGGGATAGCCCTTGCCCAGCTCGCGCGCGACGCGGCCGAATGCGGCGTCAACGGTCAGGCCGGCCTCGGCGCAGATCACGAGCAGGTCGAGCGCATCGGGCAGGCCCTTGCGGATCGCGTCGCTGCGCTTCGAAATCTTGTTCTTCAGATAGATGTCCGGCGCCTTGTAGCTGCCGATCAGCGCTGCCGCGGT
The DNA here is from genome assembly GCA_035554335.1 of Burkholderiales bacterium. Lineage (GTDB taxonomy): Bacteria > Pseudomonadota > Gammaproteobacteria > Burkholderiales > SG8-39 > SCGC-AG-212-J23. The sequence continues at coordinate 2,980 of DATMIG010000086.1, forward strand.
CACGCCGAACTTCTTGAACGCGCCCCAATCGGGCCAGAGCTGGACCACATAGACCAGGATCACCGCGCCCAGGCCGAAGATGATCGGCAGCATCAGCCGCCCGAAGATCACCGCGATCGCGGCGTCCTTGGAGCGGATGCCGGCCTGCATCAGCTTGATCTGCGCGGCCTTCAGCTGCTCGTCCTGCAGCACCTTCAGCGATCCGAGGAAGGACCGCATCCTGTCGGTCGTCTCGTTGCGCGCATTGAGCTTGGCGCGCCGCTTCGACGTGGAGGCGGTGATGCCCGCCTTCAGCTGCTCGCGGCGGTCGTTCAGCGCCTTGACGCGGCGCGCCATCGGGTCGCGCACGGTCATGATCGCGTAGAGCGCGACCAGCACCATGAAGGTCGCCACGGCCGAAAGCAGCGTCGCTACCCAGAGAACGTCGATGCCGAGAAGAGTGGGTCCGGTGCTCTGCATCTCAGATCTCGAAATTGACCATTTTGGCCATGATGAAGGCGCCGATGCTCATC
>DATMIG010000087.1:0-1676 GCA_035554335.1 Burkholderiales bacterium
CCGTGGTCCCTGTGAATGCCACGGAAGCGGATGCCGGCGCAGCGAAGCGTCTGCGCGAGCTGCAGTCGCTGAAGGACCAGGGCCTGATCTCGCAACAGGAGTACGACGAGAGACGGCAGGCCATACTGCGCGGCCTTTAGCTTCCGCCGCATTCGCCGTCGTCCCCGCGAAGGCGGGGACCCAGTTTTTACCTACCGAACCGTCGCTCGCGCCCCTGCGAGCGGTTGCCGCTCGACGGTCGCGGCGCCTTCTTCTTCCACCTCGGCGCCTCCTCGATGCGCGTGCGCGGCTCGAGGCCCTCGATCTCCATCATCGACATCCGGCTGCCGGTGAGGCGCTCGATGTGGCGCACGAGGTGGCGGTCGTCGCGCCCGAGGAAGGTGACGGCGACGCCGGCGCGCCCCGCCCGGCCGGTGCGGCCGATGCGGTGCACGTACTCTTCCGCCACGCGCGGCGCGTCGTAGTTCACCACCAGGTTGATGCCGGGCACGTCGATGCCGCGCGCGGCGACGTCGGTCGCGACCAGCACGCGCAGGCTCCCGTCGCGCACGCGGTTCAGCGTGCGGGTGCGCTCCTTCTGGTGCATGTCGCCGTGCAGCGCGCCGGCGGTGAAGCCCTTGACGAGGAGCGCGCTCGTCAGCTCGGCCGCCGTGCGCTTCATGGCGGTGAAGACGAGCGCCTGGTCGACCTCCGCCTCGTTCAGCAGGCGATCGAGCATGCGGTTCTTGTGCTCGGCGTTGTCGGCCACCAGCCCGTGCTGCGCGATGTCGGCCTTCGCCTGCTCGCGCTGCGTGATCTCGATGCGCTTCGGGTTGCGCGTCACGCGGGCGGCGAGCTTGCCGGTCACGCCGCTCAGCGTCGCCGAGAAGAGCAGCGTCTGCCGCTCCGTGGGGATGCGCGCGATGATGGCGTCGATCTCCTCCTGGAAGCCCATGTCGAGCATGCGGTCGGCCTCGTCCAGCACGAGAAGCTCGACGCGCGCGAGCTCGACGCTGCCGCGGTCCAGGTGGTCCTTGAGCCGTCCCGGCGTGGCGATCACGATGTCGGGCCCCTTGCGGACCTGCGCGAGCTGCAGGCCGAAAGGCATGCCGCCGACGAGGAGCGCGGTGAGGAGCTTCTGCCCGCTGCAGTAGCCGTGCGTCGCCTTCTGCACCTGCATCGCGAGCTCCCGCGTCGGCGCGAGCACGAGCATGCGCGGGCCCTTGCCGGCGCTTCTCGCCGGCGTGCGCAGGCGCTGCAGTCCCGGCAGCACGAATGCCGCGGTCTTGCCGCTCCCGGTCTGCGAGGAGACGAGCAGGTCGCCGCCCGACAGCGCGGCCGGAATCGCCTCGCGCTGCACCGGCGTCGGCTCGGCATAGCCGAGGCGCTCGAGGTTGTTGAGAAGGGACGAATCGAGACCGAGCGACGAGAAGCTCATGCGTTTCCTTGGTTGGCGCCAAGCCTTGAACCGCTTGGCCATACAAGGACGCGTCCCGGGCTGCGGGAGAGCTTCGATGGAGGACTGCGAGAGGGCGGGGCGAACTAAACGAACAGCGAGGCCGCATCATACGCGCAAGCGCGCGTATTAGCGAGCGTTTTCATTGGCAGGTTCGCACTTCGTCGTCCCCGCGAAGGCGGGGACCCAGTCACCGAAACTGCGCCAGCTCCATCCGCGCGCTGTCGAAGGCCTCTTTCGC
>DATMIG010000088.1:0-4554 GCA_035554335.1 Burkholderiales bacterium
CGACATGCACGCCGCGCACGAGCGCATCCTCATGGAACGCCTGAAGAAAGGCATCGACGACGGCACGGTGGCGCGCCAGCGGCTGCTGGTGCCGGCGGTGCTGGGCGTCGACGCGCTCGACGCGGCGACCGCGGAGGAAAACCATGAGACGCTCGAGCGCCTCGGCCTCGAGATGGCCGTGAGCGGCCCGAACGAGCTCACCGTGCGCGCAGCGCCGGCGCTGCTCGCGAGCGGCGACATCGGCGCGCTCGCGAGGAACGTGCTTAAAGAGATCCGCGAGTTCGGCGCCGCGGCGGTGCTGTCCGGGCGCCAGAACGAGCTCCTCGCCACCATGGCCTGCCATGGCGCCGTGCGCGCGAATCGCATGCTGACGCCGACGGAGATGAACGCCCTCCTTCGCGAGATGGAGGAAACCGAGCGCTCGGGCAGCTGCAACCACGGCCGCCCGACCTGGTACCAGCTCTCGATGGCGGATCTCGACAAGCTCTTTCTCAGGGGACGTTGAATGGCCGGAGTGATGATCGTCACCGGCGGCAGCCGCGGCATCGGCGCGGCCACCGCCCGCCTCGCCGCGAAGCGCGGCTACAAAGTGTGCGTGAACTACGTGCGCGATCGCTCCGCCGGCGAGTCGCTCGCACGCGAGATCGGCGGCGTCGCCGTCGCGGCCGACGTCTCCAAGGAAGAAGACGTGCTGCGCCTGTTCCGCGAGGCGGACAAGCTCGGCAAGCTCAGCGTGCTGGTCAACAACGCCGGCGTGGTCGACGTTGCCGCGCGCGTCGACGAGATGTCGCTCGCGCGCCTCGAGCGCATGTTCGCCATCAACATCACTGGCGCCTTCCTGTGCGCGCGCGAGGCGGTGAAACGCATGTCGACGAAGCACGGCGGCGGCGGCGGCTCGATCATCAACATTTCCTCCATCGCTGCGCGCATCGGCGCGCCCGGCCAGTACGTCGACTATGCCGCCGCGAAGGCTGCGGTGGACACGCTGACGCTGGGCCTGTCGAAGGAAGTCGGTCCGGAAGGCATTCGCGTCAACGCCATCCGCCCGGGCGTCATCAGGACCGACATCCACGCCTCCGGCGGCCAGCCGGGACGCGCCGAGAAGATCGGCGCTACGGCGCCACTGCAGCGTGCCGGCGAAGCGGAGGAGATCGCGCACGGCATCCTCTGGCTCGCGTCGGACGAAGCTTCCTATACCAGCGGAGCGCTGCTCGACATCACGGGTGGCCGCTAGAGCGCTGGCGCTGCTCGGCCCGACGGCGAGCGGCAAGTCGCACCTCGCCCTGGCGCTCGCCGAGCGCCTGCCGGTCGAGATCGTCTCGATGGACTCCGCGCAGGTTTATCGCGGCCTCGACATCGGCACCGCGAAGCCCGGCGCCGAGGAGCGCGCGCGCGTTCCGCATCACCTGATCGACCTCGTTGAGCCGGACGCGAGCTACTCGACGGGGCGCTGGCGCTCGGATGCCTTGCATGCGGTCCAACAAATCCTGGACCGCGGCAAGACGCCATTGATTGTCGGCGGCACGATGCTCTACTACCGCGCGCTCGTCGAAGGCCTCGATGCGCTGCCGCCGGCGAATGCCGACACTCGGAAAGCGATCAGCGCAGAAGCGGCAGAGCGCGGATGGGCAGCGTTGCACGCCGATCTCGCGAGAGTCGATCCGGCAGCAGCGAAGCGCATTTCGCCGCGCGACGCGCAGCGCATCCAGCGCGCGCTCGAGGTGTGGCGCCTGACCGGACAGCCCATCAGCGCCCTGCAAAGCGGGAAGCACCCGACGCTACCGTTCGAGCTGCGCGCCTTCGCGCTCATTCCGGATGATCGCGAGGCGCTCAACCGGCGGATCGCGGAGCGCTTCGACGCCATGCTCGCCGGTGGGCTGGTGGAGGAAGTGAAGCGCCTGCGCAGCCGCTACGAACTGGGCGCGACGTCGCCCAGCATGCGCGCGGTCGGCTATCGCCAGGTGTGGCAGTGCCTTGAGGGGGAAATCCCCGCATCCGAGCTGCGCGAAAAAGGCGTCACCGCGACGCGACAGCTCGCCAAGCGCCAGCTCACCTGGCTGCGCGGCTTCCGCGGCGTGCAGAGGGTGTCAGGCGTGGACGATCTGCTTCACTCGTTCTTGTAGACGCCGCGGATGTTCATCGCGGCCAGGCAGAACTGAAGGCCGACCAGCGCATAGGCGTGGTCGTGCAGTCCCCACCCCACCCAGAGAATGTTGCTGGCGATGAAGCACCAGAAGCCCACCGCTCGCCTGCGCGCCGAGCGCGAGGCGACGAGGTACGCGGCGACGACCGTGATCACCATGGCGGGCCACTGTAGAAGATCGACGATATCCATTCCGGGAGTGAGACCCTAGAATCGCCGCACACGTTCAGGAGACTTCATGCAGATCGGAATAGTGGGCCTCGGCCGCATGGGCGCCGGCATGGCGCGGCGCCTCGCCGAGCGCGGCATGTCGGTGATTTGCTACGACCAATCGGACGCAGCGCGCAACGCGCTGGCCGGCACGAAGCACATCGACTGCGCCGAGAACCTCGCCGCGCTGTGCGCGCGGCTGGACGGAGAGCGCGTGGTGATCCTGATGCTGCCCGCCGGCAATGCGGTCGAGGACACGATCCGCGAGCTGGTGCCGCTCATGTCCTCCGGCGACACCATCGTCGACGGCGGCAACAGCTACTACCGCGACTCCATGCGCCGCGCGCTCGCGCTCTCGCAGCAGGGCCTGCGCTACATCGACGCCGGCATCTCGGGCGGCATCCACGGCCGCGAGCACGGCTACTGCGTGATGCTCGGCGGCACGCCGAAGTCGATCGAGATCTTCGCGCCAGTGGCGAAGCTTCTCGCCCCCCACGCCGAGAACGGCTGGCTGCACTGCGGGCCGAGCGGCGCCGGGCACTACGCGAAGATGGTGCACAACGGCATCGAGTACGGAATGATGCAGGCGATGGCCGAAGGGTTCGCGCTGCTCGCCGCGCGCAAGGAGCTCGACATCGACCCGGCGCGGCTCGCCGAGACGTGGCGCCACGGCAGCGTGGTGCGCTCCTGGCTCCTCGACCTCTGCGCCGGGATATTGAAGGAGAACGAGACGCTGTCCGGCATCGCGCCGGTCGTCGCGGACTCGGGCGAGGGTCGCTGGACAGCGGTCGAGTCGATCGAGCTCGGCGTGCCCGCGCCGGTGATCACCATGGCGTTGATGAGCCGCTTCTCGAGCCAGGGGCGCTCCGACTACGCGCGGCGCCTGCTCGCCATGATGCGCGCCGGCTTTGGTGGCCATGCCGTGAAGGCCGAATGATCGGCGTCCTGATGGGCGTCTCCGGCTCCGGCAAGACGACCATCGGCGAACGCGTCGCAGCGCGGCTGGGCTGGCACTTCATCGACGCCGACGACCATCATCCGGCCGCGAACGTCGCCAAGATGTCCTCGGGCATTCCTCTCGAGGACGCCGATCGCTGGCCCTGGCTCGACGAGCTGAACCGGCTGCTGCGTGCCGAGCGCGACGCTGTCCTCGCCTGCTCCGCCCTGAAGGAGGCTTATCGCAAGCGCCTCGTGTGCGGCCTCGGCGAATGGCGGCTCTTCTTCCTCACCGCCGACAAGGCGCTCATCGCCTCACGCCTGGCGGCGCGCAAGCACCGCTACATGCCCGCTTCGCTCCTCGACAGCCAGTTCGCCACGCTCGAGGCGCCGGCGCAGGCGATCCGCGTCGACGTGTCGGCGCCGATCGAGCGTAGCGTCGATACGATCGTTGAGGCGCTGCACCGCTAGCTCGCGCCGCGCACGCTCGAAAGTCTGCCGCACGTCGGTCGCGAAGCTCGGCACGTAGCGGAAGCCGGGATCGAGGATGCGTCGCATGGCGCTAGTTGCCGACGTGCACCTGATAGCGCGCGCCGTCGGAGAAGCTGCACGTGCCGGCGCCGCGCGCGATCGAGCTCATCTGGTATTCGCAGGTCATGAACGCGCCGCTCGGCGCCCACGCCGTGGCCACCCCCTTGCGGTCGTCGCCGGAGACGCGCGTCGCCTCGCCGACCAGGCTCTCGCCGCGGTAGTTGAACTGGAAGCGCGCCTTGCCTTCCGTGGTGCTCGTGATGGTGCCCGCCACCATGCCGTTCTCCGTGGCGATGTCGTTGATGGGATAGAGACGCGCCGGCAGCGATGGCGCCGCCTTCGGCTGCGTCGCCCCCTGCGCGGCCATTGCCACCGGCGGGGCCGAGAGGGGCGCCGCCGGCTTCGCGGTGGGCGGGAACGGCATCGCGTTGGGGCCGGGGATGCCAGCGTTCTGCTGCTCCATCATCCGCACCAGCTTGTCGACCTGGTCGGAACCGAGCGGCACGACATAGCAGCCCGAAAGGCTGGCCACGGCGAGCGCGGCGGAGATGATCGATTTCTTCATGACTCCCTCCATGGGTTGGACGGGAGCCATGATCGGGTCGCTCAGTCGCCGCAGACAATCCCATCTTTACGGGGGTCGGCGCCGCCGCGCCAGCCGCCCGGCACGCGCTGGATGCCGTGCAGGGCGCTCTCCAGCCGCGAGCGCTGCACGTCGTGCCCCCTTCGCTCGA
>DATMIG010000089.1:0-3473 GCA_035554335.1 Burkholderiales bacterium
CGCGCTCAGGCATGCCCGGCTTCGTCCTGCAGCCTGGCGAAGTCGATGCCGAGCAGCTCCATGGCGGCCGGCAGGCGCTCTTCCGCCGGCACGTCGAAGAGGATCGCGTCGCGCGCTTCGACCGTGAGCCACGCGTTCTGCGACAGCTCGTGCTCGAGCTGGCCGGCCGACCAGCCGGCGTAGCCGAGCGTCACCAGCAGGCGATCGGGGCCTTCGCCGCGGCCGACCGCTTCGAGGATGTCCTTCGACGTGGTGAGGCCGATCGCCTCGCCGACGCGCAGCGTCGCCTGCCAGTTGCCGGCCGGCTCGTGCAGCACGAAGCCGCGGTCGGTCTGCACCGGGCCGCCGTAGTAGATCGGAGCGTCGCAGACCGCCGAGTCGGTGAGCGGGAGCGAGAGGCGCTCGAACAGCGCCTGCAGCGTCATGTCGATCGGACGATTCACGACCAGGCCGAGCGCGCCCTGGTCGTTGTGCTCGCAGATGTAAGTGAGCGTCCGGGAGAAGTGCGGATCCGCCATGTTGGGCATGGCGATCAGGAAGTGGTGCGTCAGGTTGATCGAGGACATGCGCCCGCCAGGCGCATTTTACCGCACATCAGATTTCCACCATTTCGAAATCTTCCTTGCGCGCGCCGCACTCCGGACACGTCCAGTTCATCGGCACGTCTTCCCAGCGCGTGCCGGGCGCGATGCCTTCGTCCGGCAACCCCTTCTCCTCGTCGTATACCCAGCCGCAGATGAGGCACATCCACGTCTTGTATTGCACTTGATTTTCGGTCATAGAATGGGCCCGGATATTAACCCATGCCACCGATGGTGCTCACGTTCGCGGCGTCGGATCCGACCGGCGGCGCCGGCGTGCAGGCCGATCTCCTCACCATCGCCGCGCTCGACTGCCACCCGCTTTCCGTCATCACCGGTCTCACGGTGCAGGACACGCGCGGCGTCGCGCGCATGATGGTCGTCGAATCGGACTGGGTGCGCAGCCAGGCGCAGCAGGTGCTCGACGACATCGAGGTCGCCGCTTTCAAGACCGGCGTGCTCGGCTCCGCGGCGAACGTGCGCGCCGTGACGGAGCTCGCCGCTTCGCGTGCGCGCGTGCCTCTCGTCGTCGATCCGATTCTGGCGTCGGGCCGCGGTGACGCACTGGCGGCGGACGGCGTGGTCGATGCGCTGCGCAAATACCTCTTTCCGCGCACGACCGTGCTCACGCCGAACAGCATCGAGGCGCGACGGCTCGCCGGCGAATCGAGCCTCGCCGCCTGCGCGCGCCGCCTGGTCGACGACGGCTGCAAATACGTGCTGATTACTGGCACGCACGAAAAAGGCGATGAAGTCGTGAACACGCTCTACGACGCAACGGGCGTGGTGCGCGAAGACCGCTGGCAGCGGCTGGCCGGCGAATATCACGGCTCCGGCTGCACGCTCGCTTCCGCCCTCGCCGCGCGCCTCGCGCACGGCGCTATCGTGGCCGAAGCAGCGCGGGAAGCGCAGGACTTCACCTGGCATGCGCTCGCCGCGGGATTCCGCGCGGGTCACGGCCAGCTCCTGCCGCAGCGCTTCCACCACCCATGAAGTTGCGCGGCCTCTACGCGATCACGCCGGATGGCGTCGATCCGGCGAAAGTGCGCCTCGCGCTGGAAGGCGGCATCGCGCTGCTCCAATACCGCAACAAGCGGCGCGATCGCGACCATGGCGCCGCGATCGTCGAGATGGCCAAGGCGTACGGCGTGCCAGTCATCGTTAATGACGACATCGACCTGGCGCTCGAGCTCGGCGCCCAGGGGGCGCACCTTGGCCGCGACGATGGCGATTTGAAGGCGGCGAGACAAAAACTCGGCGGCAGACTGCTGGGCGCGTCCTGCTACAACGATGTGCGCCTCGCGCGGGCGGCGGTGGCCGAAGGCGCGGACTATGTGGCATTCGGCAGCGTGTTCGCCTCGCCGACCAAGCCGGGTGCCGTGCGCGCACCGCTCTCGCTCTTTGGCGACTCTCTCGGCGTGCCGCTTTGCGCCATCGGCGGCATCACGCTGCAGAATGCGCGCGAGGTCATCAAGGCGGGCGCGGATCTTTTGGCGGTCATTTCCGACCTGTTCGAGGCGACCGACATCCGCGCCCGCGCGGCTGATTATGGAAAACTCTTCCGATGACGAATAAAAGCCTTTTCGAGCGGGCGCAGCAGGTGATTCCGGGAGGCGTGAATTCGCCGGTGCGCGCCTTCCGCGCCGTCGGCGGCACGCCGGTGTTCTTCGAGCGGGCGCTCGGTCCGCATCTCTGGGATGCGGAAGGCAAGCGCTATATCGACTATGTGGGCTCCTGGGGCCCAATGATCGCCGGCCATACGCACCCGGGCGTGGTGGCCGCGGTGCAGGCGGCGGCAGCGCGAGCGCTGTCGTTCGGCGCGCCGACGCAGCAGGAGACGCAGCTCGCGGAGCTCCTGGTCCAGCTGGTCCCTTCGCTCGAGCGCGTGCGCCTCGTCTCGTCGGGGACCGAGGCGACGATGACCGCCATTCGCCTCGCGCGCGGCTTCACCGGTCGCAAGCTCATCGTGAAGTTCGAAGGCTGCTATCACGGCCACGCGGATGCGCTGCTCGTGAAAGCCGGCTCGGGCGCCCTCACCTTCGGCAACCCAAGCTCGGCCGGCGTGCCGGAAGAAACAGCCGCGCACACCGTGGTGCTCGACTACAACAATATTGAAGCGCTGCGCGCGCTGTTTACGAAGCAGGGCGCGCAGATAGCCGGCGTCATCGTGGAGCCGGTTGCCGGCAACATGAACCTCGTGCTGCCCGCCGACGGCTTTCTCGAAGCGCTGCGCGAAGAATGCACGAAGCACGGCGCGGTGCTGATATTGGACGAGGTGATGACCGGCTTTCGCGTCGCCCTCGGCGGCGCGCAAGCGCGTTATGGCGTGAAACCGGATCTCACCACGCTCGGCAAGGTCGCCGGCGGCGGACTGCCGCTCGGCGCGGTCGGCGGTCGCCGCGACATCATGGAGAAGCTGGCGCCGCTCGGGCCGGTATATCAGGCCGGCACGCTCTCCGGAAATCCGCTCGCGGTCGCGGCCGGGCTGGCGACGCTGCAGCTCGTCGCGCAACCGCGCTTTGTCGAGCGCGTCGCAGCGACGACGCGCTCGCTCGTCGAAGGCTTGGCGGCCGAGGCGCGCAAGGCCGGCGTCACGTTCTCGTCACAGTCGATCGGCAGCATGTTCGGCCTGTACTTCCGCGCCTCGCCGCCGAAGAGCTTCGCCGAGGTGATGCAGTCGGACAAGGAGCGGTTCAACCGCTTCTTCCACGCCGTTCTCGACCGCGGCATCTACTTCGCGCCGGCCCTCTACGAAGCCGGCTTTGTCAGCGCCGCGCACACCGACGCGGACGTCGAGGCGACGATCGCCGCGGTCCGCGCCGCGCTGACGTAGCCGCGCACGGCGCCGACACCCCGCGCCCACGAGGCTGCCGGCACACGCGCCGCCCCGGC
>DATMIG010000090.1:0-2614 GCA_035554335.1 Burkholderiales bacterium
GGCTTGTCCTCGGTGTGCAGTTTGTTCATGGCCGACTGCATGTCGCCGGTGAGCATCTGCGGCAAGAGCGCGAGCGCCTTGTCGATGGCGGCGTCGATGGCGGACTTCTCCTCCGCCGGCGGCTTCTCGAGCACGTAATCCGCGCCCTCGCGGCCCGGTTGCGGCCGGCCGACGCCGAGGCGCAGGCGCCAATAGTCATGCGAGCCGATGCGCTGCGAGATGTCGCGCAGGCCGTTGTGGCCGGCGATGCCGCCGCCCTGCTTCAGGCGCGCGACGCCGGGCTGGAAGTCGAGCTCGTCGTGGACGACCAGGATCTCCTCCGGCTTGATCTTGAAGAAGCCGGCGAGCATCTGCACCGCGCTGCCGCTGCGGTTCATGAAGCTCTGCGGCAGGAGCAGCCAGGCACCGGCGGGATCGATGCGACCCACCAGCGCCTGGAACTTCGCGTCCTTGCGCAGCGCGATGCCATTCGACGTCGCGAAGCGCTCCACCAGCCAGAAGCCGGCGTTGTGCCGCGTGCGCTCGTACTCCTTGCCGGGGTTTCCCAGCCCGACGACGAGCCGTATGGCCACGGATTACTTCTTCTCTTTTTTCTCGGCGGCGGGCTTCTCGGCGGCCTTCGGCGCGGCAGCGCCCTTGTCGCCGCCCTTGCCGGCAGCGCCGGCTTCGCCCTCGCCTTCCTTCGGCGCGGCGGCCTGCTCGGTGGTCGGCACCTCGGCAGCAGCAACGGCGGGCGCGGCTTCCTCTTCCTCGGCGACCAGCGCCGGCACGACGACCGTGGCGACCACGGGGTTTTCGTCCTTATGCAGCGCGAGCTCGACCCCCTTGGGCATCGGCACGTCGCGGATATGCAGCGAGTGGCCGAGCGACAGGCTGCCGAGGTCGACCTCGACGAACTCGGGCAGGTCGCCCGGGAAGCAGACGATGTCGAGCTCGTTCATCACGTGGTTCACCACGCCCGCCTGCTCCTTCACGCCCGGGGATTTTTCGGCGTTGACGAAGTGCAGCGGCACTTTCATGTGGATCTTCTTGTCCTTGGAGACGCGCTGGAAGTCGATGTGCTGCACCTGCATCTTGAACGGATGCATGTTCACGGCGCGCAGCAGCACCTGCTCCTTGGAGCCGTCGAGGGCGAGCGTGAGGATCGAGGCGTGGAACTTCTCGTTCCGCAGATTGAGGAACAGATCCTGGTGCTCGAGCTCGATGTTGACCGGGCCCTTGTCGCCGCCGTAGATGATGCCCGGGACCTTGCCCGAGCGGCGCAGACGGCGGCTCGCACCCGTTCCTTGCGCCTCGCGCTTGCGCGCGCCGATTTCGATTGCCATTCGCTGTACTCCTAGTTAAGACCCGGGACCCGCGACCAGGCACCCGGATGGTTGAGAAAACTTATTCGATAAAGAGAGAGCTGACCGATTCCTCGGTGTAGATGCGCAGGATGGTCTCGGCGATCAGGCCGGCGACGGAGAGGCTGCGGATCTTCTTGCAGGCGCGGGCTTCCTCGCGCAGCGGAATCGTGTCGGTGACCACCAGCTCGTCGAGGTCCGACTGCTGGATGCGGTCGACCGCCGGGCCGGACAGCACGGCGTGCGTGCAATAGGCGACGACTTTCTTGGCGCCTTCTTCCTCCAGCACCTGCGCCGCCTTCACCAGCGTGCCGGCCGTGTCGACCATGTCGTCCATGATCACGCACGTGCGGCCCTTCACTTCGCCGATCACGTTCATGACTTCGCTGACGTTGGCCTTCGGGCGCCGTTTATCGATGATCGCGAGGTCGGATTCGAGGCGCTTGGCGAGGGCGCGGGCGCGCACCACGCCGCCGACGTCGGGCGACACCACGATCAGGTTGTCGTAGCGCTGCTTCCACACGTCGCCCAGCAGCACCGGCGCGGCGTAGATGTTATCGACCGGGATGTCGAAGAAGCCCTGGATCTGGTCGGCATGCAGGTCCATGGTCAGCAGGCGCGCCACCCCGACCGAGGTCAGCATGTTGGCCACCACCTTCGCGCTGATGGCGACGCGCGCCGAGCGCGGCCGCCGGTCCTGCCGCGCGTAGCCGAAGTACGGGATCGCCGCGGTGACGCGCGCCGCCGAGGAGCGCTTCAGCGCGTCGATCATCACGCAGAGCTCCATCAGGTTGTCATTGGTCGGCGCACAGGTCGACTGCAACACAAATACATCCTTGCCGCGCACGTTCTCCAGCAGCTCCACCATCACCTCGCCGTCCGAGAACTTGCCGACGATCGCGCGCCCGAGCGACAGGTTGAGGTGCTTCGCGACTTCCTGCGCGAGGCGCTGGTTGGCGTTCCCGGTGAAGACCATCAACCGGTCGAGCGCGGCGCTGTGCATTCCGGTGTGGTTCATGGCGGTCATAGGATATGGCTGGGGAGGAAGGATTCGAACCCTCGTATGGCGGAATCAAAATCCGCTGCCTTAACCAGCTTGGCGACTCCCCAGTTGTTGAGACCCTTTACTCACGGGTTTAAGAAATCCAGTCATGGAGCGGATGACGGTCCAGCCCCCGCGCCACGAATCCGCTCATGCCCGCCGGCAACTGAGAGTGGACCGCGACCGCTTCGGCTTGCGTTGCGAACTCGGCGAAGAGACACGCTCCGGA
>DATMIG010000091.1:0-4955 GCA_035554335.1 Burkholderiales bacterium
GCCCTTCGACCCGGTGAAGGACTTCGCGCCGATCGCCCTCATTGCGACCGGGGCGCTCGGCGTCTACGTCAATCCCGGCGTGCCGGCGAAGACGATGAAGGAGTTCGTCCAGCTCGTGAAGTCGCAGCCGGGCAAGCTCTACTACTCCTCGCCCGGCAACGGCGGCCCGCAGCACCTGGCGATGGAGCTCCTCAAGCTCGAGACCGGCATGGACATCGTGCACGTGCCCTACAAGGGCGCGGCGGGCGCCATCTCGGACCTCGTCGGCGGACACGTGCAGGCGATGATCTCCGCGCTGCAGACCGTCGCGCCGCACGTGCACGGCGGCCGCCTTCGCATGCTCGCGGTGATGAGCGCGCAGCGCTCCGACGCCTTCCCCGACGTGCCGACGCTCAAGCAGGCGGGCTTGCCCGACCTCGAAGTCGAGACCTGGTACGCGATGTTCGCGCCGGCCGGCACGCCCTCCGCCATCGTCGCGCGGGCCAATGCGGACGTGAATGACTTCCTGAAGGAAGCGGACGTGAAGGACGTGCTGGAGAAGCAGGGGCTGCAGCCGCGCGGCGGATCGCCGGAAGTCCTCGGCGAGCGCGTGAAGAAGGACCTGGCGAGCTGGACCCGCGTGGTGAAGGCCGCGCACATCAAGGCGGACTGAATGGAAATCTTCGAAGACCTCGTTGCTGCCTATCGCATCCTCGCCGCGCACGGCGTGATCGACGCCTACGGCCACGTCAGCATGCGCTCGCCCGACAACCCGCAGCGCTACTTCATCGCCCGCTCGCTCGCGCCCGAGGTCGTGCAGGTCGAGGACATCATGGAGTACGACCTCGACTCGAAGCCGCTCGACGAGCGCGGGCGCGAATCGGTGCGCGAGCGCTTCATCCACGGCGAGATCTACAAGGCGCGGCCCGAGGTGACGGCGGTGGTGCACAACCATTCGCCCTCGGTGATCCCGTTCAGCGTCACCAACGTGCCGATGCGGCCGATCTACCACATGGCCTCCTTCATCGGCGACGGCGTGCCGAACTTCGAGATCCGCGACCTCGAGAAAGGCACCGACCTCCTCGTCAAGACGCCGAAGCTCGGCGCCGCGCTCGCGAAGACGCTCGGCAAGAGCCCGGCCGCGCTGATGCGCGGCCACGGCTCGGTGACCGTCGGCGAAAACATCGCGCGCGCCGTCGGCCGCAGCATCTACCTCGAGCAGAGCGCGCGGCTGCAGATGCAGGCGATGCTCCTCTCCGACAAGATCACCTACCTCGACGCCGGCGAATGCCAGGCTTCCGTCCCGGTGCAGGACTACAAGCGCGCCTGGCCGATGTGGCGCGAGAAGGCCCTCGCCCAGGCGAAGGCCGACCGCCAGAAGTAATTGGGGTCAGATCAATAATTCGGGACGCATGGCTAAGCCGCGCAAAAAAGCTCGCCGCACCCTACGCGCGCTGACGGATGAAGCGGGCATCACGACGCCGAAACCGATCGAGCGCCGCAAGAAGCCGAAGCCAATGTCGAAGCCAAAAAAATAGGGACAGACCCTATTTATTTTTAAATTAGGGTCCGTCCCCATTTATGAGCGACCTCTGCGCCCTTAGCGCCACCGAGCTCCTCGAGGGCTATCGCAAGCACCAGCTGTCGCCGGTAGAGGTGACGCGCGCGGTGCTGGATCGCATCGAGAAGCTGAATCCGGTGCTGAACGCCTTCAATCTGGTCTCCGACCGGGCGATGGACGACGCGAAGGCGTCGGAAGCGCGCTGGGCGGCGGGACAGCCGAAGGGACTGCTCGACGGCGTGCCGGTGTCGATCAAGGACATCATCCTCACGAAGGGATGGCCGACGCTGCGCGGCTCGAAGACGGTCGATCCGAAAGGGCCGTGGAACGACGACGCGCCGGCTACGGCGAGGCTGCGCGAGCACGGTGCCGTCCTGCTCGGCAAGACGACGACGCCCGAATTCGGCTGGAAAGGCGTCACCGACAGCCCGCTCACCGGCATCACGCGCAATCCGTGGAACGCGAAGAAGACGCCCGGCGGCTCCTCCGGCGGCGCCGTGTCCGCGGTCGCCTCAGGCATGGGTCCGCTCGCGGTGGGAACCGACGGCGGCGGCTCGATCCGCATCCCGTGCAGCTTCACCGGTCTCTTCGGCATCAAGCCGTCGTTTGGTCGAGTGCCGGCCTGGCCGCTCTCGCCGTTCGGCACGGTGGCGCACGTCGGGCCGATCACACGCACCGTGACCGACGCCGCCCTGATGCTGAACGTGCTTTCGCTACCCGACGCGCGCGACTGGCACGCGCTGCCGTACGAGTCGCGCGACTGGCGAAGCGGCCTCGACCAGGGCGTCGACGACCTGCGCATCGCGTTCTCGCCCGACCTCGGCTATGCGGAGGTCGATGGCGAGGTCGCCGACATCGTGCGCCAGGCGGTCAAGGTGTTCACGGATCTCGGCGCGCACGTCGAGGAGAAGCATCCGGGCTTCGAGAATCCGGAGCCGATTTTCCGCACGCACTGGTTCGCCGGCGCCGCGGCGCTGCTCTCGTCGATCCCGGCGGCGAAGCGCAAGCTGATCGATCCGGGCCTGCTAGAAGTGGGCGCGGAGGGCGAGAAGATCAGCGCCGGCGAGATCATGGCCGCGCAGATGAAGCGCGGCGCGCTCGGCGCGCACATGAACCTCTTCCACCGCGACTACGATCTCCTCGTCACGCCGACGCTGGCCGTCGCCGCCTTCGACGCCGGCGTCGAGTTTCCACCGGGCAAGAAGCGCTGGATCGACTGGACGCCGTTCAGCTTCCCGTTCAACCTCACGCAGCAACCGGCAGCGTCGATTCCGTGCGGCCTCACGCGCGACGGATTGCCCGTCGGGCTGCATATCGTGGGGCCGCGCTACAACGACGGCATCGTGCTGCGCGCCGCGCGCGCCTTCGAGACCGCGCGGCCGATCGCGATGCCGAATCTGAAGCTTTAGCCTATTTGCACTTCAGGTTGCCGGCGGTGAGCGCGACGCCCTCGGTGCACGGCTGTTCGTTGATCTTGCGGCCCGCTTCCATCGCCGGTACGGGACCGCCATCGGCATAGTTGCGGACCTGCATCCAGTCGGGCTTGAGGTCGCCGGATTCGGCCGTCGCGGGCTGCCCGGTCGAGCGCGTATAGGGGTCCGGGCCGCTCTGGCAAGCTGCAAGGGCCGCCGTGAAGGCCACGGCGCAAGCAAGGCGCATCGACATGAGGCTCTCCTTTTTATCTTGGGCTTTCGCCTGCATGACGCGCATTCTATGCTTCCTGCCGATGAGGCACATTCTCGCCCTCGCTGTGTTCCTGGCCGCCGGCTCGGCGCACGCGTGTCTTTTCGCACGCGACGCGCAGCCGAAGGACTGGATGGAATGGGCCACGGTGCTGCTCGCGGCCGACGTGACGGCCATCGAGGAGGACAAGGGCACCGATACGGTGAAGCTGGGCGTCAGCGAGACGTTCAAAGGACCGCCCGCCGCCGCGACCGCCACGCTGCAGGTGCCGAGCCGGATGTGGTCGTCGTGCCGGCTCGAGCGTCCGGCCGTCGGCGCGCACGTGCTGGTCGCGATCAACGCGAACAGCGATGCGCTGCTCGTGCCGCTTACTTCCCAGTATGCCGATCGGCTGAGGGCGGCGTTGCAGCCAGCTCCAGCGCCCAGGTCGAAATGAGCTTGTCCTCCTCCATCATGGCGCCGCGCACGCTGTAGCGGCGCTCGTCGCGCTGCTGCAGGCACTCGTAGCCGCGGAAGCGGCCGGTCGGATTGGCGTAGAACGAGAGGATCGCGTCGCCGGCCAGCACGAAGCGGCCCGACAACGTGCCGAGCACCGGGTTCGACGAGCTCCAGTGCGTGGAGTGCGCGCCCGCGGTGAACGGCACGATCTCGTAGCGGTTGTGCTGCAGCGCCGGCCGCTCGCCGAGCACTCGCAGCACGCCGTCGAAGTGCCACTTCCCTTCCTCGTGCCGGATCGTCGTCTCGCCCGAGACCGGCGCGACGCGCCCGGCGGCGTCGCGGTACACGCCCTCGGCGCGCCAGCTGCCCGGCTTGAGGAGGAAGGTGTGGTCTATCCGTGTACCTGCACGGAGTCCCGCGGCGTCTGCGCGCGCTCGTCCATGGTGTAGTCC
This sequence comes from Burkholderiales bacterium, assembly GCA_035554335.1. Lineage (GTDB taxonomy): Bacteria > Pseudomonadota > Gammaproteobacteria > Burkholderiales > SG8-39 > SCGC-AG-212-J23. Next base: position 4,114 of record DATMIG010000091.1, read on the forward strand.
CGCAATACCTGGGCGACCCGCAGGCGATAGGAGCCGAAGATTCCGCCGCGCCCTTTCTTCTGCGCCTCGCGATGCTTCTGCAGGGTGCGCCACTTGCGCACGGCCTCCTCGTCGCGCCAGAACGAGAGCGAGACGAACTTGCCCTTGTTGCTAATGCTCTCGAAGCGCTCGATGGAGATGAAGCCCTCGGCGTTGCGCACGTCGTCGGCGAGGCCTTCGGCGAGCGCCTTGTAGTCGGCGAAGCGCCCTTCCCTGGGCGTGAATTCGAAGATCACGGCAATCACGGTCTGGTCCCCTCATAGGCATTGTGCAGCAGTTCCAGGACGCCCTGGTACTCCACCTTGCGCGGGTTCGGATAGGGTGTCTGCACCGCGATCTTCGCCGCCCGCTCGAGGTCGTCGCGTTTCATCCCGATCTCGGCGAGCTTCAGGGGAATGCCCAGCTTCTTCTCGAGCTCCCACATTCCGGCCGGCGCGCTTTCCGCTCCCAGCGCACGGGCGATGCGCCGCATCGCCTCGGGCGCGGCATCCGCGTTGTAGCGAAGCGCATGCGGCAGGACGATCGAGTGCGTTTCCGCATGCGGCAGGCCGAAGCCGCCGAGCACGTGACAGAGCTTGTGGTGGATGGCGTTGCCGGTCGTGCTGATCGAAAGGCCGGCCAGCCACGCCCCGTACAGCGCCTCGCTCCGGGCGCCGATGTCCCTCGGCTGCCGGACGACTTTCGGCAATGAAGCGGCCAGCGCGCGGATGCCCTCCTCGGCCACCACGTTGTTGACCGGATTGCCGTCGTGCGCGTAGAGCGCCTCGGCGCAATGCGCGATGGCGTTCATGCCGCTCGCCGCC
>DATMIG010000092.1:0-3680 GCA_035554335.1 Burkholderiales bacterium
AGATTGCCGCTGGATTCGAACTCGGCGAGCTTCGCCGCCGAGCCCGGATGCGGCAGCAGCATCGCGTGGCAGAGGTGCGTGCCGCATACCGGATCGCGCAGCACGGCGGAGAGGAATTCGCCCTGCGCTTTCTCGATGCCGTGCTTGTCCTTCTGCAGGCGCGGCGCCTCGGCCGCGAGGTCCGCGGCGCTCGGCAGCACGCCGGGGAAGCGCTCGGCAGCGCGGTAGCACAGCTCGTCGACCCGCACGAACTTCGTCCGATTGTCGGTGAGCACGTCGTACATCGAAGCGGCGTTCATAGGTGGATTATGACCGGCTATTTCTGCCGCGGATCGTGCAGGCCGGCGTCGGGCGGGCGGAAGGTGCCGGCGCGCATCTGGCGCACGAGCTCCGCCAGGCTGTGCGCGGCATTGCCCACCTCGATGAAGAGGTCGCGATCCTGGTCGAGCGCATCGTGGCTGGTCGCATAGGGCTCGTAGTAGCCGATGTAGGTGCCGAGCGCGCCTTGCGCACCGGCCTGGTGGAGCCCGAGGCTCGTGAGCCAGGCGCACAGCATGTCGCGCACGTTCTCCGGGCCTTCGGCGTCGCCATGCGCGACCACCGCATAGGCGCGCCCGGCGAGGTGCTTCGGAAAGTCCCAGCCGTCGAGCTCGATCTTCTTGGCGCGCTTGGGGTCCTTGCCGTGAGTGCGTGTCGGATCGGGATTGCCGCCGTCGGCACAGACGAGGCGGTCCATCATCAGCTTGAGGCTCGAGCTCACCTGGTACCAGTTGACCGGTGTGGCAATGAGCACGCCGTGCGCCGCCGCCCAGCGCGGGTAGATCTCGTTCATCCAGTCATTCGTCTGGCCCATGGCGTGGTTCGGATAGCAGCTGCACGGCCAGTGGCAGAGCGGCATCGCCGTGGAAACGCAGGTCTTGCAGGGATGGATCACCTTCCACGGCTCGTCGGCGAGCGCCGAGAGGTCGAGCAGGTCCACTTCGCATTTTTCCTTCCTCAGTACCTCGACGGCGTGGTTCACGAGGCGCCGCGTTTTCGATGCTTCGCCGGGGCAGGTGTGCTCGCTGCGGGTCGCGCCGCTCACCAGCAGAACTCGTGAAGGCCCGGTCTTGCGCTTGCGCTCGGCTTCCCGGATCGCCTGGCGCGCGGCGAGCCATTCGAGCGGCAGCTTGAATTCCGGGTCGGCGAACCCGCGCCCGGCCGGCCGCGTGCGCGGCGACTTGCGGTACTGGATGTAGCCGTCCCAGGCCACCTCGCACACGCGCTCGAGCTCGGCCTTCACCTGATCGAAGGCCGGGTCGTAGAAGCGCTCGAAGAAGCGCTGCCGGAATTGCTCGCGCGTGAGCGGCACGTATTTCGTGAGCTTGCGCACGTCGATCTTCTTCATGCGGGATCCTGGCGATAGAAAAGCTTCAGCTGGTCATATACATCGGGATAGCGCCGGCGCGTCTCGCGCGGCTCGCGGAAGAACGCCTCGCTGATCACGGCGAAGAATTCCGACAGGTGCTCGGCGGCATAGGGATCGAGCCAGGTGTCCTGGTTGCGGTCGACGGCGTCGCAGAAGCCGTCGTACGCCGCCTCGAACGCCTGGATCCACGCCGCGCGATCCATGCCGGCGTGCAGCGGCGGCACGCCGTCCGCCGTGCCATTCAGCATGTCGAGCTTGTGCGCGAACTCGTGGATCACGACGTTGATCGACGGGTCGCGCGCGAGCGCGTCCCACGACAGCACGACCGGTCCTCCGGGCATTGCCTCGCCGGCGAGCTCGTCGTCCCATTCGTGCACCACGCCGTCCTCGTCGACCTCCGTGCGCCGCACGCGGAAGTCGCCGGGATAGACCACGATGCCACGCCAGCCGCGGTACCAGTCGAGGCCGAGCTCCAGGATCGGCAGACAGGCCTGCGCGGCAACCGAGATGCGCATCTCGTCGGTGACGTCGAGGCCATGCGCGCCGGCGAATTCCTTCTCCGCCAGAAAAAGAAGGACCAGCTCGCGCAGCTTTTCCGTCCCGGGCAGAAACGCCAGCCCGGCGGTCGCGCGCGCCCACAGCGCATCGTCGATGCGATGCCTTGCAAGGACGCGCTGCCGCCTCCAATTGGTTAGCCAACCCACGACGAGTAACTCATTTTCGTAAAATGGGCGCATGGTATCGGTAGTCAAACTCCATCCGCAAAGCGGGGCGGCCGCCCTCGGCGCGCTCGCCGGCGATCTCGCGCCCGCGGATCGCGCGCGCGTGGCGCAGGCGCTCGAGTTTGCGGAGCCCCTTTACGCCGCGCAGGTGCTGTCGACCGGCGAGCCGACCTGGGCGCACGCCCTCGGCCTCGGCGCGAATCTCGCCGCCATCGGCCTCGATGCGCCGGGCCGCGTGGCGGGGGTGCTGTTCGCCGCGCCGAAGCTGGTCGAGCTGGATGCCATCCGGGAGAAATTCGGCGATGAGGTGGCCGGCCTCGCCGGCGGGGTCGAGAGGCTCTACCAGCTGCGCATGGCGACGCGGGCCAGCCCCGTTGAGCAGAACGAGACGCTGCGCAAGATGGTCCTCGGCATGGTCGAGGACGTGCGCGTGGTGCTCATTCGTCTCGCGAGCCGCACGCAGACGCTACGCTGGTTCGCGCGCAACGACACGGCCGAGCGTGAGGGTTATGCGCGCGAAAGCCTCGACATCTATTCGCCGCTCGCCAATCGACTCGGCGTATTCCAGCTCAAGTGGGAGCTGGAGGATCTCTCGTTCCGCTTCCTCGAGCCGGAGCTCTACAAGCGCATCGCCAAGATGCTCGACGAGAAGCGGCTCGAGCGCGAGCAGTACATAGCACGGGCCATAAAAACCCTGGCCGCCGAGCTGGAAGCCATGGGCGTCAAAGCCGAGATCCACGGCCGGCCGAAGCACATCTATTCCATCTGGAACAAGATGCGCACCAAGGCGCTCGACTTCAGCGAGCTCTACGACGTGCGCGCGCTGCGCGTGATCGTGCCGTCGGTGAAGGACTGCTATACCGCGCTCGGCGTCGTGCATAACCTCTGGCAGCCGATCCCGAAAGAGTTCGACGACTACATCTCGCGGCCGAAGGGCAACCTCTACCAGTCGCTGCACACGGCGGTGATCGGGCCGCAGGGCAAGACGGTCGAGGTGCAGATCCGCACCGAGGAGATGCACCGTCACGCGGAGTACGGCGTAGCGGCGCACTGGAGATACAAGGAGAAGCCCCACAAGGCGGACCAGGCCTTCGACCAGAAGATCGCGTGGCTGCGCGAGCTGCTCGCGTGGCGCGACGAGGTCGCCGACTGGCAGAAGACCACCAAGCAGGCGCGGCTCGACGACACGGTGTACGTCCTCACGCCGCAGGGCAAGGTGGTGGACCTGCCGGCGGGCGCGACGCCGGTCGACTTCGCCTACGCGCTGCACAGCGACCTCGGCCATCGCTGCCGGGGCGCGCGCGTCGACGGTCACATCGTCACGCTCGACACGCCGCTGAAAAGCGGCCAGAAGGTGGAGATCGTCACTGCGAAGTCCGGCGGACCGTCGCGCGACTGGCTGAACGCCGAGCGCGGCTTCGTGAAGAGCCCGCGCGCTCGCGCCAAGATCCGCCAGTGGTTCAACGCCAAGGCGCTCGCCGATACGCTCGCCGCCGGGCGCTCGGCGGTGGAGAAGGAGCTGAAGCGCGAGGGCAGCCCCGCGAGCCTCG
>DATMIG010000093.1:0-3609 GCA_035554335.1 Burkholderiales bacterium
TCGAGCGCGCGTTGAGCACGTCCTCGAGCCAGCGGATGCTGTGGATGTCGAGGTTGTTGGTCGGCTCATCCAGCAGCAGGATGTCGGGGTCGCCGAAGAGCGCCTGCGCGAGCAGCACGCGCAGCTTCCAGCCCGGCGCCACCGCGCTCATCGGACCGTCGTGCTGCTCGGTCGGCACGCCGAGCCCGAGGAGCAGCGCCGCCGCGCGCGATTCCGAGTCGTAACCGCCGTACTCCGCGTACTTCGCCTCGCACTCGGCCGCGCGCATGAAGTCGTCCTCGTTCGCGTCCGCATTGGCGTAGATGGCGTCGCGCTCCTTCATCGCCTGCCACATCTCCGCGTGGCCCATCAGCACCACGTCGAGCACGCGCTCGCCCTCGTACGCGAACTGGTCCTGGCGGAGCTTGCCGACGCGCTCGTTCCGGTCGATCGCCACCGAGCCCGCCGTCGGCTCGAGATCGCCGCCGAGGATCTTCATGAACGTCGACTTGCCGCAGCCGTTGGCGCCGATCAGGCCGTAGCGGTTGCCGCCGCCGAACTTGACGGTGACGTTCTCGAAAAGGGGCTTGGCCCCGAACTGCATGGCGATGCCGGAGGCGACGATCACGGAAGGTTCCTGGAAATAAAAAAGCCGGCCGCAGCCAGCTTTCGATGAGCCTGCATTGTACCGCGCCGGGTCAGCTCCGCGGACCTTTTCTCCCGCCTTCGTTGGAGTCCGGCGTGCGCTTGGGCGCCCTCGTCGCCGTCGCCTCGAGGAGCAGGCCGACCGTCTGACGGAAGAGAGGATCGGGCACCGCCTCGTCGCCGTTGATCATCCGCTCGAGCGTGCCGGTCGACGTGTTCAGCTTGTCGCCCAGCGCATCGAGCCCGCCGCAGATCTGCACCGCGCGCCGCAGCGCCATCATCGGAACTTCGGAATTCTTCATTGCGCGCATCCCCAATGAAAAAGCCGGCCGAAGCCGGCTTCGTGCGACGTGTCGAGCGCTCCTAGAGCGGCTTGACGTTCGCGGCCGCCGGGCCTTTCTGGCCCTCGGTCGCGTCGTAGGACACCTTCTGCCCATCCTTGAGCGACTTGTAGCCCGTGCCCTGGATGGAGGTGTGATGCGCGAAAAGCTCCTTGCCGCCGTCATCCGGCGTGATGAAGCCGAAACCCTTCGCGTCGTTGAACCACTTTACGGTACCTGTAGACATGTCGATTCCATTTCTATTTCTTGTACGAGCAGTCCGAGCTCGCGTGCGGGCATGATGTTCAAGGGACGGATCGACTTGCTGCTAGGTGCCGCTTGGGACGCGGCTTAGAAGGGTCGGGCATTCACTGCTTGATATCCTGCAGCGCCCACTGTAACACAGGAAGCCGGTGCGCATCGGGGCCGCGTCTATACTGCGCCGCAAATGAAGCTCCGCATCGCCGAGAACTTCCGCGCCGTCTTCTACGCGCCCTTCTACGCCATCCGCGCGCTCGGCCTGCCCGAGCGCGAAGGCCTCGAGATCGAATGGCTGCCCTCCGAAACGCGCGGCGGCACCATCGAGCAGGTGAAGCGCGGCGCGATCGACGCGCAGTGGGGTGGGCCGATGCGAGTGCTGAAGGACCACGACTCGCCCAATCCCTCGCTGCTTTCCTTCGGCGAAGTCGTCTGGCGCGATCCGTTCTACCTGATCGGCCGCCGCAACGACGGCTTCAAGCTCCAGGACCTCGCGTCCCTGCGCCTCGGCATCGTCTCCGAGGTGCCGACGCCGTGGTACTGCCTGCGCGCCGACCTGGCGGACGCCGGCCTCGACACCGCCACGCTGCGCGTCACGAACAACCGCACCATGCCGCAGCAGCTCGAAGCGCTCAACGCCGGCCAGCTCGACGTCATCCAGCTCTTCGAGCCCTATGCGAGCCGCGCGCTCGCCGACGGCTATTCGGTGCTCTACGCGCAGAGCTCGCGCGGCCCGACCGCCTACACCGCCTTCATCACCTCACGCGAGTGCGCCTCAAAGAATCGCGACGCGCTCGCCGCGCTCGAGCGCGCGACGCAGGCGATGCTCGACTGGCTGGCGAAGGAAGGCCCGGCGGGGCTCGCGCGCGTAACGGCGTCGTTCTTTCCCGACGTGCCGCAGGAGCTGCTGCGCGCGGGCTTCGAGCGCTACCAGCGCGCCGGCCTCTGGACGCGCACCACGACTCTGTCCGAGAAGGGCTTCGAGCGCCTCGCCTACAGCCTCCAGCTCGGCGGCTTCATCAAGCGCCGGGCGCCTTACGCGGAATGCGTCCGGAGCTTCCCGACTCCACGGGGGGCTTGAAAACCGCGCGGTCGCGCCTATCTCCGGCCCGAGAACCTGCCAGAGGAGGCTAGCCCATGGACTTCTCGCTTTTTCCGCGCGACCTGTTCGCCGAGCTCGACCGGCTGCAGCGCCAGATCCAGCAGTCCTTCGACATCTCCCCCAGCATCCGCGGCGTCGCCCGCGGCGCCTTCCCGGCGCTGAACGTCGCCGCCACCGCACAGTCGGCCGAGGTCTATGCCTTTGCCCCCGGCCTCGACCCGAAGTCGATCGACGTGCAGATCGAGCGCGGCGTGCTCAGCATCTCGGGTGAGCGCGCCGATACCGTGCCGCGCGACGACGAGCGCGCGACCGTGCACGTGAACGAGCGTTTCACCGGCCGCTTCCACCGCGTGATCACGCTGGCCGACGACCTCGACCCGAGCGAGGTGCGCGCCACCTACCAGGACGGCGTGCTGCACGTCAGCATCGCCCGCCAGAAGGCCGCGCAGCCGCGGCGCGTCGATATCAGCTGAGGAGGACGCCATGAACGATCCCCGGAGAGAGAACGAACAGCCCGCGCTCGTGCCGCCGGTCGACGTGGTCGAGGACGCCGAAGGCCTGACCCTATACGCCGACCTGCCCGGCGTGCCGAAGGACCGGCTCGACGTGCACATCGACGGCGAGGTGCTTTCGATCGAGGGCGCGATGGGCCTCGAGATGCCGAAGGGCATGGAGGCGACGCATGTCGAGGTGAGCCTGCCGCGCTACCGGCGCGTCTTCACCCTGTCGCGCGAGCTCGACCCGAACCGCATGAGGGCCGAGCTGAAGAACGGCGTCCTCAAGGTGCGCATCCAGAAGGCCGAGCACGCCAGGCCGCGGAAGATCGAGATCAGCGGCTAGCGGCCGCGCTTCAGGAGCGCGGTGATCTCGTCGGCGGGCACCGGCCTGCCGACGTAGTAGCCCTGCATCTGGTGGCAGCGCAGCGTGGCGAGCATGTCGGCCTGCTCCTCGGTCTCCACGCCCTCGGCAATCACCGTGAGGTGCAGCGTGCGCGCGAGCGAGATGATGGTCTGCACCAGAGCCATCGCGTCCTCGTCCTCCAGCATCTTCACGATGAAGGTGCGGTCGATCTTCAGGACCTGCACCGGCAGCCGCGCAAGGTAGGCGAGCGAGGAGTAGCCGGTGCCGAAGTCGTCGATGGCGATGTCGACGCCGAGCTCGCGCACGCGGCGCAGCCGGTCGATGTTCGCCTCGACGTCCTCCATGATGCGGCTCTCGGTGATCTCGAAGTCGATCGCCGCCCGGCCGGCGCCGACCACGGCGCCCACGAGGTCGACGAAGTTGCGCTGGCGGAGCTGGATCGAG
>DATMIG010000094.1:0-13279 GCA_035554335.1 Burkholderiales bacterium
CAAGCTGATCCAGAAGAACACGACGATTCCGACCAAGGCAACGCAGGTGTTCTCGACGGCCGACGACAACCAGCCGGCGGTGACCATTCACGTGCTGCAGGGCGAGCGCGAGATGGCCGCGGGCAACAAGTCGCTCGGCCAGTTCAACCTGACCGACATCCCGCCGGCGCCGCGCGGCATGCCGCAGATCGAGGTCACGTTCGACATCGACGCCAACGGCATCCTGCACGTGTCGGCCAAGGACAAGGCGACCGGCAAGGAGAACAAGATCAAGATCCAGGCGAGCTCGGGCCTGAACGAGGCCGAGATCCAGCGCATGGTGAAGGACGCCGAGGCGCACGCCGAGGAAGACAAGAAGACGCTCGAGCTCGTCAACGCGCGGAACTCCACCGAGGCGCTGGTACACTCGGTGCGCAAATCGCTCAAGGAATACGGCGACAAGCTCGACGCGGGCGAGAAGGAAAAGATCGAGGCCGCCATCAAGGACGCCGAGGGCGTGCTCAAGTCCGAGGACAAGGCCGACATCGAGGCGAAGGGCCAGGCGCTCGCCGCCGCCGCGCAGAAGCTGGGCGAGAAGATGTACGCGCAACAGCAGCAGCAGCAGCAGGCGGGCGCGCAAGGCGGCGCCCAGGAGCAGGCGGAGGCCGGCAAGAAGGACGACGGCAACGTCGTCGACGCCGAGTTCACCGAGGTGAAGGACAAGAAGGCGGGATAAGGTGAGGAGTCTGTAGCACTACCGGGACGGGCCCAGCAATGGGCCCGTTCGTTTATATGGTGGAAACGAAGAGCATGGCGAAGCGCGACTACTACGAAGTCCTCGGCGTGAACCGGGACGCGACGGAAGAGGACCTGAAGAAGGCCTACCGGCGCCTCGCCATGAAGTGGCACCCGGACAGGAATCCGGACAACCCGAAGGCCGAGGAGCACTTCAAGGAGGCGAAGGAAGCCTATGAAGTGCTGTCGGAGCCGCAGAAGCGCGCGGCGTACGACCAGTTCGGCCACGCCGGCGTCGATCCGCACGCGGCGGGACCGGCCGGCGCCGGCGGCTTCGGCGACATCTTCTCCGACATCTTCGGCGAGATCTTCGGCGGGCGAGGCGGCCGGTCTACGGTTTTTCGTGGTGCTGACCTGCGCTACAACCTGGAGATCTCGCTCGAGCAGGCGGCGCGCGGCTTTGAGACCAAGATCCGCATCCCGGCGATGTCGATCTGCGAGACGTGCAAGGGCGCGGGCGCGCGTCCCGGAACGCATCCGGCGACCTGTCCGTCGTGCCGCGGCGCGGGCCAGGTGCGCGTGTCGCAGGGCCCCTTCTCCATCGCGCAGACCTGCCCGCGCTGCCACGGCTCGGGATCCATCATTCCGCATCCGTGCGCCACGTGCTCCGGCACCGGACGCGTCAAGCTGCAGAAGACGCTGTCGGTGAAGATCCCCGGTGGCGTCGACGAAGGCGATCGCGTGCGCCTCTCCGGCGAAGGCGAGCCCGGCGTGAACGGCGGCCCCGCGGGAGACCTCTACGTGCAGGTGCACATCAAGCCGCACGCCGTCTTCACGCGCGACCACGACGATCTGCATTGCGAGATGCCGATCTCCATCACCACCGCCGCGCTCGGCGGCGAGCTCGAGATCCCGACGCTCGACGGCAGCGCGAAGATCCGCATCCCGGCCGAGACGCAGAGCGGCAAGACCTTCCGCATCAAGTCGAAGGGCATCAAGGGCGTGAGGAGCCAGGTTCCCGGCGACCTCTTCTGCCACGTCGTCGTCGAGACTCCGGTGCAGCTCACCGCGCGCCAGCGCGAGCTCCTGCGCGAGTTCGAGGCCCTCAGCCAGGAGGACAGCGGCCGCCACAACCCGCGCGCCAAGGGCTGGTTCGAGAAGGTGAAGGAGTTCTTCGAGTCTTAATTCGGGGTCAGGGCGCTAAATCCCCGACCTGGATTCGGCGCGAGATGGGGCATTAGCGCACTGACCCCGATTTCGAAGATCTAGAGGTCGAGGACCAAGCGCTCGGTCTTCGCCCCCGAGCAGCAGATCATCATCGTCGCGCCCGAGGCCTGCTCGGCCTCGGTAAGGACCAGGTCGCGGTGGTCGGGCACGCCTTCCAGCACTTTCGTCTCGCACGCTCCGCAGACGCCTTGGGTGCAGGAATGGGCGACGTCGAGACCGGCGTCGAGCAGCGTTTCCAGGATGGTCTTGCCTTGCGGCACGACGAATTCGCGGCCGCTGCGCGCGAGGACCACGGTCAGCCCGCCCACCTCGGCGGGCGCTTCCTTGGCGCCGAAGTACTCGACGTGGACCCGCTCGCGCGGCAATTGCGCGGTCGCGGCCTCGAAGGCCGCCAGCATCGGCGTGGGCCCGCAGCAATAGAGATGCGCATCGGGCGACGCATCGCGCACGACCGCGGCGATGTCGAGCATGCGGCCGCCGGGCTCCTCGTCGAAGTTGAACATCACCCGCGGGCCGAAGGCGGCGAGCTCGTCCACGAACGCCGCGTCGGCGCGCCGGCGCGCGCAATAGAGGAGCCGCCACTCCCGTCCGAGCGAAGCCAGCCGCCGCACCATGCACAGGATCGGCGTGATGCCGATGCCGCCGGCGACGAGGATCGACTGCGCGGCAGACTCGTCCAGGGCGAAGTGGTTGCGCGGTCCGTCGAGCGAAAGGATGTCCCCGACGCGCAGGTTCTCGTGCACCCATTGCGACCCGCCGCGGCTGGCGCGGTCTTTCTGCACGCCGATGACGTAGCGATGCCGCTCGTCCTGCGAATTGGTGAGCGAATAGCTGCGCGCCAAGCCGTTGCCGAGGCGAAGGTCGATGTGCGCGCCCGCGGTGAAGGGCGGCAGCTCGCCGCCGTCCGGCGGCCGCAGCTCGTACGAGACGATCTGCGGCGCCTCCCAGGCCGCCGCCTTCACCCGCACGCGCAGCGTCATTACGACCCGCGCACCAGCAGCCGCATGCTGGCGAGCGAAATCTCGGGGATGTAGGTGATGAGCGCGAGCGCGACGAGGTACAGGAACACGAACGGGATGATGCCGCGGTAGATCACCGGCAGCTCGAGCTTGAGCACCGACTGCGCGACGAAGATGTTGATGCCGAACGGCGGGTGGAAGAGGCCGATCGCCAGGTTCACCGTGAAAATGATACCGAAGTGCACGGTGTCGATGCCGAGCGACTTGACGACCGGCACGAGGAGCGGCGTGAGCAGCAGGATCGACGACAGCGGGTCGATGAAGCAGCCGACCACCAGCAAGAGCAGGTTGATCGCGAGCAGCACGCTCCAGCGCGCGAGGTGCATGGATTCGATCCATTGCACGAGCGCCGCGGGAACCTGGTTCACGGTGAGGAGCCAGGAGAACACGCTGGCGCAGGCGACGATCAGCAGGATCTGCGACGTGAAGACGAACGTCGTGGCGGCGGCGTCGACGATCTCGCGCCAGGAAAGCTCGCGGTAGACGAAACGCGTGACGAACGCGGCATAGACGCAGGCGATGCCGGCCGATTCGGTCGGCGAGAAGACGCCGCCGTAGATGCCGCCGAGGATGATCACCGGCGCGCCCAGCGCCCACACGCCGCGGCCGAGCGCGCGGCCGAACGCCCGCCACTCGAAGCGCCCGCCGGCCGGGATGCGCGCGCGCCGCGCGAACCACAGCACGTACGCGGCGAGGATCGCCGCGATCAGGAAGCCCGGCAGCAGCCCGGCGGCATAAAGCCGCGGCACCGACTCCTGCGCCGCCGCGCCGTAGACGATGAGCGGGATGCTGGGCGGAATGATGACGTCGATGGCGCCCACCGAGGTGATGAGCCCGGCGGTGAACGGCGCCGGATAGCCGGCGTTGCGCATGGCGGGCAGCATGATCTTGCCGATGGTCGCCACGGTGGCGGCACTCGCGCCCGAGATGGCGCCGAAGATCGCGGAGGTGCCGACCGTCGTCACCCCGAGGCTGCCGCGCACGTGGCCGACGCCGGACTGCACCACGTCGACGATGCGCTGCGCCACGCTGCCGCGCCCCATCAGCTCGCCCGCGTAGATGAAATACGGGATGGCGAGCAGCGCGAAGGCGTCGATCGAGCCGTACATCGTCTGGTGCAGCACGGTGAGCGGCACGTTCATGAAGAAGACCAGCGCCACCGTCACCGCGGTGAGCAGCACCAGGAAGATCGGGAAGCCGAGCAGCAGCAGGACTATGGGCAGCGCCCCCAGCGCGAAGCTCATCCCTCCTCTGCTCCGCGGGCGAGCCTCGCCAGCTTGACGAGGGCAAGAAGCGCCATGAGGGCGAACCCGAGGACGACCGCCGAATGCGGGATCACCATCGGGATGTTGGCCGCCTCGCTGCGCCGGTCGACGCTCACCATCAGCGCGGCAAAGCGGACCGACTGCACGGCGGCGAAGCCGGCCATCACCGCAAGCAGGGTCACCTCGGCGAGGCGGATCCAGCGCCGCGCCTTCGCCGGCAGCAGGTCGAAGAGGACATCCATGCGCAGGTGCTGGTTGCGCCAGGTGACGACGGCGGCGCCGGCGAAGGTCATCCACACCATGACGAACACCTGCACCTCGTCGGCGCCGAGGATCGCCGTGGAGAACACGTAGCGGCCCACCACGTTGACGAAATTCAGCGCCACCGCGCCGACGAAGGCGAGCGCCAGCGCGAGGGTCAGCAGCCGCGCCAGGCGCTAGATGAAACGGTCCAACAGGGCCCCGCCGCTACTTGCGATAACGCTCGGCCGCCGACATGAAGACCTGGTAATCGATCTTCATCTGCGGGTTGGCGTTGATCACCGGCATGATCGACGAGGTCACGTCCTTGATGAACACCTTCTGCTCCGCCGGCGGCAGATAGGCGTTGACGCCGCCGTGCTGCTCCCACACCTTCCTCGCGCGCTCGACGTCCTTCGCGCCCCACTCGGCGGCCGCGCTGTCCGCCTTGCGCACCTCCTCCGCGATCACCGAGCGCACGTCCGCCGGCAGCGAAGCGAGCCAGGCCTTGTTGACGATCGCCGCCGCCACGGTCGAGGCCGACGGCAGGTAGAGCACGTACTTCGCCGCGTCGTAGTACTTGAAGGCCGTCGGAATCGTGTTGCCGGTGATGGCGCCGTCGATAGTGCCGTTCTGCAGAGCGGGCAGCACTTCGCCGAGCGACATCGGGATGGGCGAGGCCTGCAGCTTCTTCACCGTCTCGATCTGCATCGGCGTCGAGTAGATGCGCACCTTCAGGCCCTTGATGTCGGCCAGGCTCTGCACGGGCTTGCGCGCGACGAGAATGTTCTCGCTGTGGAAGAAGCTGGTCAGCGGCTCGACGCCTTTCGCGGCGCCGAAGCTCGCCATGCGCTTGCGCACCTCCGGGTCGTTGAACACCTTCTGCGCGTGATGGATGTCGTCGAAGAGGCCCACGGCGTCGAAGAGCTGGTAGCGCGGCTCGACGTTGACCAGGAACCCGCTGGAGGTGAACGCCGCCTCGATGGTGCCGAGCATCGTGCCGTCGATGGTGCGCGGAATCGAGCCGAGCTGGCTCGCCGGGTACAGCTCCACCTTCAGCTTGCCGCCGGTGCGGGGCTCCACGCCGGCCTTGAAGAGCTTCATCCATTCGACGTTGATGTCGCCGATGGTGGGCGTGGCTATCTTCATCGTGTACTGCGCGTGCGCGGCGGCCGACAGCGCCATCGCGGCCAGCACGGCCGTGCTGCAAATCGACTTCCTCATCTTGCCTCCTCCTCTTTTATCGGCTCAAGCCACTGCCTCGACCTCGCCGGAAGCGCAGGTGCGCGGATCCATCGGGCTGTCCCACAGGTCGACGGCTTCCTGTCCCGGCGCGCGCACGTTGGGCTCGCGCGCGCCGACCTCCGGAAACTCCTCCATGCCGTGGCCGTACTCGAGCGTGAGCCCGTCCGGGTCCAGGTAGTACAGGAAGAAGGTGCCGGCGTTGGTGTGCCGTCCAGGTCCCCAGACCACCGGCACCTGCTCGCGCGGCAGGCGCGCCGTGCAGCGCCCCCAGTCGTCGATGGAGGACAGCATGAAGTTCACGTGATGCAGCCCGTGCCGCTCGGCCGCGGCGATGCCGAAGGTGTGGTGATACGGGTTCGGAAAGGCGCGCAGGAAGGCGATCACGCCTTCCACCTTGTCGGACAGCCGGAAATTGAGGACGTCGGTATAGAAGCGCAGCGCCTCTTCGAAGCGCGGCGTCTTGAGGATGGCGTGCCCCACCCGGTCGAAGCGCACGACGCGCGGCGTGAACGGCGTCTCCTCGGCGCCCATGCGGGCATAGAACTCCCACGTGCAGCCGCTGAACGGGTCGCTGAAGCGCACGGTGCGGCCCTGGCGCAGCGCGGCGCATTCGGCCGCGTCGACCTCCTTCAACGCCATGCCGTGCCTGGAAAGCGCGCGCTCGAGCGCGTCGAACTGCTTCTCGTCCTCGAGCTCCCAGCCCAGCCGCTTGAAGCCGGCCCGCGCCGCCGGATAGAGCACGAGGTCGTGGTGCGAGCGGCCGAAGCGGAAGTAGGCCGCGCCGTCCGGGCCGCGCCCGTTCGGCTGGAAGCCGACGATGCTCTCGTAGAAGGCGCACGAACGCTCGATGTCGGTGACGTTGACCGCGACGTAGCCCAGCTTGCGGTAGCGGACCATCAGACGCCCTGCACCGCCCAGATGTCCGAGTCCGACGCCGCCTGCCGCAACTTCTTCAGCGCCTCGTATTCCGGCGAATTCCAGAAGCGCTGCAGCGCTTCCATGGACTCGAACTCGACCACCACCATGCGTCGCTCCGGCGAATCGCCTTCCAGGCGCTGCAGCGCGCCGCCGCGCACGAGGAAGCGGCCGCCGTACTGCTCCATGGTGCGCGACACGCCGGCGCGGTACTCCGAGTACTTTTGCGAATCGCTGACCTTCATCATGCCGACGATGTAAGCAGGCATTCCTTATCTCTCAATTAAAGGCGACGGAAACCGCGCCGAGCGCCTCGATGCTGACCTGCACGCGGTCGCCTCTGGCAACCGGGATCGCCTCGGTGATGCCGCCGGTCATCACGATCGCGCCCGCCGGCAGGACGGTGCCCTCGGCCTTCAGCATCGTGGCGAGCATCGCGACGCTGCGCGCCGGATGGCCGAGCACGTTCTCGCCCGAGCCGCGCGCCGCTTCGGCGCCGTTCTTGCGCACCACCACGCCGATCCTGGCGAGGTCGATGCCGGCGGCGGGCTTGCGCGTCTCGCCCACCACGAACCGGGCGGCCGACGTGTTGTCGGCGATGGCGCTGGCAAGGTCGAACTTGAAGCCGTTGAAGCGCGAGTCGAGCACCTCGATCGCCGGCGCGATCGCCCCGGTGGCGGCCAGCACTTCCTCGATGCTGCATTCGCCGTCGAGCGACCGGGCGAGGATGAAAGCGATCTCGGGCTCGACCCGCGGCTGCGACAGGCTCGCCGCCGCCACTTCCTCGCCATCGGCCACGCGATGCGCATTGGTGAGGAAGCCGAAGACGGGCGAGCTGAGCCCGATCTGCTTCATCTTGGCGAGCGAGGTGAGGCCCATCTTGTATCCCACGAGCCGCTCGCCGCGCGCGAGGTGCCGCCGTTGTAGCTCGCGCTGCACGCGGTAGCCGTCGTCCGCGTGCAGGGGCGTATCGCCGAGGCGCGCGAGCAGCCTCCGCTCGCGCTGCGCTGCGTCCAGCGTCTCGGCGAACGCCGCCACCTCGGCCTGGGAGAGCGCCATCAGACCTCTTCCCCCTGGTGCTCGCGCGCCTGCTCCGGCGAAAGGATGGTGTTCCAGGCGTGCGTGGCGATGTTGTGGTTGTCCTTCTCGTCGCGCCAGATGTTGATCGGCTCCTGCCCCGCGCGCATGCGCTCCAGCTGCTCGCGCAGGCCGCGGCGCAGCATGACGATGCCGCGGTCGGAGGTGGCGAGGTGCTCGAGGGCGTGGACCGCGATCGGCCGCTGGCTTTCCTGCGCCTCGGCGTCGTCGGGCTTGCGCTGCCGGTCCTCGTACGGGCGGCCGACCTTGCCGGCCGGCCGCTTGTCGATGCGCACGTCGGTGCCCGGCAGCCAGTTCTCCTTCGGCCTTCCGTTCTCGAGCGGCCACGCCACCAGGCTGAAGCCGGTGATGTGCTCGTTGTCGACCGGCACCGTCCAGGAGAACTCGGTTGCCTTGTGCTTGCTGCGCGCCTGCTGGCCGGTCTCGTGGATGTTCGGCACGAGGTAGATGTTGGGCAGGATGCACTCGGCGTATCGCACCATGCGATTGCCGTTCGGCAGGTCCTTCACCACCTTGTAGCGCGTGCCGAGCGCCGTCTTCTCGAAGGAGATGTTGGCCTTGCCCTGCATCAGCGCGCCGTTGAACTGGTCGCCGCTGATCATCTGGTGCAGCACGAGCAGATGCCACGGATCCATCACGTTCTCGTGGGCCTGCAGCCAGTTGCAATCCTTGACGTAGCCGATGCCGTAGCCGTCCCACAGCTGCATGCCGCGGATCTCGACGTCCTTGCGATAGCGGGTGTCGTAGATGTCGTACATCGGAAACGGCGGCTTCTTGTCGAGCGGGCCCATGTAGACGAAGACCAGCCCGCCGAACTCGAGCACCGGGTAGGCCGGGTGCTGGACCGCCATGCGCTCGCACACGCCGGGCGCTTCGCACACCATCTCCACGACGCGGCCTTCGGGGCTGTACAGCCAGCCGTGGTAGCAGCAGCGCAGGCCGTTCTCCTCGACGCGGCCGAACTCGAGCGACGTGCCGCGATGGCTGCAATGGGGCTCGAGGCAGCCGACGTCGCCATTCTTGGTGCGGAAGAGAACGATCTCTTCGCACATGATCTTGACTTTCTTGGGCAGGTCCCTCAGCTCGCTCGACAGGCAGACCGGCTGCCAGTAGCGACGCAGCAGCTCGCCCATCGGCGAGCCTCTCTCGACGTGGGTCAGGGCGACGTCTTCGTTGGGCACCGAGTGTTCGTATGCAGACTTCATGAAGCCTCCTCTGTTGATTCATCGGATGTTGAATGAATCACCGAAAAGGATTTGAGCACAGGGCCTTGCGTTTTACAACCCGGTTCATCATTTGTAGAATGAACGCATGGAAAAACAAGCGCCTGGCCGCCGGCGGCAGGCGGCCGAGGCGAGCAAGGAACGCATCCTCAACGCCGCGGAAAAGCTGTTCTCGGAGCAGGGCCTCGACGGCGTTTCGGTTCGCGAGATCGCCGCGGCCGCGAAGCTCGACGTGGCGATGATCAACTACCACTTCGGCTCGAAGCGCGGCCTGTACCGCGCGGTTTTCCATCGCCGCATCGACCAGCTGACCGAGCAGCGCCTCGGCGAGCTCGACAGGGCCCTCGGCCACGCCGGCGAGCCGCCCCAGCTTCGCGACGTGGTCCACGCGCTCATCGCGCCGAACATCCTGTTGCGCAGCAACCGCGCCCTGGGCGGCGTGCCATTCGCGCGCCTGATCGTGCGCGAGATGACCGACCCCAACGAGCGCGAGCGCGGCATCATCTCCGAGATGTTCGACCCGACCGCGTATCGCTTCATGGAGGCGATCGCGCAGATTTTTCCGGGCGCGCCGCGCGCGGAGATCCACTGGGCCTATCACTTCGCGATCGGCACGCTGGTGCATGCGATGGCGAGCACGGGGCGGCTCGAATACCTCTCGCGCGGCGCCTGCGCGATGTCCGATCCCGAGGTCATCCTCGCGCGCCTCGTGCCTTTCGTCGAAAGCGGCTTCGAGGGCTGCCTGGGGCATTTCCGTCGAAGCGCAGCGACGGCATCCGACAGAAATAGCGCCCTGACCCCGAACCCTTGAATTCGGGGTCAGGTTCAGAATTCCGGCACGCGCTTTGCTGCGGCAAGCGCACCATGATCCGACTTGTGATCCTTGCCGGCTTCGTCGCCTCGCTGGCCGGCTGCTACAACCCGCGCTACCCGGACAAAGGCACCGACGCCGAGACGCCGTATCGCAGCACCGACGCCCAGGACCAGGCCGCCCGCGACCGTCGCGACCGGGCCGCCGGCTCGGGCGCGACCTACGCCCGCTGAATTACGCCTGCTTGCGCTTCTGCGCGGCGAGCTTCACCGCCTCGATGATCTCCGGATAGGCGGCGCAGCGGCAGAGGTTGCCCGAGAGGTAATGCCGGATCTGGTCCTCGCTCGGATCCGGATGCTCGTCCAGTAGCTGGCGGGTCATGAGCACCCAGCCCGGCGTGCAGAAGCCGCACTGGAAGGCGCCGCGCTCGATGAACGCCTCCTGCACCGCGTCGAGCTCGCTGCCCGCTTCGACCGTCTGCACCCGCGCGCCGTCGGCGAGCTGGGCGAGGTAGAGGCAACCCGACACCGCGGTGCCGTTGACGATGACCGTGCAGCAGCCGCACATGCCCTGGCCGCAGCTCTCGCGCGCGCCGTAGAAGCCCAAGTCGCGCAGCGCCTCGACCAGCGTCTCGTGCGGCGCGACCTGCGCCTCGACGCGCTGCCCGTTGAGGGTGAATTGAATGCCGCGCCTCATTTCTTTTTCTCCTGCAGCGCCGTGAACACGGCTTCCGGATTCAGCGGCAGCTCGCGGATGCGCACGCCCACCGCGTCGTGCACCGCATTGGCGATCGCCGGCGACACGCCAAACGTCGCGGTCTCGCCGACGCCCTTCGCGCCGAACGGCCCGCTGCGCTGCTCGGCGACCACCGCTTCGTTGGTCATGTCCGGCGGGATGTCGAGCATCCCCGGGATCTTGTACTCGGCGAGCGATGCGTTCCTCAGCTGCCCCTGCTCGTCGAACAGCATCTTCTCGAAGAGCGTGAAGCCGAGCTGCATGATCGACGCGCCGGAGAGCTGCGTCTCGACGATCTTCGGGTTGATGGGCGTGCCGACGTCCGCGACGTTCACCATGCGCGTCACCTTCACGCGCCCGGTCTCGGTATCGACCTCCACCTCGACGCCGGTGGCGCCGACCATCCAGAACGGCGTGGCGTTCTCCGTCTGGCCGTTCGCGTCGGGCGGCGTGTAGGGCGGGATGAAGTTGCCGGCGCCCATCACCGAGCCGGCGCGCATGTGGTACTTCGCGAGGAAGATGTCCGCGATGGCGCAGTCGGCGGCGAGGCCCTGCTCCTTCCGCAGCTGCTCGAGCTGGCGCTTCGCATCCTCGGCCGCGAGCTTCACCGCGTTGCCGCTGTGGAAGAGCGAGCGCGAGCCGAGCGTCGCCATGTCGAAGGGGGTCACGTCCGTGTCCGAATGGATGACGGTGACGTCCTCGGTCGGGATGTGCAGCACCTCGGCCGCGATTTGCGCCATGGCGGTATCCGACCCCTGCCCCATGTCGACGCAGCTCGTGTAGACGGTGCAGCTGCCGTCGGCGTTGACCTGCACCGCGGCGAGCGAGGTGGTGTTGGCGATGCACGCCTTGAACCCGATCGCTATTCCCCTGCCCTTCTTTACTGCGCCGGTACCCCGGTCGAACGGCTTGCCCCAATCGATCAGCGCGGCCGTACGCTCGAGCACCTTCTCGATCGCCGCATCCTGCATCTTCGTGCCGGTCGCCTGCGGCCGGCCTTCGCGCAGCAGGTTCTTCTTGCGGAACTCGACCGCGTCGATGCCGAGCTCGCGCGCGATCATGTCGGTGTGGCTCTCGTACGCCCAGACGAGCTGCGGGATGCCGAAGCCGCGCAGCGCGCCGGCCGGCGGCAGGTTCGTATAGAGCGCGTAGGAGTCGATCGAGGCGTTCTCGATGTCGTACGGTCCCGGCGCGGTGAAGCCCGACTTCTGCGTGACGCGCGGGCCGATGTCGGCATAGGCGCCGCCGTTCCACCACACCTCGCAGTCGCGCGCGACGATCCTGCCGTCCTTGTCGACGCCGCTCTTGATGCGGAAGGTGGAGGCGTGCTTCGTGATGGTGAAGAACTGCTCCTCCATCGTGAGCGAGATCTTCACCGGCCGCTTCACCAGCAGGCTCAGCACGGCGACCAGCGCTTCGAGCTTTATGTAGAGCTTCGCGCCGAAGCCACCGCCGAGGAACGGCACCTTCACCCGCACGCGGTTCTCGGGCCAGCCGAGGAGCCGCGCGATCTCGATGCGCACGAACGACGGGCTCTGCGACGCGGTATGGATGGTGATCGAGCTGTCGGTCGACTCCGCCGCGGACACCAGCGGCTCGAGCGGCGTGTGCATCACCTGCTGCGTGCGGAAGCGGTGCTCGAACACCTTGTGCGCGCCGGCCATCGCCTTGGCGACGTCCCCGCGCCGCAGGCGGAAGTCGAGCGCGATGTTGGTGTTCTTGCGCCCCTTGAGGTGCTTGAGGTCGGGGAACGTGCCGGCGGGCTTCAGCTCGTCGTGCACGATCACCTTGGAGGTCGTCGCTTCGACCTCGTCGTACACCGCCGGCATCTCGTCGTATTCCGCCGTGATGAGATGCACCGCCTCCTCCGCCACGTGCGGATCGGAGGCGAGCACCACGGCGACCGGCTCGCCGACATAGCGCACCTTGTCGACGGCGAGCACCGGCTGGTCGTGGAACGCCGGGCCGTAGTACGGCTCCGGCAGGAGGGTTTTGACTTCCGCCGCCGTAATGACGCTATGCACCCCCGCCAGCGCCTTCGCCGCGCTCGTGTCGATGCTCCTGATGCGGCCGTGGGAGACGCTCGAGCGGAAGATCTTCCCGTAGAGCATGCCGGGCAGGCGCAGGTTGTGGACATACTCGGCGCGGCCGGTGACCTTCAGCCACGACTCGAGCCGCGGGACCGAGCGGCCGACCTGGTTGGTCTCAGCGGCTTGCGTTGCGCGCTTCATCGATCGCCCTCTTTACGTAGACCCGCACCAGCTGCTTTTTGTAGGCCGCCGACCCGTGGAGGTCACCCTCTATACGCAGCCCATCGGCCGCCTCCACCGAGGCGATGCGCGTCGGCCGGTCGGTCGCCGCGCTCACCACGATCGTCGGCTTGTCGCCGTCCAGCACCACTGCCACGCCGATCGCCGGCCAGTCGTCGGCCGAGCGCGTCGTGCACTTGAGATACGCGGCCTTGCGCGCGCCCATCGCCGGCACCTGCACCTGCGTGATGAGCTCGCCCGGCTTGAGCGTGGTCTCCAGGTATCCGGCGTACAAGCTTTCCACGCTGACCGACCGCTCACCGCCCGCGCTCGCGATGGTCACCGTCGCGCCGAGCGCGGACAGCAAAGGCGGCAGGTCCATGTGCGGATCGCCGTGCGCCAGCGCGCCGCCGACCGTGGCGACGTTGCGCACGCGCACGTTGGAAAGCGTGCGCAGCGTGCGGCCGATCGCCGGCCATGCTTTCAGGTGCGGCGACTTCTCCAGCGCGCGCAGCGTGGCCATGGCGCCGATGCGCAG
>DATMIG010000095.1:0-2910 GCA_035554335.1 Burkholderiales bacterium
GTTGGCGGCGACGAATGGCTGGGGCAGCACCGGGGGTTCCCCGGGAGTGGTCTGTTCTCCGCTCATCTGCACCCGGAAGCGAATCGAGTCCGGCGCGCCGGAGTAGCCGGACCAGTAACGTCGCCGAGTAGGCAGATAGACGAGATCGCCGGCGGCGGTGTCGAAGTACCAGGACGGACGGGAAAGGGACTTCGGGTCGGCGGAGGCCACTTCCCCCAGGTAGTTCTCCGGCGGCCGGGCGAGAAGATTCACGGGGTTGCGGCCGACCTCCTCCGCGATCCGCTGCGGCGTGCCCATCACTACGTAAGCGGCAAACCTGAGCGCCAATGCACTATTGATCGCCGCCACGTTCTGCTGCAACGCCGCCCGCTCGCCGAGCTCCTGGTACCGCAGCAGGCGATCCAGGGCGATGCCGAAGAGCAGCGCCACCACGCAGATGACGATGACCAGCTCGATCAGCGTGAAGCCACGAGCTGGCTTCACGACTTGCGCGCAACCGAGGCGAGGTCCCACATCGGCAGGAATACGGCGAGGGCGAGGACGAGGACCAGGGCGCCGAGGAAGATGATGAGGATCGGCTCGATTTGCGCGGAGAGCGTCTTCACGTCGTAGTCCACTTCGCGCTCGTAGAGCTGCGCGACCTCCAGCAACAGATCGTCGAGCTCGCCGGTCTCGTCGCCCACGGCAATCATCTGCAGAACGACCGGTGTGAATACGCCGGCGGTGACGGAAGTCCTGAGTACGCTTTCCCCCCGCTCGACTCCGTCGCGCATCTGCTCGATTTGCTTCGCAATGTAGGCGTTGTCGACGACGCCGGCGACCGTGGTCAAACCCTGCACCACCGGCACCCCGCTTTTAAGGGACAGCGCAAAGCTGCGCGCGAACCGCGCAAGGGTGGCCTTTTGGACGATCTTGCCGGCAATCGGAATGCCGAGCTTCGCCTTGTCCCATTGGTAGCGGCCGAGCGGCGTGGCGCGCCACATCGCGAAGCCGCCTGCGCCCGCCAGCGCCGCCACGAGCATGACCGGCCAGAACGCGACGGTAAAGTCGGACACCCCGACGACGATGCGCGTCATGAGCGGCAGCTTCGCGTGGTAGCTCTCGAAGAGGCGCGCGAAGGCCGGGACGACGAAGATGTTGACGACGATGAGCGCGCCGATCATCGCGGCCACGACGAACATCGGGTAGCGCAGCGCGCTCTTGATCCGCTCGCGCACCTCTTTCTCGAACTCGAGGTGCTCGTACAGCCGCAGGAACACCGTCTCCAGCAGGCCCGTGCTTTCGCCGACACGCACCAGGCTGATGTAGAAATGACTGAATACGTTCGGATGGCGGCGCATCGCGGCGGAGAGCTCGCGTCCCGCATCGAGGCTCGCGCGCAGGTCGGCAATGACCGCCCTGAACGTCGGATTGACCATCGATTCCTGCAGTCCGCCCAGCGCGCGAAGGATCGGCACGCCCGACTTAAGCAGCGTGTACATCTGCCGCGAGAAGAGCATCAGGTCGACCAGGCTGATCGACGGCTGGAAGAGCTGGCGGATAGAGCGGCTTGCGTCGTTCGCCGCGGCCGCCGAGCCTGCCGACGGCTTGATCTCGATCGGCGTGATGCCGGTGTTCACGAGGTGGTCGGCCACCGCGCCGGTGTCTGCGCCCTCCAGACGCCCCTGCACGAGCTCGCCCCGAGGGTTGCGCCCCTTGTAGGCGAACATCGCCATCAGTCGCCGAGCTCGCTGGCGACGCGGACGATTTCGCCGACGGGCGATCGGCCGGCGAGCGCGAGCTCGAGCGCCTGGTGCTTGAGCGAGCGGCCTTTCAGCGCCGTGTCGGCGAGGCGCACGAAGTCCTCGTTGTGGTTCTGGTTCAGCGCGCTCGCCATTTCGGGCGAGACCTCGAGCATCTCGTAGATGCCGGTGCGTCCGGAAAGCCCGGTGCCGTTGCAATGCGAGCAGCCGTGGCCGCGCTTGAAGCGAGCCGGGTCGACCTCGACCGCATATTCGCGCTGGATCCAGGCCTGCTCGCCCGCATCGAGCGGCCGGGGCCGCACGCAGCTCTCGCAGTTGAGGCGCACGAGGCGCTGCGCCAGCACCGCATGGATCGAGGTGCCCACCATGTAATACGGAGCGCCCATGTCGATGAGGCGGATCGGCGTGGTGGCCGCGTCCTTCGTGTGCAGCGTGGAGAGGACAAGGTGGCCGGTCAGGGCGGCGCGCAGGCCGATCTGCGCGGTTTCCTGGTCGCGCATTTCGCCGATGAGGATCACGTCCGGGTCTTGGCGCAACGTGGAGCGCAGCACGGTGGAGAAGCTGAGCTCGATCTTCTCGTTTACCTGCACTTGGTTCACGCCGGGCAGGCGGTATTCGACCGGATCCTCGACCGTGATGATCTTCTTCTCCGTCGAGTTGACCTCGGCGAGCGTGGCATAAAGAGTGGTGGTCTTGCCGCTGCCGGTCTGACCGGTGACGAGGATCATGCCGTTGGTGCGCTGGATGATCTGGCGGTATCTCGCCAGCATGTCGGGCGGCATGCCGAGGTGATCGAGCGACAGCAATCCGCTCTTGCGCGTCAACAGCCTCATCACCACCGACTCGCCGTGCTGCACCGGCATGGTGGAGAGACGAACATCCACCTGCTGTTCACGCACCAGCACGTTGAAGCGCCCGTCCTGCGGGCGGCGCTTTTCCGAGATGTCGAGGCCGCCCATCAGCTTGAGGCGCAGCACGAGCGCCGGCCCGATGCGCGTATCGACTTCCGTCTGCACCTGCAGGACGCCATCGATGCGGAAGCGGATGCGCACATTGCGCTCCTGCGGCTCGATGTGCACGTCGGAAGCGTTCGCCTGCACCGCATCCTCGAACACGCTCTGCAAGAGCTTGACGACCGGCGCGTCCTCGGCGCCCGCCGCGGCGGCAA
>DATMIG010000096.1:0-2637 GCA_035554335.1 Burkholderiales bacterium
ACTGGGCGATCGGCTTCGACGTGACGCCCACCGGGATGCTGCTCATCATGATCGGCGTCATCATCTTCCTCGGCAGCTTCATGGACCCGCTGTCCAAGATGCTGCTCACCGCGCCGATCTTCTTCCCGCTCGCCAAGACGCTCGGCTTCGATCTCACCTGGTTCGGCCTCATCATGCTGCTCGCCCTCGAGATCGGCTACACGACGCCGCCGTTCGGGCTGCTCCTCTTCGTCATGAAGGGCGTATCGCCGCCGGGCACGACGATGAAGGAAATCTACCTCGCCGGCATGCCGTTCATCGCCTGCGTGTTCCTCCTCATCGGCCTCGTGATCCTGTTCCCGCCGCTCGCCATCTGGCTGCCGAAGATCAGCCATTGATGCGCGCGGTTCGGATCCACGGATATGGTGGCCCGGAGGTGATGCGGATCGACGAGGTGCCGATCCCCACCGGGGAAGTTCTGGTGCGTGTGCGCGCGGCGTCGGTCAATCCCATCGACTGGAAGATCCGCCGCGGCATGCTGGCGAGCATGATCCCCATCAGCTTCCCGCGCACGCTCGGCCGCGATTGCGCAGGCGATTCGAACGGCAAGCTCATCGCAGGCGTTGCTGATCCGCGCGGCGAGGGCACGCATGCCGAGTACGCGCTCCTGCCACCGGCTGCGACTGCACCGGTTCCGAAGGGATTGACGGCGGTCGAGGCGGCGAGCCTGTGCGTGGCAGGGCTGTCGGCTTGGATTCCGCTAGTCGAGGCCGCGAAGGTGCAACCGGGCATGCGGGTGCTCATCCACGGCGGTGCCGGCGGGGTTGGTAGCCTGGCCATCCAGATCGCGCGGCAGCTCGGCGCTACGGTCGTCGCGACGTCGAGCCAGGCAGAGTATTGCCGCAGCCTCGGTGCCGAGCGGGTCGTCGACTACCGCAACGAGGATTTCGGCCGAGCCGGGCCATTCGATGTCGTGCTCGACACGGTGGGCGGCGAAGCGCACGTGCGATCGCTGCAGGCGCTCAAAGCGGGCGGCGTCCTTGTCGCGCTGTCTGCCACCCCGATCCCGGCGCACCAGCCGAGAGCGGATGTGCGCATCGAGAAGCCGATGATCCAGGCCACGCGCGAGCGCCTCGCGCGGATTTTCGAATGGGCGGTGAGCCGCAAGCTGCGGCCGCAAGTTACGCGTCAGTTTTTGCTCGACGACGCGCACGGCGCGTATGCGGCATCCGAAGCCGGACACGGCAGGGGTAAGATCGTCCTGCAAGTTCCCTGATGACGAGACATGGCCACCTACCGATTCACCGTGGACGGCAAGAGCCTTTCGGCGGCGGACTCGCGCAATGCGCTGTGCGCATGCGCCGGGCGCCGCTCAGCCCCGAAGACGTGAAGGCCGCGCTGGCCCGCAGCTGAGCGTGCGCGTCGGAATCGCCGGCGGCGGCCCGGCCGGCATGATGCTGGGGCTGCTCCTCGCCCGCGCCGGCTTAGAGGTTGCCGTGCACGAGAAACACGGCGACTTCCTGCGCGACTTCCGCGGCGACACGCTGCATCCGTCGACGCTGGAGGTGATGCACGAGCTCGGCCTGCTCGAGCGCCTGCTCGAGCTGCCGCACCAGAAGGTGCCGCGTTTTTCGGTTCGCATGGGCAACCGCGACGTCACCATCGCCGACCTTTCCCGGCTGCCGGTGCATTGCGGGTTCCTTGCCCTCATGCCGCAGTGGGACTTCCTCAATTTCCTGGCGGCCGAGGCGAAGCGCTATCCCGGCTTTTCGCTGTACATGAACTCGGAGATCACCGATGCCGCGCAGCTGAAAGCGGATCTCGTCATCGCCGCCGACGGGCGCCACTCCACGTTGCGCGCGGCTGCAAGACTGCCGTCGCAGGAGTTCGGCGCGCCGATGGACGTGCTGTGGTTCCGCCTTTCGCACCGCGCGTCCGACCCGAGCGAGACGCAGGCCGTCTTCGGGCCCGGGCACCTCATGGTGATGCTCAATCGCGGCGACTACTGGCAGTGCGCGTACGTGATCAACAAGGGCGCGGCCGACGAGGTGCGCCGGCACGGACTGCCCTGGTTCCGCGAGAGCATCGTGAAGATCCAGTCGTGGCTCGCCGATCGCGTCGCGGAGGTCGACGACTGGGAGAAGGTGAAGCTCCTCACCGTGCGCGTCGACCGCTTGCAACGCTGGTGGAACCCCGGCCTTCTGTGCATCGGCGACGCCGCGCACGCCATGTCGCCGATCGGCGGCGTCGGCATCAACCTCGCGATTCAGGACGCCGTCGCCGCGGCGAATATCCTGGCCGGGCCGTTATTGCAGGGAAAGATGTCGCTCGAGCACCTGGCGGCGGTTCAGCTGCGCCGCGACTGGCCCACTCGCATGACGCAGCGGTTCCAGCTGATGATCCAGAAGCAGCTGATCGCGCGCGCGCTATCAGCGGAAGCGGACTTCGCGCCGCCCATGTTCGTGCGGCTGCTCGGCGCGCTGCCAGTGCTGTCTCGCGTTCCGGCTCGCATCATCGGCCTGGGCTTTCGCCCGGAGCACGTCAGAACGAGCGAGGCAGTCCCAGGACGTGCTCGGCCAGGTACGACAGGATGAGGTTGGTGGAGATCGGCGCGACGAGATAGAGCCGCGTCTCGCGGAACTTGCGCTCGACGTCGTA
>DATMIG010000097.1:0-2133 GCA_035554335.1 Burkholderiales bacterium
GAGGATCAGCTTCGGCAGCGGATGGTCGAGCGCGAGCTCCGCCAATGAATCTTCATCGGTCGACGGCTGCCCCGAAGGAGTCTTTTTCTTCACCGGGAGCTTCTGCCGTTCGAACAGGATCTCCTGGATCTGCTTCGGCGAGCCGAGGTTGAAGGGCTGGCCGGCCGCCTCGTAGGCCTTTCGCTCCAGCTCGATGATCTCGCCGCCGAGCTCGTGGCTCTGCGTCTCGAGCTTCTGCCGGTCGAGCAGCACGCCGTTGCGCTCCACGCGGAACAGCACCGGCACGAGGGGCATCTCGATCGTCTCGTACACCCGGCGCAGGTTGTCGTCGGCCGCAATGCGCGGATAGAGCAGATCGTGCAGCGCGAGCGTGCAGTCGGCGTTCTGTCCGGCGTACTGGGACGCACGCGTGACTTCGACGGAGGAAAAGGAAATACGCGAGGCGCCCTTGCCGGTCACTTCCTCCTGCGACAGCAGCGTCCAGCCGCAGTGCCGCTGCGCGAGGCTGCCGAGCTCGTGCTTCTCGTGCACTTCGAGCACGTAGGACTCGATGATGGTGTCGTGCAGCGTGCCCTCGAGGCGCACGCCGTGGTTCGCGAGGATGTGCGAGTCGAGCTTTACGTTCTCGGCCACCTTGCGCCGCTCGGCGCGCTCGAGCCACGGCTTCAATAGCGCGAGCGCCCTTTCAACCGACATTTGCTGGGGAGCGCCGGCGTAGTCGTGAGCCAGCGGCACGTAGACGCCTTCGTCTCCGAAGGCGATCGCGACGCCGACCAGGCGCGCGGTCATCGGCTCTTCGCCGCTGCCGACGGCGTTGAAGCCGACGAGGTCCGTCGCCTCCATCCGCAGCAGCACGTCCTTCAGCTCGTCTTCGCTCAGCAGCGGGCGGTACTTGCGCTTCTGGACCGCCGCCGGCGCCGTTGCGGGTTCCTGGGGAGCCGGCGCGTTTTCGAATTCCTTCAGCCAGGTCTTGAAGCCGTAGCGGTCATACTGCGCGCGCTGTTTCGCCGGATCGGGCTTGAACTCGGTGAGCTGCTCGAACGGAAAAGGCAGCGGCACATCGCGCTTCACCGTGAGCAGGCCCCGCGCCTTGGGCAGCCAGTCCTGCAGCTTGCGCAGGTTCTCGCCGCGCGTGCCCTTGATTTCGTCGACGCGCGAGAGCAGGTTGTCGAGCGAGCCGTATTGCTGCAGCCACTTCGACGCATAGCCCGGACCGACGCCTTCCACGCCGGGGATGTTGTCGATCTGGTCGCCGATCAGGGTCAGGTAGTCGACGATCCGCTCGGGCGGCACGCCGAACTTGCGCGTCACGCCTTCCACGTCGAGCTTTTCGTTCGACATGGTGTTGATCCACAGCGTGCGCTCGTCGACGAGCTGGGTGAGGTCCTTGTCGCCGGTGGAGATCACCGTGCGCCAGCCGCGCTTGCGCGCTTCCTCGACCAGCGTGCCGATCACGTCGTCGGCCTCGACGCCGTCGACGCAAAGGAACGGCCAGCCGAGCGCGCGCACCGCCTCATAGAGCGGCTCGACCTGGCTGCGCAGGTCGTCGGGCATGGCGCTGCGCGTGGCCTTGTACTCGGGATAGATGTCGTCGCGGAACGTCCGGCCCTTCGCGTCGAACACCGCGGCCCAGGCCTGCGCCTTGTAGTCGGTGGCGAGCTTCCGTAGCATGTTCAGCACGCCGTAGATGGCACCGGTCGGCTCGCCGGTCTTCGGGCTCCTCAGCTCGGGCAGCGCGTGATAAGCGCGGTACAAGTAGGATGAGCCGTCAACCAGCAACAGCGTTTTTTCTGGATCCGTTCCCGACACGATGACTAAAGAGAAACTACTGAAGAAGGCCGCCGGACTGGGCCCCGAGATCTCTTCCCGCGAGGCGTGGAAGCTCTTCGGCATTATGGCAGAGTTCTTCGAGGCGACCGAGCGGCTGGCGCATGTGCGGCCGGCGGTTTCGGTCTTCGGCAGCGCGCGCGTGAAGCCCGGCACCGAGTACTACAAGCTCGCCGAAGAAACGGCGCGCCTGCTTTCCGAAGCGGGCTTCGCGGTGTTTTCCGGCGGCGGGCCGGGTCTCATGGAAGCGACGAACAAGGGCGCGTTCGAAGGCGGCGGCATGGCGGTCGGCCTCAACATCGACCT
>DATMIG010000098.1:0-11190 GCA_035554335.1 Burkholderiales bacterium
CGCGCGCGTGTACTACGGAGCAAAGGCCGGCCTGGATTGGGCCATTCAGCAGGTCATATCGAACGCAGCGGGCGGTGCTTGCCCGGGAGCGCCGCCCAGTCTCGCTGGTGGTTTGGCCGGCGTGACGCTGTCATTGAGCAGTTGTGTGGTGACCACTCATGGCGCCGGCAATTTTTCGTATTACCTCGCCGTCACCGCAACGACCGGCACGCCGGGATCTTCGAGCTACGCCGAGCGCCGGATGGAAGCCACGGTGTCCAACATCCCGTGAGCCGACTGTCCCGCCATCTGCTGCTACTGGTCGTTGGGCTGCTGCATCTGGGAGCGGCGATGGCGGCCAACTGCCTATCGAACGCTGGCGGCGGTGCCGGCAACTGGAGCGTGGCCGGAACGTGGACGGGCTGCAACGGCACAACCCCACAGGCGGCCGATACCGTCCAGATCCGCGGCGGCGACACCATCACGATGAATACGACCGCCACTGTCGCCAGCCTGCTGATCGGATCGACCAGCGGCAACAATACTTCCACGCTGACATTCGCCGCCGGCAGCTCGCTCACGGTAAACGGCACCATCACCATGAGTGGCAACAACAGCAACCGAGGCGGCACCATCACGATGACCGCCGGCGGGACGCTGATCGCGAACGGCTCGCCCGCTTTCGCTTTCGGGAGCGGCACGGAGACCTGGACGCCCGGGACAGGGACCGTTCAGCTCGGATCGACGAACACGCTGCCGTGGACCGCGACCGTGCTGTCGACGTTCAACAACCTGATCATCGCCGCCAACACCACCACACTCGGCGGTGCGACGACGATCACCGGCAATCTGACGGTGAACGGGACGCTGGACGGCACAACGACGATGAATCTGACGGGCGCTGGCGCCACGATCGATGGGACCGGCGCCATCACGAACACCGGCACGATCACCATCACCAACAACAAAACCGTCGCGGCTACCGCTGCTCTCGACATCGCAGGACCCGTCACGGTCAGCACCGGCACGACGACTAACAATGGCACGCTTTGCTTGGGGTTGAGCGGCGGTACTTGTCCGAGCGTCACAGGTGCCACGCTCACCGTAACGAGCACGTTCGTTAACGCCGGGACGCTCAGCACCTCGAGCGCGATCAGCATCGGCGGCACTTTCACCAATACGGGGACCGTCACGACGACCGACACGGTGACGGGAATCGCCGGTGCCGGCACGTTTACGAACTCCGCTAATTCCACCCTCAATATCGGCGGGCCGCTGACGGTGACGACCTTCACGGCCACCGCGGCGGGCAATACGGTCAACTACAACGGCACGGGCGCGCAAAGCGTCCGGGCGACGAGCTACTACAACCTCACGCTGAGCGGCGCGCGAACGGGTACCAACAACATCACGCTGCCCAATGGCGGGACAGTGAACATCGCCGGGGCATTCAGTCCCACGGCCACGTTCGGCACCGGCAACTATGTGGTCACGGGAAACACCATCAACTTCAATGGCACCGGCTCGCAGACGGTACCGGCATTCAATTACAACAACCTGACCATCAGTGGCGCGCGCACTACGAACACCGTGACGCTGGAAAACGGCGGCACGATCGGCGTCGCCGGCACTTTTTCGCCCACCGCGACCTTCACTACGGGCGGGTACGTCGTGACGGGGAACACCATGGACTTCAATGGCACCGTGGCGCAAACGATCCCGGCCTTCGATTACAACAATCTCACGATCAGTGCAGCACGCGGCGCGAATAGCATCACGTTGGCCAACGGCGGGACGGTGGGCATTCTCGGGGTGTTTAATCCCGCGGCGACATTCACGACCGGTGGGTACGTGGTCACCAACAACACGGTCGAATACAAGGGTGCCTTGGCACAAACTCTGACGCCCTTCACCTATGCCGGCCTTAAGATCAATAACGGCAACGGCGTAACGCTCACCGGAGGGAATGCCACAGCAACCGGTGTGCTGACTCTGACGGCGGGATTGCTCACGACGGGCACCAACACCATGATCACGACCGGCGCGTGCGCGACAAGTGTGTCCCGCCCGGCTGGCACCCCGGGCCATGTGGTCGGGCTCTTGCAGAAGGCGATTCCGACCGGCGCCTCGAACTGCACGTTCGAGGTGGGCACGTCCGCCGCTGCTTATACGCCGATCACCACCTCCTATGCGGGCGTAACGACCGCCGGCAACGTGCTCTCAAGCGTGACGGCCGGCGACCATCCGAACGTTTCCGGATCGGGCGTCGACGGCACCAAAAGCGTCAACCGGTACTGGACGCTGACGACGCCGACGACCGGGGCGCTGCCCGTCGGCGGCACTTATAGCGCGACGTTCAATTTCCTTGCGGGCGACGTCGACGCCGGCGCGGCCACAGGGTCTTTCGTGGTCGTTCGGTATTCGAGCGGCACCTGGTCCGCGACCGCCACCGGGACGAGGACCGGCACCTCGGCGCAGGCGACGGCGCTTGCCGCCGGAAGCGGCTATGGCGACTTCGCCGCCGGCGAGGCGGCGCCGAGCAACTTTGCGCGCGAGCAGCAGTTCATCTACACCCGCGAGCTGTACTGAACGATAACGCCGCCGGACCACTATATATGGGCCAAAAGTGATTTGACCACAACTACTTATTGGGGTAACTTGGCAAGGTCGGCGGGTTTGGAGAAGGACGTTGCTCGGCTGGCTGCGAAACAATAAAAAAGTCCCGGGCTGGTTGACGCTGTCGGTCGGCGCAAGCGGCGTCGATTTCGCCCACGGCTGCCACGGCACTCCGAAGTCGCATATCACGCAGTACGGCAGCCACGAGCTCGCCGAGGACCAGCAGGATCTCACCCGGGTTGCACAGCATCTGCATGCGTCGCGCTATGCCTGCGCGGCGCTGCTGCGGCCGGGCGAGTACCAGCTTCTCCTCGTCGAGGCGCCGACCGTGCCGAAGGAAGAGCTGAAGGCCGCCATCCGCTGGCGCATCAAGGACATGATCGACTACCACGTCGACGACGCCACCGTCGACGTGCTCGAAATCCCGCAGCAGGAAGCCGCATCCGGCCGCAATCGGCTGATGTACGCCGTGTCGGCGCCGAACGATCTCATCGAGTCGACGATCCGCCAGTGCGAGAACGCGAAGATTCCGCTCTCGGTGATCGACATTCCCGAGATGGCGCAGCGCAACGTCGCCGCGCTGTACGAGGGCGGCGGGCGCGCCGTGGGGCTTGCCTACTTCGCCGATGACTGGGGCCTGATGACGGTGAACTACCGCGAGGAGCTGTACCTCGCGCGGCGCTTCGAGGTCGGCCTCCGCGAGCTGACGGAAGACGCGCCCGCCGTCGAAGCGGCGCTCGAGCGCGTCGCGGTGGAGATCCAGCGCACGCTCGATCACTTCGAGCGCCAGTTCCGCTCGATTCCGGTGGAGCGCCTGCTGGTGGCGCCGACGCCGCGAGCGACCCGCGTCGCCGATTTCCTGAAGACGCGCCTGGGCGTCGAGGCGCAGGACATCGACCTGCGGGACGTGCTTGCCTTCGACGGCGACGGTCCGGAGCGCGACGTGCAGTGGCGGCTGTTCCATCATTTCGGCGCCTCCCTGCGCCGCGAAACGAAGTCGCTCTGACCGTGGCGCAGCAGATCAACCTTTTTAATCCGATCTTCCTCAAGCAGAAGCGCTACTTCTCGGCCACGGCGATGGCGCAGGCGGTCGGGTTGATCGTGATCGGCGTGCTCGCGATTTATGCCTTGCAGGTACGCCAGACGCGCGCGCTCGAGCGCGTGGCAGCCGAAGCGCAAAAGCAGCTCGACGAACGCAGGGCGCAAATCGCCGTGTTCGCGCGGCAGACCGCCGGCGACACGAGCAAGGCGCTCGCCGCCGAGCTCGAGGCGGCCGAGGCGCGCCTGGTCGAGCGCCGTTCGCTCCTCGACGACGTGCGTACCGGGGTAGGCGGCGATGCCAGGGGCTACTCGCGCTATCTCGCGGCGCTCGCGCGCGCGAATACGAACGGAGTCTGGCTGACGGGCGTCGAGATCGGCGGCCAATCGGGCGATCTCGTGATCAAGGGCCGCGCGCTGGAAAGCACGCTGGTTCCCGCATATATCGATGCGCTGAAACGCCAGCCGCCTTTCACGGGACGACGCGTCGGCGAGCTCAAGTTGGCGGCGAAGGTCGAAACGCCGTCGGCACTCGGGGCGACCAAGGCGGGCGTGCCCACCCGCTATCTCGAGTTCTCGCTCTCGATTCCCCTGGGAGAGGCGTCGTGAGGCAGCTCTGGCAACGTTATGCCGATCGCATCGATGCGATGACGCTGCGCGAGCGCGCTTTCATCTTCAGCGCGGTGACGGTGGTGCTGGTGGCGCTGCTGGACACGGCCCTGCTCGACCGCGAGACGAAGAAGGAGCGTGGCCTGTCCGGCGCGATCGCCCAGCGCCAGGCGGAGATAAAGGCCCTCGACGCGCAGGTAGCTAAGTTCTCGGCCCGCCCGGTGCAGGATGCGGAGCGCTCGCGGCGCACGCGGCTTGCCGAGGTGAAGCGCCTGCTCGCCGAGACCGAGAGCGCCATCGCGGCCGAGGAACGCAAGTTCACCGCGCCGGACCAGATGAAGCGCGTGGTGGAAGAAATGCTGGCCCGAAATCGCGGCGTGCAGCTCGTCGGCATGCGAACGCTCGCCACGACGTCTATCGCCGAGGCGCGCACGTCAGCCGGACAAAAGCCGGCGGCGAAGCCCGCGACGCCGGGGGAGCGCCTGATCTACCGCCACGGCATGGAGCTCACCGTGAGTGGCGGCTACCTCGAGCTGCTGCGTTACCTCCAGCAGCTGGAGGGCTTGCCGACCCAGCTCTACTGGAGCGAGCTGGAGTTGAAGGCGGCCAGCTACCCCCGCCATACGATGAAGATCGTGGTCTATACGCTCAGCCTCGACCCGTCATGGCTGAACGTCTGACCGGCGCTCGAGTCCTTTGCGTGCTCACCGCCGTGGCAACGAGCCCGGCGGCGGCCGCGCAGGCCGGGCTGCCGGATCCGACGCGTCCGCCGGCGGCATCGGCGGACGAAGCGACGCCGCCCGCCGCCACTCGCGACGGCAGGCTGGGCCACCGGCTGCAAAGCGTGCTGATCTCTCCTGAGCGCAAGCTCGCCGTCATCGACGGACGCACGGTGCTTCTCGGCGGCCGCATCGACGATGCGACGGTCGTCGCGATCACCGAGACCGGCGTGACGCTGCGTCGCGGAGAGCGGACGGAAGTGCTGCCCCTCAATGCCGGCGTGCAAAAGAAGGCGATACAGCCGTGAAGCGCGCCATCGCGCTCCTCGCCGCGACCGTGTGCGGCTGCGCGCTGCCGCCGCCGCCGCGCGACGTCGATCCGGCGCTGCAAGGTGCGATGACCGCAGGCGAGCGGCGCAAGGCTTCGGCGCCCGAGCTGGACCTGATGCCGCCCCTGCGGATGGAAATGCCAAAGGTGCGCGGCCAGCCGATCGACCAGCGCTTCGACCTCACGGTGAGCGATGCGCCCGCCGCTTCGGTATTCAATGCGCTGGTCGCCGGCACGCGCTATTCCATGCTCGTGCCGCCGGGCGTCACCGGCACGATCAGCGTGAACCTGAAGGATGTGACGTTGCGCGAGGCGCTCGATGCGATCCGCGAGCTCTACGGCTACGAATACCGCGTCGAAGGCACTCGCATCTTCATCCAGCCTTCGGGCATCCAGGCGCGCGTCTTCCAGGTGAACTACCTCGCCGGACAGCGCCGCGGCCTGTCCCAGGTACGCGTCAGCTCGAACATGGACACCACGGTGTCCAGCACCGGCAGCAGCACGTCGGGCACGGCCGGCATCGGCGCCAACTCCGGCCTGGCGGGCGCCGCCGGAGCGCTCGGTGGCGGCGCCGGGATCATCGGCGGCGCGCCGAGCCGGGACAGCACGCGGGTCACCACCAATCAGGAAGCCATCTTCTGGACCGACCTGTGCGAGGCGCTGACCGCCATCGTTTTCCCGCCGGGACGAGCGACGAGTTCGCAACCGCCGATCGTCAGCACGCCGGGCCTGGGAGCCGCGCAAAGTCCGGACGAGCGCCAGCGCGAGGCCTGCAACCGCCGCTACGAAGACCAGACGGGCATTCGCTCGATCGTGGTCTCGCCGCACTCGGGCGTGGTGGTCGTCCGCGGGACGGCCTCCGAGCTGCGCGCCGTGGACGGGTACCTGCGCGCCACGCGGGTCGCGGTGGAGCGGCAGGTGATGCTGGAGGCGAAGATCGTGGAGGTTACGCTCGCCGAGCAGTTCCAGTCCGGCGTGAACTGGGCGATCTTCGGGCGTTCGGGCGGCGTGGGCCAGCTGACTCGGCCGCTCGCATCGCCCCGCATTCCGACCAACTTCGAAAGTCGCAACCCTTCGCTCCTAAACGCGACCACTGTCGACCCGACGCTTTCGGCCCGGACGGTCGCCACGGCTGCTCTTGCCGACCAGCTCATCGGCGGCCCGGGCGGTGCGGTGACCGGCCTCGCCGTGGCGAGTTCCAACTTCGGCGCCCTCCTCACCTTCCTCGAGTCGCAGGGCAACGTGCAGGTGCTCTCCAGCCCGCGCGTCGCGACGCTGAACAACCAGAAGGCGGTGCTGAAGGTCGGCCAGGACCAGCTGTTCGTCTCCGACGTGGAGGTCACGCCGCCGACGTTGAACGCGGTCGGCGCGACGACCACGCGACCGACGATCGCGCCGCGCTTCTCGACCTACTTCTCCGGCATCGTGCTCGACGTGACGCCGCAGATCGACGACCGCGGCAACATCACGCTGCACATCCATCCCACGATCAACGACGTCACGACCACCATCATCAACATGGATCTGGGGGAGTCGCAGAACGTCAACGTGCCGACTGCGCGCAACACCATCCGCGAGACCGACACCATCGTGCGCGTCACCGACGGCAGCATCGTCGCGATCGGCGGCTTGATGCGCACGGAGGTGAACGACGTGCGCGGCGGCGCGCCCGGCGTGCCGGACACGGGCCTGACCGGCTTCCTCCTGCGCAGCACCAACCGCGTGGTCGAGAAGAAGGAGCTCGTCATGCTGATCAAGCCGACGATCATCGATTCCGACAGCGACTGGGACCGGGACCTGACCGAAGCGCGCGGCCGGCTCGACGCGCTCGATCGTGAAATGAAGGCAAGGGGATCGCGATGAACTACCTGTCGTACTTCGGCCTGCGCGAGCTGCCGTTCGGGATCACGCCGGACACCCACTTCTTCTTCGCCGGGCGGGCGAGCCAAGAGGCGCTGAATACCCTGGTGGTGGCGATCGGCAACGGCGAAGGCTTCGTCAAGGTGACCGGCGAAGTGGGGACCGGCAAGACGCTCCTTTGCCGCAAGCTCCTCGCGAGCCTGCAGTCCCGCTATGTCAGCGCGTACATCCCGAACCCGAGCTTCGGCCCGAAAAGCCTGCTCATCGCGCTCGCCGACGAGCTCGCGCTGCCGCTCGAGCCGGATCTCGCCGACATCGAGCCGCATCGGCTGCTGCGCGCGGTGACGCGCGCGCTGCTCGACATTGCCCGGCAGGGCAAGCGCGTCGTGCTCTGCATGGACGAGAGCCAGTCCATGTCGCTCGAGACGCTCGAGGCGCTGCGGCTCCTCACCAACGTCGAGACGGAGAAGATGAAGCTGCTCCAGGTGGTGCTCTTCGGCCAGCCGGAGCTCGACGTCAAGCTCGCCTCCAGCGCCGTGCGCCAGCTCCGGCAGCGCATCATCTTCGAGCACCGGCTGCACGGTCTGGAAAGGGATGAGGTCGGCGCGTATGTCACGCACCGGCTGGTCGTCGCCGGCTACTCCGGCGCCGCGCTGCTGAACGACGGCGCGGTTTCCGCTTTACATCGCGCGAGCCGCGGCGTGCCGCGCCTCATCAACGTCCTCATGCACAAGGCGATGCTGCTGGCCTACGGCGAGGGCGTGCGGGCATTGCGAGCGAGCCACGTGCGCGCCGCGATCGCCGACACGCCGTCCGCGATGCCCGAGCGCCGCTGGTGGCCGCTCGCGGCGAAGGCCGCATAGGTGCTCGCGTGAGCGTGATCAACAAGATGCTGCGCGACCTCGACCGGCGACGCGCGCTGCCCGAGTCGGCATCAGCCGATCCAAGCGTGCGCGTGGTGCCGCAGGTTCGCAGGAGCGACGCCTTCTGGATCACGATGGGCATCGAGGCGATCGTCGCCATCGGCGCGCTCATCTGGGTCATCTACGAGCTGCAGCCGAGGCCGCTCGCCACGCCGCTTGCGCTGTCCCGTCCAGCGGTGCCGCCGCCGGCGCCCATCGCGGCGATAAAGCCGCCGCCATCGGTCGCGCCGCCCAAGGAGTCAGCTCCGGCTGCCGCGCCGCCGCCGGCGGTGGAGATGTTCAAGCTCGCCGAGGCGATCGAGACGCCGATTGCGCCTCCGGCGGCCCGCAAGCAACTGCCGAAGCCGGCGAAGCTGCCGCCCGACCAGGCTATCGCCGTGCCGCCGACCGCGCCGAAAGGCTCGGCGGAGGCCGTCACCAAGCGCAATCGGCCGCTGTCCTCGGTCGACGAGGCCGAGATTCGCTTCCAGAAAGGCGTCGACCGGCTGAATCACGGCCGGCCGAGCGCCGCGGCGCAGGAATTCGCGGCCGCGCTCGCGGTGCAGCCGGCGTACGAGCCCGCGCGCCAGGCGCTGGTGGCCGTGCGACTCGAGCAGTCCGAGATCGACGAAGCGGAGAAGCTCCTGACTGACGGCATGGCGATCTCGCCGTCCAACGCCCAGTTCGCGACCGTGCTGGCCCGCATCCGCGTGGAACGGGGCGACTACCAAGGCGCCGCGGAATTGCTCGCGCGCACCAACGAGACCGGGGCAAACGACGCCGAGCACCAGCTGCTCTTCGCCACGGTGCTACAGCGGCTCGGCCGCCATGCGGATGCGCTGGCCGTATTCGAGAATGCCGCGCGCCTGGCCGAGCCGACCGCCTCGGCATGGATCGCGATGGGCATTTCCTATGAAAACGTCGGCGCCAAGCCGCAGGCGCTCCGTTCGTATCGGCAGTCACTGGCCGCCGGCCCGACCGACGCGCTGCGCGGCTATGCCGAGAGCCGGATCCGGGCGCTGAAGTAGCTCAGGCGACCGCGTTGGGGGCGGACGGTCCGCCCGTCTTTTCCAGCCGATAACCGTAGTTGTAGACGGGCACCACGCGGTAGCCCGACTCGGGGCGCAGGTCGAGCTTCTTGCGCACCTGGCTGACGTGCGTGTCGACCGTGCGCGTGGCGAGGTCGCCGCTGCGGCCCCACACCGTCTCCTGCAGGTGGCCGCGCGACATCAGCCGCCCGATGTTGCGGAAGAGCGTCACGGTGAGCTCGAATTCCTTCGGCGTGAGGTCGACCTTCGCGCCGTTCTTGCGCACCTCGCTGCGCTGGATGTCGATGTCGAACGGCGGGAAGGACAGCAGCTTCTGCTCCTCCGACGGATAGGCTCGGCGCAGCAGCGCCCGCACGCGTGCGAGGAGCTCCTGCCGCCGCACGGGCTTCACCATGTAGTCGTCGGCACCGTGCTCGAGCGCGAAGACGATGTCCTGTTCGGAGTCGCGCACCGTCACGAACAGCACCGGCACCGTCTTCGAGACGTTGCCGCGCAGCCAGGTGAGCACCTCCAGCCCCGAGACGTCGGGCACCTGCCAGTCGAGCATGAAGAGGTCGAAGCTCTCGCGGCCGGCCTGCTTCATCGTCTCGCGCCCGCTCTCGTAACCATGGACGTCGTGACCGTCGTCCGAGATCCAGCGCTTGAGAAGCGCCAGCTGGTCCGGATCGTCTTCTAGAATCGCGATTCGCATTTTTGCACTCCCTTACGAAATCATACCTGCTATGCAACACCCTCTGCGTGTCGCAATGCTCGGCGGCGGAACCATCGGCCGCCTCGTCCTCGAGCACGCTCGCCGCGTCGGCCTGCGCGGCATCGACTTCGTCGGCGTGGCGGGCCGCGGCCCAACATCCCGGGGCGCCGCCCTGGCCGCCGAGTTCGGGCTGAACTACGCGCCGGATCGCGCGGCGCTGCTCGCTTTGCGGCCGCAGGTCGTGGTCGAGGCTGCCTCCCACGACGCGGTGCGGGAGCACCTCGTCGAGCTTCTGCGCAGCGGGGTGGGCGTCGTCGTTCTTTCGGCGGGCGCGCTGGTCGACGATGCGCTTAGGCGCGAGGCCGAAGCCGCCGCGCAGGCGTCCGGCGCCCTGATGTACGTGCCTTCCGGCGGTATCGGCGGACTGGATGCCCTCAAGACGGCCTGTCTGGCCGGGGTGGACGAGGCGAGCATCCAGGTCGCGAAGCCGCCGGCCGCCTGGAAGGGCATTCGCTACGTGGAAGAAAAGCGGTTCGCCCTGGACGGCCTGAAGGGCCCGCTGACCCTCTTCGAGGGCCCGGCGCGCGAAGGGGTGCCGCACTTTCCGCAGAACGTAAACATCGCGGCCGTGCTGGCGCTGGGCGGAATCGGCCTCGATCGCACGAGGCTGAAGGTGGTGGCCGACCCCGGGCTGACCCTCAACACCCACACGATTCGGGTGTGCGGTCGCTCCGGGACCTTCACCGTCGTGCTTGAGAACGTCCCGGCGCCGGAAAATCCGAAGACTTCCTGGCTCGCCTGCTACAGCGCCATTGCGGCCCTGAATGCGCTCGGTTCGCGGGTCCGCATCGGCACCTGAATTTGGCCACCCAAGCCGTGGAAAACTCAATATAATCGCGGGTTCCGCCGGAGGGGTGCCCGAGCGGCTAAAGGGGGCAGACTGTAAATCTGTTGGCCTTGCGCCTACGTTGGTTCGAATCCAACCCCCTCCACCAGTTTCAGGCGCGCTGGAGGCGGAACGGGATGCAGGGCGAGCAGGGTAACGCGGGGCAGAGGAGTCAAACCAGGCGGGTGTAGCTCAATGGTAGAGCAGAAGCCTTCCAAGCTTATGACGAGGGTTCGATTCCCTTCACCCGCTCCAGATATTTCGCCCATGTAGCTCAGTGGTAGAGCACTCCCTTGGTAAGGGAGAGGTCACGCGTTCAATCCGCGTCATGGGCACCAGGTGATTTGAGACGCATATCGGGACGATCGAGAGATGGCCAAAGGAAAGTTTGAAAGAACCAAGCCGCACGTCAACGTAGGCACGATTGGTCACGTCGACCATGGCAAGACCACGCTGACGGCGGCGATGACGCACATTCTGGCGAAGAAGTTCGGCGGCGAGGCGAAGAACTAC
>DATMIG010000099.1:0-1558 GCA_035554335.1 Burkholderiales bacterium
CCGCGACACCCTCGCCCTGACCGAGCGGCGCTGGCGCGCGGGCGACGTCGCCGAGCTGGAAGTTACGCGCGTGGACACCGAGCTCGCCTCGACCGAGTCGGAAGCGCTCGCCCTCGAGCGCCGCCGAACCGCGCTCGAGCATGCGCTCGCCGTGCTGCTCGGCGAGGCGCCAGCGAACTTCGCCCTCGCGCCGCAGGACTGGCGCACGGTGCTGCCCGCCATCCCGGCGGGCGTGCCGAGCACGCTGCTCACGCGCCGCCCGGACGTCGCCGCGGCACAAAAGTCGCTCCTCGCGGCGCAGACGCGGGTCGGCGTGGCGAAGGCCGCCTGGTTCCCGAGCTTCGCGCTGACCGCGAGCGGCGGCTACGCTTCGACCGACCTGTCGGATCTCTTCAAGTGGTCCTCGCGCGCATGGGGCCTCGGCGTGCTGGGCGCGCTGCCGATCTTCGACGGTGGCCGGCGCAAGGCCGGCATCGAGGCCGCCGGCGCCGAGTTCGACGCCGCCGTGGAGCGTTATCGCGAGCAGGTGCTCGTCGCCTTCAGGGACGTGGAGGACCAGCTGGCGGCGCTGCGGCTTCTCTCGCAGCAGGAGCAGGCGCAGGCGCGCGCCGTGCGCTCGGCGAGGCGCTCGACCGCGCTCTCCGACGTGCGCTATCGCAACGGCTACATCAGCCAGCTCGAGCTGCTCGATTCGCTACGCAGCGAGCTGCGCAACCGCCGCGAGGAGTTGCAGGTGCGCTCGGCGCAATACCAGGCGACGGTCGCCCTGGTGCGCGCCCTCGGCGGCAGCTGGGACGCGCTATGAGGCGGCGGACCAGCCTCGTCGCGCTCGCCTTCGGCAACTTCGTCATCGGCACCGGCACGCTCGCCGTTCCCGGCATGCTGCCCTTGCTCGCCGAAGGCATCGGCGTGCCGCTGGCGCTCGCGGGGCAGCTGGTCACGGTGTTCGCCGTCGCCGTGTGCTTCGGCGCGCCGCTCCTCGCGGGCGCCACCAGCCGCCTCGACCGGCGCAACCTGCTGGTGGCGACGCAGCTCCTCTTCGCGCTCGGCCATCTCGCCGCGGCACTCGTGTCGTCGTTCGCGCCGATGCTGGCGGCGCGCGTGCTGAGCGCGGGCGGCGCGGCGCTCTTCAGCGCGCAGGCGGCGGCCACGGCGGCGCTGCTCGTCCCCCCGGCGGCGCGCGGGCGCGCGATCGGCATCGTGTTCCTCGGCTGGACGCTCGCCGCGGTCATCGGCCTGCCGTTCGCCGCCTATGTGGGCGCGGCGTTCGGCTGGCGCACGGGATTCGCCATCATCGCGGCCGGCGGGGCCCTCGCCGCAGCGTCGGTCTGGGCGCTCGTACCGCGCGGCCTGCGCGTGCAACCGCTCGACCGCGCGGCCTGGCGCGCGATCTTCACCAATCCGCAGCTCGTCTCGGTCCTCGCCGTGACCGCGCTCCTCACGTCGGCGGGATGGACGGTGTTCGTCTACCTCGTGCCGGCGCTGCACGCCCTGGTCGGCGCTTCGCCGGAGGCAATCAGCCTGCTGCTCGCCGCGTTCGGCGCCATGGGCATCGTCG
>DATMIG010000100.1:0-2772 GCA_035554335.1 Burkholderiales bacterium
CGGCCCTGGTCGGCGCGCGCTGGTACACGTCGTCGCCGCCCGGATCGATGATCAGCGCCGCGCCGCTCGCGTGCTGGTCATTGCCCGGGCCGCCGATGACCACCGTGCCGATCGCCGTTTCAAACCGCTGCGGCGGCGGAATGGGGGCGTTGCGTACGGCGGCCACGAATTGCCGGGTCGCGCCGACGAAGATCTCGCGCGCCGCGGCGAGGCGCTCGAGATCCACCGAGCGGTGCAGCGCGACGACGTGCCGGACCGGCAGGCCGGCGTCGACGGCCGCGAGCAGCGCGTCCTCGTCGAATGGCGCGACCGCGCCCATCAGCTCCGCCTGCGCTCCGGCGAGCTCGCCGATGTAGCGCTCGAGCGCGGTATCGAAATCCGTCCCGGCGGCCGCCGGCAGCCGGCCCAGGGTTTGGAAATCGGCGGGCACCGCGCGCGCGAAGATCGCGCTGGCGTCGCTCCCGACGAGCGGATCGCGCAGCGTCTCGGTGACGACGGGCGGCGCGCGCGGCGGCACGCTGCTGTCGTATTCGATGACGTTGGAGATGATGCGCAGGCCGTCGGCGCCCAAACCGCGCGCGTCGAGATCCGCCCGCACGCGCGAGCGCAAATCCTGGGCCGGGACCGCCATCGGGACGAGAAGGAGCGCGGCGAGCCAGTAGAATCGCGGGCTCATCCGTTTTTGTCCCCGTGATACGTTTTTCCCAATTGACGTTGGCGCGCGGCGCTAAGCCGCTCATCGAAAGCGCCGATCTTACTGTGCATGCCGGCGAGCGCATCGGCCTCATCGGCGCGAACGGCTCCGGCAAGTCGAGCCTCTTCGCCATGCTGCGCGGCGAGCTGCACGCCGACAAGGGCGACGTCGAGCTGCCGGCGCACTGGCGCATCGCCCACGTCGCGCAGGAGACCCCGGCGCTCGAGCGGCCGGCCGTCGACTATGCGATCGACGGTGACACCGAGCTGCGCTCCATAGAGACGCAATTACAGCAGGCGGAGAAAGCGGACGACGGCCATCGCATGGCCGAGCTGCACGGCGCGCTCGCCGACGCCGATGCGTACACGGTGCGCTCGCGCGCCGAGTCGCTCCTCATGGGCCTCGGCTTCGGCGCCGACGAGCTCTACAGCCCGGTGGCGAGCTTCTCCGGCGGCTGGCGCATGCGGCTCAACCTCGCGCAGGCGCTCATGTGCCGCTCGGACCTGCTGCTCCTCGACGAGCCGACCAACCACCTCGAC
Organism: Burkholderiales bacterium; assembly: GCA_035554335.1. GTDB lineage: Bacteria > Pseudomonadota > Gammaproteobacteria > Burkholderiales > SG8-39 > SCGC-AG-212-J23. The sequence continues at coordinate 1,234 of DATMIG010000100.1, forward strand.
CTCGACGCGATCGTGTGGCTGGAGGACTGGCTGAAGCGCTATCCGGGCACGCTCCTCATCGTCTCGCACGACCGCGATTTCCTCGACGAGGTGGTGCAGGCGGTGGTGCACATCGACAACCGCAAGTTGCGCCGCTACTCCGGCAACTATTCCGCCTTCGAGCTGCAGCGCGCGCAGACCCTGCAGCTCGCGCAGGCGCAGTTCGAGAAGCAGCAGCGCGAGCGGGCGCACCTACAGTCCTTCATCGACCGCTTCCGCGCCAAGGCCACCAAGGCGCGCCAGGCGCAAAGCCGGATGAAGATGCTGGCGAAGATGGAGGAGCTCGCGCCGGTGCATGCCGCGGCGCCGTTCTCGTTCGAGTTCCGCGAGCCGCTGCGCGCGCCGGATCCGCTGCTGGTGCTGGAAGACGTCAACGCCGGCTATGGAGATCACACCGTCCTGTCGGACGTGACGCTGTCCATCCGCTCCGGCGAGCGCATCGGCCTCCTCGGCGTCAATGGCGCCGGCAAGACGACGCTCATCAAGACCATCGCCGGTGCCCTCGCTCCGCTGAGCGGGACCGCCACCTTCAACAAAGGCGTGGCGATCGGCTACTTCGCCCAGCACCAGGTCGAGATGCTGCGCGACGACCAGTCGCCGCTCTGGCACCTCGTGCGCCTGGCGCCGAAGACTCGGGAGCAGGAGCTGCGCGACTACCTCGGCAGCTTCAACTTCCCGGGCGACATGGCGACCGGGCCGGTCGAGCATTTCTCCGGCGGCGAGAAGGCGCGCCTCGCGCTCGCGCTTATCGTCTGGCAGCGCCCCAATCTTCTCCTCCTCGACGAGCCGACCAACCATCTGGACCTGGAAACCCGCGAAGCGCTCACGGTGGCGCTCGCCCAGTTCGAAGGAACGCTGGTGCTCGTCTCGCACGATCGGCACCTCTTGCGTGCGACGACCGAGTCGCTCGTCATCGTGCGCGGCGGGCACGTCCAGCCGTACGACGGCGACCTCGACGATTACCGCGATTCGCTGCTCGGCGCGAAACGCGCGCCGCCACGACCCGCTGCGGCGCCAGCACCCAAGGTGCGCGGATCGCGGAAGAACCTGGAATCGCGCATCAAGAAGCTCGAGACGCAGATGTCCACGCTCAACGAAGGCCTGGCCGCGATCGAAGCGCAGCTCGCCGATCCGGCGGTCTACCAGCAGGCGCCGCGCATGAAGGAGGTGCTCGCGGAGCAGGCGCGCAAGAAAGCCGAGCTCGCCAAGGTGGAGGAGGAGTGGCTCGCGCGGCAGGCGGAGCTGGAAAGCTGATGGGCGCCTACGCGAGTCTCGGCATCCTGATGCTGGCCGGCTTTGCGGCGCTCAACCCGCAACCGATGGCGTGGGTGTTCATCGGCAGCGTCATGGCGTTCGAGCTCTGGCTCGCGCGGCGCATCAGCCAGGCCGGGCGCGGCGCCCCGGCGCCGAACCAGGCGCCGTACCACTTTACCGATGAGGAAGCCGGGTTTATCGGCCGCTACCGCTTTTACTGGACTTACCCCGGCATCGCCAACCACT
>DATMIG010000101.1:0-6490 GCA_035554335.1 Burkholderiales bacterium
GTCGCGCCCACGCCGGGCGCCACGCCGCAGAGGTCGAGGTACTTCGGCAGGTGGGTGGTGATGAAGACGAGCTGGAAGCCGCACGCGAAGTAGGCAGTGGTCATCTGCATGAAGCCGCGATGCTGCCAGGCGTCGCGCACGGCCGCGCCGAGTCCTTGCTTCGGGCCTGAAGGCGCGGCTTCGGCAATGGGCTGTTCCTTTATCAGCAAGGACAGCGCCGCGGCGAGTGCGGCGATGATCGCAAAGCCCACCACCGCCGCCTTCCAGCCATAGTTGCCGGAGAGGAACTGGCCGAGCGGCGCGATCACCGCGGTGCCTAGCGAGCCGGCGGCGGCGACGATGCCGACGCGCTCGCTGCGCTTCTCGGGCGGCGAGGCGCGCGCGACCACGCCGATCAGCACGCCGAAGCCGGTGCCGGCGATGCCGATGCCGATGAGGAAGCCGGAGGCATGCAGCGCGAGCGGCCCGCCCGCGGCCATCATGAGGAGGAGTCCCGCGCCGTAGATGAGCGCGGTGGCGAACACCACCGGCCGCGCGCCGTAGCGGTCGCCGAGCGCGCCGATCACCGGCTGCGTGGCGCCCCACACGATGTTCTGCAGCGCGAGCGAGAAGCTGAAGGTGGCGGCGGAGAGGCCGAGCTCGGCGGTGACCGGGCCGAGGAACAGGCCCATCGACTGCCGCATGCCCATCGCGAGCGAGATGATGACGCCGCTCACGGCGAGCAGGAACCACATGGCGCGGTTTTTCACCGCGCGATTTTAGTTTCCGACCGGTACGGCGGCCTCACGAAATTTCGGCATGGTTCGCAGAAGAGAACGGAATGCGACGATCCAACTAAATCTTCAGCCGGTCGCGCACCCGGCGGCCCACGATCCAGGACAGCACGAAGAGCGCCGCCAGACCGCCGGCGAAGAGCGCCCAGTTGAGCACGCCGCCCGCGCCGAGCGCGCCGCGGCCGGCGGCGCCGAGATACACCTTGATCGCGAGGTCGGGTGCCATGCCGGCGAGCGAAGCGCCCATGTACGGCGCGAGCTCGATGCGCGTGAGGCCGAGGAAGTAGCTCTTCAGCCCGCACGGAATCACCGGCGAGAGCCGCAGCAACGCCACCATCCGCCAGGGCTTACGGGCCACCTCGTGCTCGATGGCCTTGAACATGCGGCTCGCGCGCGCGCGGCGCTGCAGGCGAGCGGGCGATACGTACCGGATGAGGACCAGCCCGACGAAGGACGCCGTGCCGACGGCGACCGCCGCCGCGGCGAGGCCCCATGGCAGGCCGAAAATCACGCCGGAGGCGATGGGGAACACCCACACCGGCAGCAATAGCAACATGGATAACGCATAGGCGCCGCAGAACACGAAAAACGCGACGAGCGGGTGCAGGCCCTCGACCCAGCCTTCGAACGCCGACCACCAGGCGTCCGGGATGAGCACGACGCCGGCGACGAGAAGGACGATCGTCACGGCGGCGATCACCGAATACGGCCGCAGCGTCTTACGCACGAGGCCGTGTCCCGCCGAGAGGCAAAGCGTGAGCCACACCAGGCTCGAGCAGGCGGCGGCGAGCACGTCCGAAACGTAGTGCGCGCCGAGATAGATGCGCGAGAAGGCGACGAGCGCCACCATCACGCACGCGCCCGCGACGCACGCCGCGCGAGCGCGCCAGTCGAAGAAGCGCGAGACGAGGAACGCGGCGAGCACGCCGTAGAAGAGCACCGCACCCGCGGTGTGCCCGCTCGGGAAGGAATAGGAATCGAGCGAAAGCAGCGGCTCGTCGAGCCGCGGCCGCAGCCGCTCGTACGCCGTCTTCAGGATGAAGTTGATGAACAGTCCGCCCGCCACGCTGCAGGCGAGCGTGAGCAGCCAGTAGCGCTCGCGCAGCCGCCAGAGCAGCGCACCGAACACCACACTCAGCGCCGCGATTCCGGCCGGCGAGTGGAGGTGCGTCACGACGAGGAAAAAACCCGCCGTCGCGGCGCTTGCCCGCGCGTCGGCGTGCAGCCATTCGGCGGCGCGCGCGTCGAACGCCACGAGGGCCGATCGCGTGGTGACGTTCCAGGCGATGGCGAGGAACACCACGCCGCAGACCACGAGCGCGGTCCAGCCGACGATGGCGAGCGCTCGCGGCGACAGGCTCGGCGGATTTCGCATGCTTCGATGGTATAAGAGCACCGAGGAGGGCCCCACCATGCGTCTCTCTCTGCTGGCTCGAAGCTGCCCGAGATCTGGCGCTCGCCGATCTCCTCCGGCGGCGGCGGCAGCTACCACCGTGATCAGGGATGCCAACGTCATAGCGGACGCCGGGATCAATGATTCCCGTCGTCCGGGAATTTTCATCTGACCCCAATTACTTTTCGTACGGCCGGGTGATGATCTCGAGGAAGTGCCCGCCCGGTTCCCCGAAGTAAACGCCGCGGCCGCCGAAGTGGCGGTTGATGGCGCCTTTCTCGCGCCTGCCCGGATCGGCCCAGTAGTCGATGCCGCGCGCCTGGAGGCGGGCGAAGATGGCGTCGAACTCGGCCTCCGACACGAGGAAAGCGTAGTGCTGCGGCTCCGGCTCGCGCAGGTCGTCATAAGGGGCGTCGCAGAAGTCGAGCGTCACCTCGTTCGCCACGTCCACCGAGAGGAAGTGGTAGAACGGCGTCGCCGGCGGCAGGCCGAAAAGCGCGGTGAAGAAATCCGCCGACTTGCGCTTGTCGCGCACGTTCACGATCGTGTGGTTCAGCTTGATCGCCACGGGGCCAGTTTAGACTCCGCCCTCGATGAAAGCACTGGTCATCGGTGGCTCCCTCGGCGGGCTCTTCGCGGCGAACCTGCTCGGCGAGCTCGGCTGGGAGGTCGAGGTCTACGAAAAGGTCGGTGACGACCTCGCCGTGCGCGGTGCCGGCATCGGCACGCACACCGAGCTCGTCGACGTGCTCGCGCGCCTCGGCATCACGATGGACGAGCGCCTCGGCGTGGTGATTCCCGACCGCATCTGCGTCGACCGCGAAGGCCGCGAGCTCTACCGCTGCCACTGGGCGCACACGATGAGCGCGTGGGCGAACGTCTACCGGCCGCTGAAGGACCGCTTCCCGGCCGGGCGCTACCACTTCGGCAAGGGCTTCACGGGCCTCGTCCAGGACCGTAACCGCGTCACGGCGTTCTTCGACGACGGCTCGAGCGCCGAGGGCGATCTCCTCGTCGGCGCCGACGGCCTGCGCTCCACCGTGCGCGCGCAGCTCATGCCGGACGTGCAGCCGCAGTATGCCGGCTACGTCGCGTGGCGCAGCATCGTCGAGGAACGCCGGCTGCCGCCGCGCTCGCGCGAGTGGCTCGGCGAAGGCTACTGGTTCGTGCTGCCCAAGGGCGAGATGTTCCTCTGCTACCAGGTGCCGGCGAAGGATCTCTCGCGCCTCGGCCGCGACTGGAACTACGTCTGGTACCGGCCGGTGACCGAGGCGCAGCTTGCCGACTTCTGCACCGACGCGAGCGGCAAGTGCCACGGCAGCGGCATCGCCCCGCCGCTCATCCGTCCCGACGTCACCGCGTACATCAAGCGCGAAGGGCGCGAGCTCCTGCCGCCGCACCTCGCCGGCCTCATCGACGTCTCGCAGCCCTTCTTCCAGGCGATCTTCGACATCGAGTCGCCCCGCCTCACGGTCGGCCGAGTCGCGCTCCTCGGCGACGCCGCCTTCGTCGCGCGGCCGCATGTCGGCATGGGCGTGACGAAGGGCGCGCTGGATGCGCTGTGCCTTTCCAAAAGTATTCAACAGTGGGAAAGCCTTGAGCGCGCGCTGGCGCGTTATGACCGCCTGCGCAGCGAATTCGGCCGACGCTGCGTCGCCCGCGCGCGCCGCCTCGGCTCCTACATCGAAGCGCGCTCTCGGCCGGAAAAAGGCTGGACGCCCGAGCAGCTCGACCAGCGACCCGAGCGCGTGCTGCACGAAGTCGCGCTCGCGCTGGCGGACATCCCCGAGCTCCAGATCGAGATTTAGCTCAGTGAAACCGGGGCCGCACTTCCACGCCCGGGTTCGTGCGATAGGCGACGTCGCGCACGCCGGGAACGGCGGATGCCACCTCGACGAACGCCAGCATCTCGTCGGTGCTCGAGGCGCCGGAAAGCGTGACGCGCCCGGTGTCGGAGGCGACGTGCACCTGCGCCTCGCGCGTCTCGGGTGCGCGCCTTAGCGCGGCGCGCACGCGCGCGGCAAGCGAAAGGTCGTCGAGCTTCTGGCGCGAGGCCGTGGTCTCGGCGAAGCGCGGCGAGCGGGCGAGGCCCATCACTTCCGACACGCATTCGCCGACCGCGAGCCGCTTGGTGTTGAGCACGATGTCGTAGTGCTCGGGCTCGGTCCATTGCACGCCGAAGTGCCGCCGCATGATCGCGGTGTGCGCCTCGTCGTTGACGCGGATCTCCTCGGCGACGCGCTCGCCGTCGTCGGTGGCGAGGCGCTCCATCATGCGCTCCTTGCGCACCTCGAACGGCGCGCAGACGCGCACCGAGATGGCGTGCGGCACGTCGCGCAGCAGGTGCGTCGCGCCCCAGCCGCGGATCACCGCACCACCTTTCGTGGCAATCGCGTAGATCTCGTCGGCGGTGAAGATGGAGAGGCTGGTCTCGTCGGCGGTCAGGCGCTCGAGGAGTCCCGCGCTGCCGTCGAGCAGGCGGATGACGTGGCTCTTGCGCAGGCGCATGCGGTCGGCGAGGTGGTCGATCACCTCGTGGTAGATCACCGGCAGCCCCAGCTCGTCGCCGAGCGCGGCGGCGACGTCCTTGCCGAGCGAGCCCATCTCGCGAGTGATCGCGATCAGCGGCATGACGTACCTCCCCCGGTACGAGTACGGCCCCTAGCCGTACAGCTCGGTCAGTGTACGCCCTTTGCCGTAGCCCGGGTCGCCGGGCTTCTCGCCGCCGCGGGTGAGCTTCACGGCGCAGTACTTGAATTCGGGGATCTTGCCGAAGGGGTCGAGCGCCGGATTGGTGAGCGCATTTGCCGCGGCCTCGTAGAACGCGAACGGGATGAACACCGCGCCGCGCGGCGTGCCCGCATCCTGCCTCGCAAAGAGCGAGATCTTGCCGCGCCGCGATTCCACCGTCACCACCTCGCCCGGCTTGATGTTCAGCTTGTGCAGGTCCTCCGGATGGATCGACGCCACGGGCTCGGGCTCGATCGCGTCCAGCACGCCGGCGCGGCGCGTCATGGCGCCCGTGTGCCAGTGCTCGAGCTGGCGACCGGTGATGAGGACGAACGGAAATTCGCGGTCCGGCCGCTCGGCAGCCGGTATCAAGTCGGCCGGCACGAACTTGGCGCGACCGGTCGGCGTCGGGAACACCTCGGTGAACACCACCGGCGTGCCCGCATCGCCCTCGTTCTCGCACGGATAGGTCACCGACGAGTCGCGCTCGAGGCGCTCCCACGTGATGCCCTTAATCGAGTCCATGCAGCTGCGCATCTCGTCGAACACTTCCTTCGGATGCTGGTATTTCCAGTCGAGGCCCAGGCGCTTGCCGAGCTCGACGAGGATCCAGAAATCCTCGCGCGCCTGGCCGGGCGGCTCGATCGCCTTGCGGCCGAGCTGGACCATGCGGTCGGTGTTGGTCACCGTGCCGACCTTCTCCGGCCACGCCGTCGCCGGCAGGACGACGTCGGCGAGGTACGCGGTTTCCGTCAGGAAAATATCCTGCACGACGAGATGCTCCAGCTTCGCCATGCCGGCGCGCGCGTGCTCGACGTCCGGGTCGGACATCGCGGGGTTCTCGCCCATGATGTACATGCCGCGGATCTTGCCGTCGTACGCGGCATTGACGATCTCGACCACCGTGAGGCCCGGCTTCGCATCGAGCTCCATGCCCCAGAATTTCTCGAAGCGCTGCTTGGCTTCCGGCATCGCCACGCGCTGGTAGTCCGGGTACATCATCGGGATGAGCCCCGAGTCGGACGCGCCCTGCACGTTGTTCTGCCCGCGCAGCGGATGCAGGCCCGAGCCGGGCTTGCCGACCTGGCCGGTCATCAGGCAGAGCGCGATCAGGCAGCGCGCGTTGTCCGTGCCGTGCACGTGCTGCGAGACACCCATGCCCCACAGGATCATCGAGGCCTTCGCGGTCGCGAACGTGCGCGCCACTTCGCGCAGCGTCTCCGCGGGAATGCCGCAGATCGGCGCCATCTTCTCGGGCGAGAAGTTCTTCGCGTTCTCCTTCAGCGCGTCGTAGCCGGAAGTGCGGTCGCGGACGAATTTCTCGTCGACCAGGCCCTCCTCGATGACCGTGTAGATCATCGCGTTCAGCATGGCGACGTCTGTATCGGGCTTGAACTGCAGCATGCGCCAGGCGTGGCGCGAGAGTTCGCTGCGCCGCGGGTCGGCGTAGATCAGCTTGGCGCCGCGCTTGGCCGCGTTCTTCATCCAGGTCGCGGCCACCGGATGGTTGGCCGTGGGGTTGGAACCGATGATGAAGATCAGGCCCGCGTTCTCCACGTCGTTCACCTGGTTGCTCACGGCGCCGGATCCCACG
>DATMIG010000102.1:0-6348 GCA_035554335.1 Burkholderiales bacterium
CCTCGTCGATCACCGCGCCTTCGAGGTTCTTGGTGACGCGCCCCTGGCCGATGCCCTCGGTGATCGAGGTGCCTTCCGCCTTGAGTTCGCCGTGCTTGTAATAGTGATAGAGCGCGGCGCCCATAGGGTCTGCGATCGCGATCTTGATGTTCTTGTTGCGCTCCTTGAGGCCGATGCTGACGCCGGCCAGCGTGCCGCCGGTGCCGACGGCACAGACGAAGGCATCGACCTTACCCTGGGTCTGCTCCCAGATTTCCGGCGCGGTGCCGTCGATATGGGCGCGGCGATTGGCAATATTGTCGAATTGGTTGGCCCAGACGGCGCCGTTCTTCTCCTTGGCATGGAGCTCGGCGGCAAGGCGCCCGGAATATTTCACGTAGTTGTTCGGATTGGAGTAGGGCACGGCCGGCACCTCGATCAACTCGGCACCGCACAGCCGCAGCATGTCCTTCTTTTCCTGGCTCTGGGTTTCGGGGATGACGATCACCGAACGGTAGCCGCGCGCGTTGCCTACCAGGGCCAGGCCGATGCCGGTATTGCCGGCGGTGCCTTCGACGATCAGGCCGCCGGGCTCGAGCACGCCTCGCTTCTCGGCGTCGAGGATGAGGTAGAGGCCGGCGCGATCCTTCACCGAGCCGCCCGGGTTGAGGAACTCCGCCTTGCCGAGGATCTCGCAGCCGGTCGCTTCGGACGGGCCGCGCAGGCGGATGAGCGGCGTGTTGCCGATGGCCTCGACGAGTCCGTTACGGATTTGCATCGTTGATCATTGCGGTTTCATTCCGGCGGCGCGGATCACTCGTCCGAGCTTGTCGGTTTCGGCTTTCACGAAATCGAGGAATTGGGCCGGCGTCGTGCCTGCCGGCTCGAAGGCCAGCGTGTCGAGCCGCTCGCGCACTTCGGGATCACGAAGCGCGGCGATCACTGCGCCGTGCAGCCGGTCGATGACTTCCGGCCGCACGCCAGCGGGCGCCGTCATGCCGAACCAGGCGACGATCTCGTACCCGGGCAATCCCGCTTCTGCGACGGTCGGCACGTCCGGCAGGTGACGGCTGCGCGTCGCCGACGTGACGGCGATGGGACGAATGCGTCCGGCGCGGATGTGGCCGATGGCAGCGGGGATATTGTCGAACGTCATCTCGATCTGGCCCGCGATCAGGTCCTGCAGCGCCGGGGCGGCGCCCTTGTAAGGCACCTGCTTGAGCTGCGTGCCGGCCATCTGATTGAACATCTCGGCGGCGAGATGGCCGGTGGCGCCGAAGGCCGGGGTGCCGTAATGCAGCGGCTTGGGGCTCGATTTGGCGAGGCGGATGAGATCCGCCACCGTGCGCACCGGCAAGGCGTTGTTCACCACGATGACGTTGCCGGACGTCGCGACGAGCGAGATGTACGAGAAGTCGCGCAGCGGGTCGTAGGGCAGGTCGCGGCGCATGTACGGTTGTGTGGCGAGGGTGATGCCGGACATCAGCAGGGTGTAGCCATCCGGCGCAGCCTTCGCGACGTGCTCCTCCGCAATGCTGGTGGTCGCGCCGGCACGGTTTTCCACCACTATCGGTTGGCCAAGGAGAGCGGCCATCTTCTGCGATACCGCGCGCGAGACGAGATCCACGGTTCCGCCGGCGGCGGCCGGCACGACGAGTCGCAACGGCCGGGAGGGGAAGTCCTCGGCTTGTGCCGCGCCGATGAGGCCCGCGAGGACCAATGCGAGGGCGGCTCTCATGCGGTAGGCCGGTGCAGGTACTGCCCGCGCGGCTTGCCGACCACCTGGTCGTTCTCGCAAACCAGCTCGCCGCGCAGGAAGGTGGCCTTGACGCGCGCCGAGAGCTCGATGCCCTCGAACGGCGTATAGCCCTGCGTGGACTCCGAATCCTTCGCGCGGATAGTCCAGCTCTCCGCCGGATCGACGAGCGCGACGTCAGCATCGAGCCCTTCGGCGATGTCGCCCTTGGAGTTCAAGCCGAAACGCCGCGCCGGGTTGAAGCTGGTTAGCGCAGCCATGCGGTTGTAGGAGAGGCCGCGCTTGCTGCCTTCGGAAACGAGCGCGGGCAACAGGTATTCCGTGCCGCCGAAGCCGGACTTCGCCAGCCAGATGTTGCCGAAGGCTTGCTTCGCTACCTTCGTCTCGTGCCGGCAGCAGGCATGGTCGCTCACGATCCAGTGCACGTTTCCGGCGAGTACCTGCTCCCAAAGGTATTCGACATCTTCGCGCGGCCGGATCGGCGGATTCACTTTCGCGAGCGGCCCGGCCTTCGACTTCGTGTCGAGCACGAGGTGGCCGATCGTCACCTCGCGGCGGAAATCGATGTGCGGGAACACCGCCTGCATCTGCATGGCGGCGCTGAGCGCCTTGCGCGAAGAGAGATGGAGCAGGTTGATGTTGGGCAACGCCGCCTCATTGGCCAGATAGGCGGCGATGAACACCGCCAGGCCTTCGGAATGCGGTGGCCGCGCGGCATGGTAGGCCTCAAGGCCCTTGAGCTTGCCGGCGCTCTCCACGATCTTCGTATACGCGGTCATGATCTCCGCCGTCTCGCAGTGGAGCGAAAGGCTGATCTGCGACGCGCGGTCGGCGAAGCGCTCGCGCGCCGCCTGCACGCCGCGCATGATGAACTCGAAGTGCGCGTAGTCGTAGCGCTCGCTCGGCTTGATCATCAGGAAGTCGCGCTGGCTGTCGGAGCGGCCGTGCAGCCCATGCGAGCCGTAGAACATGAAGATCTTGAACGACGACACGCCGTGCTTCGAAATGAGGCTCGGGATCTCGCCTATGTGCGTCGAATCCATCGGCGCGAGGTGGAAGCCGTAGTCGACGTGGAACTTGCCCTTGGAGATGCTCAGCACCTGCGGAAAGAACTTCGCGTACGGGCCGCCCTTGTTCAGGTAGTACTGGCCGGTGCGGAAGTAATTCAGCATTGACGTCACGCCGCCCTGGGCGGCCGCGCGGCTCTCGGTAACTGCGTCCTCCTTGAGCGGCGAATAGATCCCGGCGTGCATGTGCGCATCGACCACGCCGGGGAAGGCGAGGCGTCCCTTGCCGTCGTAGATCTCCTTCGCGTCGCCGGCCGCGAGCTCGCCGCCGATCTTCGCGAACTGGCCGTCGCGGATTGCGATGTCGCCCTCGTGCACCGCATGGCCTTGCGGTCGCACGATACGCACGTTCTTGATGACGAGGTCCCACTTCTTGCCCGCGGCCATTACTTTCTTCCTCATTTTCCTCTTTGGTCCAATTTGGCGGCCTCGATCACCGGCGTCCATTTACGGATGTCGGCCTGGATGAAATCGACGAACGCGGGCCCGCGCATGGCGGTGATGGTCATGCCCGTGTCCTCGAGACGCTTGCGCACGTCCGGCGCCTGGAGCGCTCGCAATGCTTCCGCCTCCACGCGCTGCACGATCGCCGGCGGCAACCCCGCCGGAGCGGCGAGGCCGAACCACGATTCGCCAACCACGCCCTTTACCGTCTCGTCGATCGTCGGCAGCTCCGGATGGCTGGCGAGCCGCGTCGCCGAGCTCACGGCGAGCAGGCGAATCCGCCCGGCGCGTGCCTGGTTCACCGCATTGATCACGCCGTCGAAGTCCGCGCCGATCGATCCGCTGAGGAGGTCGGCAAAGGCCGGCGCCGCGCCTTTGTACGAGACGTGCACGATGTCGATGCCGGCGCGCAGGCGCAGCAGCTCGCCCGTGAGGTGGCCGGCCGAGCCCGGACCGGCGGAGCCGTAGAAGAGCTTGCCGGGATTCGCCTTCGCGTACGCCACCAGCGCCGCCACCGAGTCGAGCGGCGAATCGGCTTTCACCACCAGCGCATTCGGGAAGGAGCCGATCATCGCGATGTGCGTGAGATCCTTCAACGGGTCGTAGCGCACCTCGCGGTTGGTCAGCGGACCGGTGACGATGGACGGCAGCGCCGTGATGAGCAACGTGTAGCCATCGGGCGCGGCCTTCGCCACCTGCTCCGTGCCGAGCGTCGAACCGGCGCCCGGCTTGTTCTCCACCACGACTGGCTGCTTGAAGCCGTCGCTCAGCTTCGTCGACAACAGCCGGGCCACCACGTCGGTGGACCCGCCGGGCGGGAACGGCACGACCAGCTTGACCGGCCGGCTGGGATATTCCTGCGCCAGCGCGCAGAGGGGAAGAAAGACGAGGAGTAGTGCGAGTCGAATCATGCAGCGATGGCCTCCGCCTGGCGCAGTCCTTCGATCATCGAAGTCCGCAAGAGATGCTTGAGCGCGCGCTCCGGATCGGCGGCGAGCGCCTGCAGCTCGCGCAGCGCGGCGAGCCGCTTCGCCGGATCGCGCTCCTGCATGCGGGCGCGGTTGCGGCCGGACTGGGCGAGGATCTGCTCGAGCGCCACGGGACGGCGCTGGCGCTCGTAGAGATCGAGCAGGGTTGCATCCTCTCCGCGCAGCACGCGCGCCAGCTTGTCCGACAGGTTGAAGGCATCATGGATGCCGCCGTTCATGCCCATGCCGCCTGACGGGCTGTTGAGGTGCGCGGCGTCGCCGGCGAGGATGACGCGGCCGACGCGATAGCGGTCCACCACGCGCTGATGGATGCGGTAGGGCCGCGTCTGCAGCACCGCGTAGCGCTCCGAGCGCGGCACGATGCGTTGCATCTTCCGCTCGATCGCGTCCGGCTCGAGCGCCGTTTCGATGCTTTCGCCGTCATCGGGATAGAGCGAGACGCGCCATTCGCCGGGCAGGCGTAGAAGGCTGAACGTGCCCGTCGGCGCCCAGCAGTAGTTCACGCCGGACAGGCCCGGGAGATGCTGCGCGAAGTCGAAGCGCGTGGTGGCGAGGATCGTCGTCTCGGGGAAAGTGACGCCTTCGAAGCCGAGCCCGAGCGCCTTGCGCACGATGCTGCGCGCGCCGTCCGCGGCGACGAGGTACGAGCACTCGAGCTCCATCGGCTCGCCGTCGCGCTCCACGGTCAGCTTGACCGCTTCCGGCGTCTGCGAGACCGCCGTCGCCCGGGTATTGAACCAGAGCTCGCCGGTGAGCTGCGTGACCAGCATGCGCGAAAGCTTCCATTGCTCGCACTGCACGCGGTACGGATGCCGCGTATGGCCCTTGAGGATCGAGAGGTCGAACTCGGCGCGCTCGCCGGTCTCGTGCATGCGCACCTGCCAGGTCGGCGTGACGAGCCCCTGGCGGATCACGCTCGCCGTGACGCCGAACTCCTCCAGCATGTCGAGCGTCGGTGGATGGAAGGTGGAGGCGCGCAGCTCCTGGTTGAGCTCCGCCTCCGCCTCGATCAGCAGCGTGTCGATGCCGGCGCGCGAGAGCTTGAGCGCGCAGGTGAGGCCGACCGGACCCGCGCCGACGACGATGACCCTCATGTCAATCTATTGCGCGGCCTTCCAGGCGTCGAGGATCTCGCCGCCCGTCGCCGGCCAGACGTTCGAACGCTGCAGGATGTGATCGAGCACCGCCTCGAGCGTGCCGATGCGGTACGGATGGCCCATCACCCAGGAATGCAAAGGCAGGACCATGATCCGTCCGCCTTCCTGGTAGAGCACCTCGAACTGGTCGAGCCACTGCTCGCGCAGCTCGTCCTCGTCCTGGTGCATGGCAATCAGGGTGGTCGCGTCGTCGATGTCGTTCGAGTGCGGCATAGCGTACAGGGAGCGGCCCGCGGCCTTCACCGCGTAGGGCATGTCGTCGTTCACCCAGTCGCACACGTACTCGATGCCGGCTTGCGCGAGGAGGTCGAGCGTCTGGTGCGACTCAGACTTGGCGGGCGACAGCCAGCCGCGCACGCCGCCGAAATTGCGCAGGATCTCGAGCGAGCGCGCGATGGCCGCCGGCTCGTCCGGCATGCCTTCGTAGTGCAGCCGGTCCATGTCGAGGCCGTGGCCGATCAGCTCCCAGCCCCTTGAGGCGATCTCCTGCACCAATGTCGGATAGCGCGCCGCGACTGCTGCGTTGACCGGGGCACTCGCGCGGATGCCACGCTTCTCCAGCGCCTTGAGGATCCGGAAGAGGCCGACGCGGTTGCCATAGTCGCGCAGCGTGTAGTGCCGCAGGTCGGGGTAGGCCGTCTGCAGCGAGCCGACCGGCTTGAAGGGCTTGCCCTGCTGGTCGAGCGGGAACCATTGCAGTGAGACCGTGACCCATAGCGCGATTCGCGCGCCATTAGGCCAGGCAACTTTCCTGCGTTTATGAAGCATGGACCACTCGTAGCGGTGGTGGTCCATCCCATAGCGGCGCTTCGGATACCGGAGGTAGTCGTCAGAAATCATGGATCGCCACCGACGCCTTGGCGAACGCGTCGTAATAGTGGTCGTTGAAGTGCTTCGCGATCTCGCGGCCAGTCGCGAGCCAGACCTTGTCGTGGCCGGTGATGTACTCGAGCGCC
>DATMIG010000103.1:0-3083 GCA_035554335.1 Burkholderiales bacterium
AAATCCATTGGTCCTGAAATATTGATCTGCCCCATTTATGAATCTCGATCACTTCGGCATGGACACGATCACGCTGGCGGGGCCGCTGGAGGCCAGGCTCCAGGCGGTGCGCGAGGCGGGGTTCACGCAGATCATGCTGAACGCGACCGATATCGTCGGTCATCCGGGCGGGGAGGCGGCAGCGGTGGCGGCCGTCAAGCAAAGCGGACTGCGGGTCACCGGGTTCCAGGTGCTGCGCGATTTCGAGGGCCTGCATGGGCATCTGCACGCCTACAAGGTCGACGTGGCGAAGGCGATGCTCGAGATGTGCCGCGCGCTCGATTCGCGCGTGCTGCTCATCTGCTCGTCGGCGAGCCCGCATGCGACGGGCGACGCCGAGGCGCTGGTGAAGGATTTGCGCAAGCTGGCGATGCTGGCGGTGCCGCTCGACATCCGCATCGCTTACGAAGCGCTGTCGTGGGGCCGGCACGTCAATCTCTACACGCAGGCCTGGGACATCGTGCAGGCGGCCGACCGGGCCAATCTCGGGCTCGCGATCGACTCGTATCACATCCTCGCGCATAAGAGCGGGCTCGAGCCGCTCGAAGAGATCGAGGCGCGGAAGATCTTCCTCGTCCAGCTTTCCGACTTCCTGTGGCAGGACGTGCCCTCGCCGCAGGAGCGCATCGAGACCGCGCGCCATGCGCGCGTCTTCCCCGGCGAAGGCGTGCACAGCGAGAACGTGATCGAGCTCGTGCGCGCGCTCGACGGCATGGGCTATCGCGGCGACTACAGCTTCGAGGTCTTCAACGACGACTACAAGCAGCTGCCGCTGCCAGTAGTCGCGCAACGGGCGAGGCGCTCGGTGAAGTGGATCACCGGGCGCGTCGCCCGCTGGAGCCTGCCGCGCAGTTCCCTACGGAACCGGCCGGCGTGACGATCGATTACTTGGACGACGAGCCGGCAGCGGCCTTGTCGTCCTTGTCCTTGTGGCGGTCGATCGCGTTCTCGACCTTGTTCTTGGCGCTGCTCAGGTCCTGCTTGGTCATCGCCTCGAGGTACTCGGCGCGCGAGAGCTTGCCGTCGCCGTTCTTGTCGACCTTCTTGAAGTTCTTGCCGAGCGTCGCGTTGCCGGCCGCCTCGGTGCGCGAGAGATAGCCGTCGTTGTTCTTGTCGAGCTTGTTGAAGCCCGGGTCGTTCTTGTCCTTGCCGACCTGGTCGTTCTTCGGCGCGCTCGAGCCGGCCGCCGCGGAGCGCTTCTGTTTCTTGTCGGTCGCGTTGGCCACCTTCTGCTTCGCGGTGTGGGCGTCCTGCGCCGTCATGGCGCGCAGGTACTCGGCGCGCGACAGCTTGCCGTCGCCGTTCTTGTCGCTCTGCTTGAAGTTCTTCGACAGATGCGGGTTGCCGAGCGCTTCGGCGCGCGAGATGTAGCCGTCGTTGTTCTTGTCGAGCGCGTTGAAGCCGGGATCCTTGTCGTCCTTGCCGATCTTGTCTTCGGCCTTGGCCGTGCCGACCGCGACGGCGAGCGCCGCGGCGACGAGGAAAAACAGCGATTGTGCGAGCCTCATGGAAACCTCTGGATCAATTTTTCCGAGGCCGCAACTATGCGAGCGCCGCGACGGCGCCACAATGCGCCGAAGCGGCTGTCACCCTCGCCCGACGGGCTGCAGGCCGTGCTTCGTAAGAATTGCCGCGTGCTCCGGCGAGGCGAGGAAGCGCAGGAACGCGCGCGCCGACTGCGGCTCGCGCGAGCGGCCGTTCACCGCGCCGGCAAACACGGTGATGCCCTGCAGGCTGTCGGGTAGCGCGCCGACGTAGGCCACGCCCGGCTTGTTGACGAGCTCGGCCACCTGCTGGAACGCGATATCCACTTCCCCGGCGGCGAGGGAGTCGGCGACCATTCCGCCCGGCGCCGGGATCCTGAATTTCGGCTTGATGGCTTCGAGCACACCCATGCGCTGGAAGAGCTGGTGGAGGTAAACGCCGCTCGGACCCGTCGAGATGCCGATGCTCCTCGCGGCGAGGAGCGTGTTCTTCAGCGCCTGCTCGGAGCCGAAGTCCGGCTTCGGCGCGCCGGCCTTTACGGCCACGCCGACTGCCGAGCGGGCGACATCCGTGCGACTTCCCGCGACGAGCTTTCCCGCTTGCTCGAGCTCGTCCACCAGGCCGCGCACACAGATCACGGCGTCAAAGGCTTCATTGCCGTCGAGGCGCTTCGCCAGCTCGGTGGTGCCGACCCACGTGATGGTCACCTTGCGCCCGAAGAGCGGCACGAGCTCGACGTACGCCTCCCTGAGGGCAGGCGTGGCCACCACTTGGATGTCGGCGGGATGCACGGCACGCATTCTTCCAGACCGGGCGGCGCCCCGCTCTCTAGTTGGCGAGCGGATCCGGCCGCAGCTGGATGTGCACGGCGCGCGGCCGCGAGCCTTTGCCGCCTTCCATGAGCCACGGCATGCGATCGCCGCTCGAGCTCCACAGGCCACGGCCTTTCCAGCCGGCGTTCGGATCGTCGATGCGGCCGTCGAAGCCCTTGGCGTAGTAGCCCATCGGGTGCGGGATGCGGATCATCACCATCTTCCCGTCCTTCAGCGCGACGAAGCCGTCGTTCAGGTTCGCGGTCGACATCGGCACGTTCTCGCCGAGGCCGAAGGTGTTGTGCGAGGTCGACCCAGGTGTAATAGCTCGCCTCGGCGCTCGTCTTCTCGCCCTTGAAGCCCGGTCCCGTGGAAGCCCCGGCATACGCCCAAAAAAACGGGACCCGAGGGTCCCGTTTTTTGGCGTGGCGTTCCGGATCAGACCGGGGGAACGCGCGGGCCGCCGCGGCCGCGGTAGCCCATCACGAGCGACACCACGAACGCGATCAGGAACAGGAAGAACAGCACCTTGGCGATTCCCGCAGCTGCGCCGGCGACTCCGCCGAAGCCGAGGAACGCCGCGATGATCGCGACGATGAAGAACCCGATTGCCCAGCTAAGCATTTACGCCTCCAACGGTTGTAGGAAAACAACCGGGAAGCTGCAAGCCTCGTGCCGCGCCACGCGGCCGACAGCCAGCCGTCAGGTGAGCGCCGGCTCCTGCGCGGGCAGCGACACGGCCGGCAG
>DATMIG010000104.1:0-27987 GCA_035554335.1 Burkholderiales bacterium
GCACGATCGTCGTGCCGTCGACGCCCTCGAGCGCGCGGTTGATCGCCTTCACGCCGTAGCGCGCGGCGCGGTCGGAGCGCGCCTGCAGCCAGGGCTCGTCGAGCTGGATCACGTCGGCGCCGGCACGCTTGAGATCCTTGATCTCCTCGTTGACCGCTGCGGCGTAGGCGAGCGCGAGCGCTTCTTCGTCGTTGTAGTAGTCGTCCTGCGCCTGCTGCGTCATGGTGAACGGCCCGGGCAGCGTGATCTTGATCGGCCGGTCGGTGTGCGCACGCAGGAACTGCACGTCGCGCACTTCGACGGGAAACTTGCGCCGGATCGGCCCCGCGACGCGCGGCACGACGGACTTCACGCCGGTGCGGTTGATGGTCGTGCCGGGGTTCACGATGTCGACGCCGTCGAGCGCCGTGGCGAAGCGGTTGGAATAGCTTTCGCGCCGCATCTCGCCGTCGGTGATGAGATCGATGCCAGCCGTTTCCATGTCGCGGATGGCGAGCAGCGTGGCGTCGTCTTGGGCCTGCTCGAGGTGCTCGGGCGCGATGCGCCAGATCTCGGGCGCGCGGACCCGCGGCACTTTCGAGCCCAGTTTTGCACGGTCAATGAGCCAGTCGGGCTGCGGGTAGCTGCCGACAACGGTGGTGAGCAGGAGCTTGTTCATTACACGATGGTACAGGGACACGGGCATCTGTCTTGCAGGAAGCCTATGACCACCCAACCGCTGGAGCGCATCAATGAGATACCTGGCTTTAGTCGCTGCCGTTTCGCTGGCCTTCGCCGCCGGCTGCGACCGCAACTCAACCCCGACACCGTCACCGAAAACCGACACCCGGTCGTCGCTGCCGTCGGCCGCTTCAGGGTCCACGACCTCCTCGTCCCAAGCTGGAGCTCCTACAACGGCCGAGAAGCGCGAAGGCGCGAATCCCACGCAGGGGCAGGTCGATCCGAAGCATGCGGACCAGCACCGCGACTTCCAGCAGAGCGGCGACCAGGCCGGGCCGAAGAGCCCGGACACGGCGCCGACGACGAAAAACTAGGCGGCGCGGGTGGCTGCGTAATATTCGCGGCCCGATCCTTGCTGCCTTCACGCCGTACCCCAACCACGGAGGCCCTATGAAAGTTTCGACTCTTGCTCTTGCTGTTTCCCTCGCATTCGGCGGCGCGATGATCGCCGGCTGCAACAAGTCCGACAATGGTGGTTCCAAGGCGCCGAGCGGCGCGTCGTCCTCGAGCGCCACGACGCCTTCGGGCTCGGGCGCCACGACGCCGGGCTCGTCCTCCAGCTCCACGTCGGGCTCCGGCACGACCAGCTCGCCGAGCGCGACGCCGGGCTCGTCCTCGAGCTCCGCTTCGGGCACGACCAGCGCGCCCGCGCCCTCCAGCTCGCCGTCGAGCTCGTCGTCCAGCTCCAGCGACGCGCAGAAGAAGGACAGCGCGAGCGGCGGCGCGTCGTCCAGCTCGCCGTCGAGCTCCAGCTCGTCCTCCACGCCGAGCGGCTCCGCCGGCGCGGGCTCGACCTCGAGCGACAGCTCGTCGTCGCCGAGCTCGTCCTCGTCGTCCTCGACCCCGTCTTCGGGCGGCTCGAGCAGCGACTCGACGACCCAGTCGAAGTAACGCCCAGCAGCAACGGGAAAGGCCGCCGGATTCCGGCGGCCTTTTTATTTAGCTCACGGCCACCGTCATCGAGCCCACGCGCTCGACGGTGGCGACCATCGTGTCGCCGGGCCGCACCGGGCCGACGCCCTGCGGCGTGCCGGTGAGGATCACGTCGCCGGGATGCAGCGTGTAGAACGCGCTGCCCCACTCGACGAGCTGCGCCACCGACAGGATGAGGTCGCTGGTGTGCGCGTCCTGCTTCACCTGTCCGTTGACCGTGATCTTCACGCCGATCTGGGCCGGGTCGGGCACTTCGTCGCGCGTGACGAGCCAGGGGCCGAGCACGCAATAGCTGTCGGGCGACTTGCGCAGGCTGCGCTCCTCCGGGCCGCGAATCGTCATGTCGAGGCCGATGCAGTAGCCGGCGATGCAGTCGAGCGCCTGCGCGGCCTTCACGTTCTTCGCCGTCTTGCCGATGACGAGCGCGAGCTCCACCTCGTGGTCGTTGCGGCGGTCGGTGTGGATCAGCTTCACGCCTTCTCCCGGACCGACGACCGCGCTCGTCGCCTTGAGAAACATGCCGGCCTTGTGGATCTCCTGCACCAGGTTGCCGTGGTGGATGCCCTTGTCGGCGAGCGCTTCCTCGAGGTGCTTCTTGTAGTTCACCGGGGCGGCGATGATCTTCCCCGGATTGGCCACCGGGCTCAGCAGCTTCACGCTGGCGAGCGGGAGCGGCTTCGCCGCCTTTGCCAGGCGCTCGATTTCCGGCCGGAGTGAATCCAGCTGGGCGATCAGCACGTCGTGGCGCGGGAACGGATAGCTGAAGGACGGCAGCTTCGCCAGCACGGCGCTCACGTCCCGTACGCCGTCCTCGGCGACCAGGCCGAGGCGGTTGTCGTTGAATCGGCAGATTTTCATGGCTGGCTATTCTATCGGCAGGAAGTCGGGGCCTTCTTCAGCTCGCTTGGGACGGCGGGCTTTCTAAAACGGAACAATCCTGGGCAAATATTTTCGGCACTACTCGCGGCGCTCCCAGCGCTCTACCAGCCAAAGGAGATTGATGTAAATGCGCGGATTTCCGCTGCGCAATTCATCCGCGGCGCGTCTGAAGGAGCACTCCGACTGTTTGCTGCTTTCGCATTGTTCTCAGCGCAAAGAATTCGCGCGTTAGCCAACCAGCCGGGCCCTTCAAAGGAAGAGAAGGGTGCGCTTTTTAGCGGCACAGCACCCCGGAAATGAAAATCCCCGCCGAAGCGGGGATTGGAATTATTGGCGACTCACTCGGGTGCTAAACGACGCCGGCTCCGTCCCGGCCCGGCATTCGGATCAATGGCCGGAGAAAAGCACCGCACCGGAACGTAGAATCATCAATGGCTTTAGGAAATCATTGGTGCTATTTCGATGAAAATCTGCATCTTCGGCGCCGGCGCGGTCGGCGGCCACATGGCGGCCAAGCTCGCGGCCCGCGGGCATGACGTCTCCGTCGTGGCGCGCGGCGCGCATTTGGATGCGATCCGGAAGAACGGCCTCAAGCTGCTGCACGGCGCCAAGACCATCGTCGGGCGCGTGCGAGCGGCGGAGCGGGCGCGCGAGCTCGGTCCGCAGGACGCGGTGTTCGTGACGCTCAAGGCGAACGGGCTCGGCGTCTTCGCCGACCAATGCGCGCCGCTGCTCGGTCGGGAGACGCTGGTCGTCTTCGTGCAGAACGGCATCCCGTGGTGGTACGACCGCAGCCTGACGCGGCTCGATCCCGACGCGCGCCTGGCGCGCGCCGTGCCGGCTTCCAGCATTGCCGGCGGCGTGGCGTACTCGGCGAACGAGATCGTCGAGCCCGGCGTGATCGAGAACCACGTGCCGGGCAACAACATGTTCGTGATCGGCCGCGCCGACCGCGAGGAGACGCCGCTGGTGCGCGACGTGAGGCAGGCTCTCGAGGACGCCGACATGTCCTCGCCCGCGCTCGCCGACATCCGCCAGTCGATCTGGCAGAAAGCGGCGCAGATGCTCGGCAACTCGACGCTCTGCACTTTGGCCGAGCTGCCCGTGGGCGGGGTGCACGGCGATCCGGTGCTGAAGGACATCGCCGCGAAGGCGGGCGCGGAAGGCCGCGCCATCGCGAAGGCGCTCGGCGTGGACGTCGACGCGGCGCCGCAGCGGCCGAGCGGCGGACACGCCTCCGGCGCCACCTCGCACAAGCCGTCGATCCTGCAGGATTACGAGCGCGGCCGGCCGATGGAAGTGGAGACGCAGCTCATGGCGCCGCTCGCGCTCGGACGCGCGGTAAAAATTGCCACGCCGACCCTTGACATTCTCGTACCGCTCGTCGCGGCCAAAGCCGCCGCCAAGGGGCTGTACAGCCAGTAGAATCGCCTCACTGCCATGCCCAAGGCGAAAACGCTAGAACGGGCGCGCGGGGAGGAAACGGCAATCCCGCTCGACGCGGCCTTCAAGCTCGTCGATTCGCTCCCCGTGCCCGTGTTCTTCAAGAGCCGGGACGGCCGCTATCTCGGCGTCAACCGGGCGTGGGAGGAATTCTTCGGCATCCGCGGCGATGCCTTCATCGGCAAGCAAGTCGCCGACCTCTATCCGGCCGACCCGGCCATCGCCGAGAAGCACGCGGCCATGGATCGCGCGCTCTACCAGAATCCCGGCCGGCAAAGCTACGAGATCGCGGTGCGCGCCCGCAACGGGCGCCTGCACGACACCATCTACTACAAGGCGACCTACACCGACGCGAACGGCGAGGTGGCGGGGCTGATCGGCACCATCGTCGACATCACCTCGCGCACCGGCGCCGAAGCGGCGCTGCGGGAAAACGAAGAGCGCTGGCGCACCATCTTCAACTCGGCGAACGAAGGCATCTTCGTCTACGACCGCACGCTCAACATCGTGGCGGGCAACCAGGCGGCGGAGCGCATCATCGGCCTGCCGCTCGCCGAGATCATCGGTGCGGCCGGGTTCACCTCGCTCCTGCCCTGCGTGCATGCCGACGGCACGCCGGTCGGGCCCGACGACCGGCCGACGCGGATCAGCGTGCGCACCGGAAGGCCGCTCACCGGCCACGTGGTCGGCATCAAGCGCCCGGGCGGCGCGTACACCTGGCTTTCGGTCAACACCGGCTTCCTGCGCCAGGCGGAATCGAACGACTGGTACGGGCTGGTCTCGACCTTCAGCGACATCACCGCGCAGAAGAACGCCGAAGCGGCGCTGCGCGAGAGCGAGGAGCGTTATCGCCGCACGTTCGAGCTCGCCGGCTCGGGCCTCGCGCACGTCAGCCTCGACGGGCGCTTCCTGCGGGTCAACCGGCAGCTGTGCGAGATGCTCGGCTACAGCGAGGGCGAGCTGGTCGGCAAGCACGTGAAGGAGCTCTCGCATCCCGAGGACCGCGATACGGTCGATGCGTCGCGCGACCCGCTCGTGCAGGGCGCGGTCGACTCGATCCGCGTCGAGAAGCGCTACCTGCGCAAGGACGGCGCCACCATGTGGGCGAGCGTCGCCATCGCCTTCGAGCGCGACGCGAACGGTCAGCCGCTCTACGCCATCTCGGTGCTCGACGACATCACCACGCGCAAGCACATCGACGCGGCGCTGCGCGAGAGCGAGGAGCGCTACCGCCGCACCTTCGAGCTCGCCGGCTCGGGGGTGGCGCACATCGGCCTCGACCGCAAGTTCATCCGCGTCAACCGCCGCCTGTGCGAGATCCTCGGCTATCCCGAGCACGAGCTGATCGGCATGACGGGGCGCGAGATCTCGTTCCCGGACGACCTCGACAAGATCAACTCGCAGCGGCCGCGGCTCTACGCCGGCGAGGTGGACCACGTCTACGTGGAGAAGCGATACATCCGCAAGGACCGCAGCGTCGTCTGGGTGGCGTTCAGCATGACCGTCGAGCGCGACGACGGCGGCAAGCCGCTCTACGAGATCGCCATCTTCGACGACATCACCGAGCGCAAGAACGCCGAGACGGCGCTCGCCGAGAGCGAGGACCGCTTCCGCAAGCTGACGCAGCTCTCGTCGGACTGGTACTGGGAGCAGGACGACCAGTTCGGGCTCACCTTCATGTCGCGGCGCATGAGCGAGAAGACCGGCCTCGATCCCTCCGCCTACATCGGCCGCAAGCGCTGGGACCAGCCGGCGCTGAATCTCACCGCGGAGGACTGGGCGCGCCACCGCGCCACGCTCGAGCGGCACGAGCCGTTCCGCGACTTCGAAATGCAGCGGCCGAACGTGGACGGCGGCACGCGCTGGATCTCGGTGTCGGGCGAGCCGGTGTTCGACGCGGCCGGCAAGTTCAAGGGCTACCGCGGCGTCGGCTCCGACATCACGGCGCGCAAGGAGGCCGAAGAGGAGCTGCGCCGCGCGCACGACGAGCTCGCGCGCAAGGCGGAGGAGCTGCAGCGCTCGAACGCCGAGCTCGAGCAGTTCGCCTACGTCGCGTCGCACGACCTGCAGGAGCCGCTGCGCATGGTCTCGTCCTACACGCAGCTCCTCGCCCGGCGCTACGGCGACAAGCTGCAGGGCGACGCGCAGGAGTTCATGCACTACGTGGTGGACGGCGCCGCGCGCATGAAACAGCTGATCGAGGATCTGCTCGCCTACTCGCGCGTCGGCACCAAGGGCAAGGAGTTCAAGCCGGCGCCGATCGAGGCCTCGCTCAAGAAAGCCATCACCAACCTGCGCACGGCGATCGAGGAGACCGGCGCCTCGGTGACCTGGGATCCGCTGCCGACCGAGAGCGTCGACGAGGTCCAGCTCGCGCAGCTCTTCCAGAACCTGATCGGCAACGCGCTCAAGTTCCGCGGCGCCGGCGTGCCGCGCGTGCACGTCTGCGCGGCGGACCAGGCCGACCACTGGCAGATCACCATCGCCGACAACGGCATCGGCATCGAGCCGCAGTACTTCGAGCGCATCTTCATGCTGTTCCAGCGACTGCATACGATGGGCGAATACCCGGGCACCGGCATCGGCCTCGCGATCTGCAAGAAGGTGGTCGAGCGCCATGGCGGCATCATCTGGGTCACCTCCACGCCGGGGGAAGGCAGCCAGTTCCATTTCACGCTACCGAAGAGGGGGGCAGCACAATGACCGATGGCCGTTCGCCCATCGAAATCCTGCTCGTCGAGGACAATCCCGGCGACGAACGCCTGACGCGCGAGGCCCTGAAGGAGGGCAAGGTCTACCACAAGCTGCACTGGGCCAAGGACGGCGTCGAGGCGATGGAGTTCCTGCAGCAGAAGGGCAAGTACAAGGACGCGCCGCGCCCGGACATCATCCTGCTCGACCTTAACCTGCCGAAGAAGGACGGGCGCGAGGTGCTGCACGACATCAAGCAGGACGAGAAGCTCAAGCGCATCCCGGTCGTCGTGCTCACCACGTCGAAGGCGGAAGAGGACGTGCTGCGCACGTACAACCTGCACGCCAACTGCTACGTGACCAAGCCGGTCGATCTGGAGAAGTTCATCGTGGTGGTGAAGTCGATCGACATCTTCTGGCTCACGGTGGTGACGCTGCCGCCGAATGGGCACTAGCCCCGCCGCGCCCTGGTTTTGTCGCCGCCCCCCTGGTAAGGGGGGAAGCGAGCGGCTTTTGCGAGCGGGGGGTTGGGTTTTTTCCAAAACCCCCCGGTCGCCTTCGGCTCCCGACCCCCTTGTCAGGGGGGCAGATGCATAACGTTCTGCTGATCGAGGACAACCCCGGCGACGCACGGCTGATCCGCGAGATGATCGCGGAGGACGAGCGGGCGCCGTTCACGGTGCATTCGGCCGATCGCCTGGCGAAAGGCCTCGAGCATCTGTCGGGCGGCGAGACGGCGCTCGTGATCCTCGATCTCACGCTGCCCGACAGCCACGGCCTCGACACCTTCGCCAAGGTGTACGCGCATTCGCCGGCGGTGCCGATCATCGTGCTGACCGGCAACGACGACGACGCGCTGGCGCTCTCCGCGGTCAAGGCGGGCGCGCAGGACTACCTTGTCAAGAGCCGGCTGGACCGCGAGCTCCTGCTGCGGTCGATGCACTACTCGATCGAGCGCAAGCGCTACCAGGTGCAGCTCGAGCACCAGGCGAACTACGACGCGCTCACCGGCCTGCCGAACCGCAACCTCCTGCACGACCGCCTGCGCCAGGCGGTGTACTCGCAGCGCAACCCGCGCAACATCGCGGTCGTGTTCATGGACCTCGACCACTTTAAGTTCGTCAACGACTCGCTCGGCCATTCCACCGGCGACAAGCTCCTGAAGGGCATGAGCGAGCGGCTGCGCTCCGTGCTGCGCGAAGGCGACACGGTCGGGCGCGTCGGCGGCGACGAGTTCGTGCTGATCCTCAACGACCAGTCGAACGAGGAGATCATCTTCCGCGCCATGCAGCGCATCACCGCCAAGGTGGCCGAGCCGATCATGATCGACGGCAAGGAGATGTACGTCACCTGCAGCGCGGGCATCTCGCTCTATCCGCAGGACGGGCGCGACGTCGACACGCTGCTGAAGAACGCGGATGCCGCCATGTACCGCGCGAAGGAGCATGGCCGCAGCAACTTCCAGTTCTATACCTCGGAGATGAACGAGCGCGTGAACGACCGCCTCGCGCTCGAGCACGCGCTGCGGCGCGCGATCGAGCGCAAGGAGTTCATGCTGCACTACCAGCAGAAGGTGGACCTGCGCTCGGGCACCATCATCGGCGCGGAAGCACTGGTGCGCTGGCTGCACCCGGAATGGGGCCTCGTGCGGCCGGCGCGCTTCATCCCGATCGCCGAGGACACCGGCCTCATCGTGCAGCTCGGCGAGTGGGTGATCCACGAGGCCTGCCGCCAGGTGAAGGCATGGCTCGACGCGGGCCTCAAGCCCGGCGTCGTCTCGGTCAACCTCTCCGCCCGGCAGTTCCGCGCCGAGGGCCTGGTGCGCACGGTGGCGAGCGCGCTGGAAGAGACCGGCCTCGAGCCCGCGCAGCTCGAGATGGAGCTGACCGAAAGCATGGTCATGCACAACGTGGAAACGGCGATCGCCACCCTGCAGGGGCTGAAGTCGCTCGGCGTGCTGCTCTCGGTGGACGACTTCGGCACCGGCTACTCGAGCCTTTCGTACCTCAAGGACCTGCCGATCGACGCCCTGAAGATCGACCGCTCCTTCGTGCGCGACATTCGCTCGGGCTCGGAAGCGGAGGACGGGGTGCTCGCGCAGGCCATCATCTCGCTCGGCCACGCCCTGCACCTGAAGGTCGTCGCGGAAGGCGTCGAGACCGACGCGCAGCTCCACTTCCTCAAGCGCCACGGCTGCGACGAGGTGCAGGGCTTCCTGTACGGCGAGCCGGTGCCGCCCATGCAGTTCGCACAGCTTCTGGAACGCGCCAACAAGAAAGGAAAGCGCGCATGAGGTTCTGGCTTCTCCTCCTCGCCTTGCCCATGGCGGCTGCTGCGCAGGACCTGCAGGTCCTTTCCGGGGGCGCCGCCAAGTCGCTGGTCGAGCCGCTCGCCGCTTCCTTCCCGGGCGGCAAGGTGCAGGTGCAGTACCAGCCGATGGGCAAGCTCACCGAGTCTCTTGCTCAAGGAGCGAAGGTCGACCTGGTCATCGTCACGCAGGAGGTGCTGCCGCGCCTCGAGAAGGAAGGACGCGTGAAGCGCGGGGCGAAACCGATCGCGCGCGTGGGCATCGGCGTCGCGGTGAACGAGCGGGCGCCGGCGCCGGATATCTCCACGCCGGAGAAATTCAAGCAGGCGCTGCTCGCGGCGAAGTCGGTCGTGTACATCGACCCGAAAGTCGGCACGAGCGGCAAGCACGTCGCCGAGGTGCTCAACAGACTGGGTATTTCGCAAGAAATTGAAAAGAAGGCGCGCCTGGGTCAGGGCGGCTACATCGTCGAGCCGGTCGGCCGCGGCGAGATCGAGCTCGGCATCCACCAGATCAGCGAAATCCTGCCGGTGAAAGGCGTGAAGCTCGCCGGGGAGCTGCCGCGCGAGCTGCAAAAGTACACGGTGTATGTCGCCGCACCGGTCAGCGAATCGAGGTTGGTGCCCGACTTCGTCGACCACCTGACCGGAGCGGAGGCGCGGAAGCGATTGGCGCAGGCGGGATACACTGCGCCCGAGTGACGGAAGCCAAGCGCCCGACCATCCTCGCCGTAGACGATGCCACCGACCTTCTCGCCCTGATGGCGAAAGCGCTCGGCACCGACTATACGGTGATCACGGCGGAGAACGGCACCAAGGCGGTGAAGGCGACGCTCGGCGAGAAGCGCCCGGATCTCATCCTGCTCGACGTCGAGATGCCGGGCAGCTCGGGCTTCGACGTGTGCAAGGCGCTCAAGGCCGACCATCGCACGAGCGACATCCCGATCATCTTCCTCACCGCCAAGACCGAGGCGCAGGCGCAGGTCGAGGGCTTCAAGGTCGGCGCGGTCGACTACATCACGAAGCCGATCAACGCGCTGGTGCTGAAGGCGCGCGTGCGGCTGCACCTCGCGCTCATCGACCGGCGTCACGAGCTCGAGCGCCTGGTGCATGAAAGGACGGCGCAGCTCCTGCAGACGCGCACCGAGCTCATCCGGCGCCTGGCGCGCGCGATGTCCATGCACGAGACCGCCGCCGTCGGCAACCGCGTCATGCGCCTCGCGCAGTACGCGCGCCTCATCTCGCTCGCCGCGGGCGCCAAACCGGACCTCGCCGAGATGATGTACACGGCGGCGCCCCTGCACGACGTCGGCAAGCTCGGCGTGCCGGCCGAGATCCTGCGGAAGAAGGAGAGGCTTTCCGCGCCCGATCTGGAGCGCATCCGGCGCCATCCGAAGATCGGCGCCGAGATCATCGGCGAGCACGACGATCCCCTTTTCAGGCTCGCGCGCGCCATCGCGCTCACCCACCACGAGAACTGGGACGGCTCGGGCTACCCGGGCGGGCTCAAGGGCGACGCGATTCCCTGGCCGGGGCGGGTGATGGCGGTGGTCGACGGCTTCGAGGCGATGACGACCACGCAGTTCCACCGCGAGCCGAAGACGATCGAGGAGGCGGCCGCCGAGATCGTGAAAGGCGCCGGCACGCGCTACGATCCGAAGATCGTCGATGCGTTCAAGAAGGCGTTCCCGGCCATGAAGAAGGTGCGCGAGACGCTGTCGGATCAGCTCGGCGACCTCATCAACCTCGACTTTGCCAAGCCTCCCGCCAGGAAAGCCCAGTAGGTTGGACAGCACCCTTAGCCGTTCGCGCAAATCCTCGCTCGGCGCCCTGACGCTCGCCGCGCTCGGCGTCGTCTTCGGCGACATCGGCACCAGCCCGCTTTACGCGGCGAAGGAGACGTTTTCCCCGGACCACGGCATCCCGCTCACCGCGCAGAACATCCTCGGCGGCCTGTCCACCATCTTCTGGTCGCTGATGATCGTGGTATCCCTGAAGTACGTGCTGCTCATCATGCGCGCGGACAACCGCGGCGAGGGCGGGGTGATGGCGCTCATCGCCCTCGCGCAGAAGGCGATCAGGAACCACCCCGGATGGCGCATCCCGCTGCTCCTCATCGGTATCTTCGGCGCCTCGCTCTTCTACGGCGACGCGGTGCTCACGCCCGCCATCACGACGCTCGGCGCGGTCGAGGGCCTGCAGGTCGGCACGCTCGCGCTCAAGCCCTACGTGGTGCCGATCAGCGTCGGCGTGCTCCTTGCGCTCTTCGCCCTGCAGGCACGCGGCACCGCGGCCATCGGGCGGCTGTTCGGACCGGTGACGATGCTCTGGTTCCTGGCGATCGGCGCGGCCGGCATTGCCGGCATCGCGCAGGCGCCGGCGATCCTCGCGGCGCTGAATCCGGCGCACGCGTTGGGCTTTTTGCTCAGCCACGCCGGCGAGAGCTTCGTGGTGCTGGGCGCGGTCGTGCTGGCGGTGACCGGGGCCGAAGCGCTGTATGCCGACATGGGCCATTTCGGCAAAGGCCCGGTGCGGCTCGCCTGGTTCAGCCTGGTCGCGCCGGCGCTCGTCTGCAACTACTTCGGCCAGGGCGCGCTCCTCATGGTGAACCCCAAGGCGGTGGAGAACCCGTTCTACTACCTGCTGCCGGGCTGGGCGCTCTATCCGATGGTGGTCCTCGCCACGGCGGCGGCGGTCATCGCGTCGCAAGCAGTGATCACCGGCACCTATTCGCTGACCAAGCAGGCCGTACAGCTCGGCTTCCTGCCGCGCATGACCATCGTGCACACCTCCGCGCGCGAGGCGGGGCAGATCTATATCCCGTCGGTCAACTGGGCGCTCTGCGCGGTGGTGATCGCGGCCGTGATCGGCTTCGGATCCTCCTCGAGGCTCGCCGGCGCTTATGGCGTGGCGGTGACGGCGACCATGCTGGTCGACACCCTGCTCACGTTTTTCGTCATCCGCTACATCTGGAACTACCCGCTCGTGCTCTGCATCTTCGCCACCGGGTTCTTCGCCGCGATCGATCTCTCGTTCTTCACCTCGACGCTGCTCAAGATCGCCGACGGCGGCTGGTTTCCGCTCGCCATCGGTGCCTGCGTGTTCATCACCATGAGCACCTGGCGCCGCGGGCGCGAGATCCTGTTCCAGCGGCTGGAGGAGGGCTCGGTGCCGCTGAAGGGTTTCCTCACCTCGCTGTTCCGCGACCCGCCGCACCGCGTGCCAGGCACGGCGATCTTCCTCACCGCCACGCCGGACGCGGTGCCGCACGCGCTGCTCCACAACCTGAACCACAACAAGGTCCTGCACGAGCGCGTGGTGTTCCTCACGGTGGAGGTGCGCGACGTGCCCTGGGTGGCGTTCACCGACCGCGTGAGCGTGGAGTCGTTCGGCCACGGCTGCTGGCGCATCCGCGTGCGCTACGGCTTCATGAACCGGCCGGACGTGACGCGCGCGCTCGAGCTCTGCTCGGCCCTCGGCCTCGAGTTCGACATGATGGAAACCTCGTTCTTCCTCTCGCGGCAGAAGATCGTGCCGAGCGCGGGCGGCGTCGGCATGGCGTTCTGGCGCGACCGGGTGTTCGCCGCGATGGCGCGCAACGCCGGCAACGTCACCGACTACTTCAACATCCCCACCAACCGCGTCATCGAGCTCGGTTCGCGCGTCCAGATTTAGCAGCGGGACGTGAAGTAGTTCCGCCTTTCGCGCGGTCGTCGCCTACGCACGTCACACGACGCGCTGAAGATCTTTTTCGGGCGCCGTACAGATCTTGGCGATTGGTGTATTCCGCAAACGAGAGCGAAGCCCCACCATCGCGGCGTGCTGAATTGGCAACTTCAACGGGTAGCGCGTCCCGGCGAGCAGGCCGACAACGAGCCGTGGCCGATGTACTCGCCGCGCGGCCAGGTGTGGATCACGCGGCTGGGCTCCCATACCCGCGTGGTGCTGGTCGCCGACGACGCGGCGCCGCCGGCGGACATCTCCAGCCAGCGCTGGGCTTGATCGGCTGAGCGCTTCGGCAGGACAATCGTCCTGTCGTGGCCGACCGAATCCTCTCTCCGGCGCCGACCGGATCCGACCTGTTCGGCGACTACAGCCCGGCGGTGACCTGCGCGAGCGCGGTGATCCTGGTGCTCGCCATCTCGGTGATCGACAAGCTGACCGGCTACGACCTGCAGGTCGGCATCCTGCACCTCGTCCCCGTCGTCATGGTGACGTGGGCAGCCGGCGCGAAGTGGGGCATCGCCGTCTCGCTCGCGGCCGTGGCGCTCTGGGTGTTCATCTTCCGGGGCGAGCATCACTACAGCAGCAACCTCTACTTCTATTGGGACGCGGTCGAGCTCCTCGTCACCTTCCTCACCGTGACCGTGCTGGTGGCCAAGCTGCGCGAGGCGCTGCGCGCGCACGAGTTCTCGCTGGCGATCCTGGAGAAGCTCGACGTGCCGGCGTACGTGGTCGACCTGCAGCGTGACGTAGTGCTCGCCGGCAACCGGCGCTTCCGCGACGGCTACGAAGGCCGCAGCGCCGAGGACCTGGCGCGCGAGCCGGCGCACGAGGCGCGCTTCGCCCTGCAGGATGGGCGCCAGGTGCTGCTGAGGATTCTCGGCGCCTAGACGAAGTGCACTATGGTCGGGAAAAAGAACCCGATCACGCAGAACACGATGGCGAGGACGCCCAGCGCCCCCGCCACCCACACGAGCGCGGCGACGCCGGCGATGATCGAGGCCGAGGCCAGCACGATCGCGATCTGCACCGCCGCCGACGCCACCTCGTAGTGGTGATAGGCCGCCATCGAGCGGTCGCGCTTCTTCTCGGCTTCCTTGGCGCGCGCGGCGAGCTGGTCGCGGCCTTCGTTGGTCTCGGGCTCGTTCTGGTAGCGCTGCGCGGTCTCGCGCCACTTCTCGACCTGCTTCTTCGCCGGCTCGGTGAGCTTGTCCGAGACCTGCACCTCCTCGGCGGCGGTGCGCAGCACCGTCTGGCGGATGGTCTTCGCCTGGAAGAAGGCCCAGAGGTTCGAAGCCTCGATGTTGGACGCCAGCGCCGCGGTCTGCGCCCCCTTGCCGAGCGTCTCGGCGAAGGCGAGGACCAGCGCGAGCACCGAGATGAGCAGCGCGATCCGCTTGTTGCCGCCGTGATCGCCATGGCCATGGCCGTGTCCAGCTGACATTTCTTATCCTCCGGTGGTGGTGGCGGGGATTTTAGCCGTGCCCCACTGTGCCCACGCCACGCCCGCCATCGTCACCACCGCGCCGGCGATCTTGAGCAGCGTGAAGTGCTCGTCGAGCGTGAGCCAGGCCACCAGCCCCGCGATCGGCGGCGGCAGGTAGAGGAGCGGCGCCGAGCGCGCGATGCCGCGCACGTGGTTCACCCATGCCCACACCAGCCAGCCGAGCACCGAGGAAAGCGCGATGGACCAGAAGAGCCCGAGCCACACCATCGGCGTGAGACCTCCGAGGTCGGCGCCGAAGAAGCTCGCCGCCGAGAGAAGGAGGAGCGGCGGCGCGCCGATGAAGAGCGTGTAGGTGAAGGCGATCAGCGGCCCATAGCGCGCCACCAGCGGCCGGGCGAGCACGGTATAGAGCGAGAAGCACGCCGAGGCGGCGAGCAGCACGAGATCGCCGAGCCCGGCGTGCACCACGCCGCGGCCGAACTTGTCGGAAAGAAAGACCGCGATGCCGGCGAAGGCGACGAGCGTGCCGGCCACCTGGCCCGCGCGCAGCCGCTCGTCGCCGAGGACCAGCAGGATGAGGAGCGTGAAGAGCGGCTGGCTGGTCAGCACCACCGCCGAGGAGAACGCGGTCGACAGGCTGATGCCCCAGAACACGATGCCGATGTGCAGCGTGTGGCCGATGAGCCCGCAGGCGATGAAGCGCGGCCAGTCCTCGCGCTTCGGCCAGGTCTTCGCCACCTGGCGGCGGAACACGGCGAGCAGCAGCACCGCGGCGAGGATCGGCATCGAGACGAAGCGGATGAAGAGGAACGGCCCGACGCCGAGCGCGTCGAGCACGTACTTCACGAAGGCGAAGTTCACGCCCCACAGGAACATCGTGGCGAGCGCGGCGGCGAGCGCCCAGCGGGAATGGTTCAAGTCTTTTTTGGCTACACTCGGCGGGTGGGTCCATTATCCGCTCGCGACGCGGTGCGCAGCCTCGCCGCTTCGAAAATCCGCGAGCTCTACAACGAAGGCGTCGGCCGCCGCGACATCCTCGCCTTCTGGGTCGGCGAGCCCGACGAGCCGACGCCGCAATTCATCCGCCAGGCGGCCACCGACTCGATCGCCGCGGGCGATCTCTTCTACACGCACAACCTCGGCATCCCCGAACTGCGCGAGGCGCTAGCCGCCTATACCACGCGCCTGCACCGCAAGACCGACCCCGACCAGGTGGCCGTCACCAGCGCCGGCGTGAATGCCCTGATGCTCGCCTCCCAGCTCCTCGTCGACCCGGGCGACCGCGTCGTCGAGGTCGTGCCGCTCTGGCCGAACCTGCAGGAGATCCCGAAGATCCTGGGCGCGCGCGTGACCACCGTGGCGCTCGACTTCAGCCCGGAGGGCTGGACGCTCGATGTTGCCCGTTTGATACATGAACTCACACCGGCGACGCGGGCGCTGTACCTCAACTCGCCGAACAACCCGACCGGCTGGACCGTCACGCGCGAGGAGCAGAAGGCGATCCTCGACCGTTGCCGCCGGCACGGCATCTGGATCTTCGCCGACGACGCCTACGAGCGTCTTTACTTCGGTGCCGGGGGCGTCGCGCCCTCGTTCCTGGACATCATGGACGACGGCGACCGCGTGATCAGCACCAATACCTTCTCCAAGTCCTGGCTGATGACCGGCTGGCGGCTCGGCTGGCTGGTGGTGCCGCCGGGCCTCACCGCGGACCTCGGCAAGCTCATCGAATACAACACCTCCTGCAGTCCGGTCTTCGTCCAGCGCGCCGGCATCGCGGCGGTCACGCGCGGTGAGCCCGTGATCGCGCGCAGCCTTGAGCGCTTCCGCCGGGCACGCGACTTCCTGGTGCAGGCGCTCCGCCAGATCCCGGGCGTAGAGGCGGCGCTCCCGGACGGCACCCTGTACGTCTTCTTCCGCGTGCGCGGCATGACGGACAGCCTCGCCTTCTGCAAGCGGCTCGTGCGTGAGCACGGCCTCGGCCTCGCGCCCGGCGCCGCGTTCGGGCCGGAAGGCGAGGGCTACGTGCGCTGGTGCTTCGCCGCGGAGCTCGACCGGCTCGCCGACGGTGTGGCGCGGCTTCGACGAGCGCTGGACTAGATAGGGGAATACTGGGCACGCCGGATGTGAGCGGCGCCGTATCGCCGCCGGCAGCGGAATCCTAGATTGGTCTCCGCGGACACGATGTCCGCCACACGAAGGAGACAGTCATGTTCCGCTTCACCGCCAGCGCGTTTCTTCTTGCCATCAACCTCGCCAGCGCCGGCTGCGGCGACGCCACGCCGTCCGACGCGACGCTCGTGTCCCAGGCGATCGCCGCTCCGGCCGAGGCGCCGGCCAACACGCCTCCGAAGGGCTACCAGTCCAGCGTCTCGCCAACGGCGGTAAAGGACACGGCGTTCGAATACGAGTGAAACGCCTTACGGCATGATCTCGCCGCCGTTCGGGTGCAGGAGCTGCCCGCAGTAGTAGGACGCCTCGTCGGAAGCGAGGAACACGTAGCCCGAGGTCATGTCTTGCGGCGTGCCCAGGCGCTTGAGCGGCAGGCCGGCGGCGTGCGCCTGCTTGACCTCCTCGGGCAGCGGGTCGAAGCCGGTGTCGACCAGCCCCGGTGAGACGCCGTTCACGAGGATGCCGTGCGGCGCGAACTCCTTGGCGAGCGAGCGCATGAAGACGATGAGGCCGGCCTTGGCGGCGGAGTAGGCGCTATAGCGCTCCCGCCCGATGTAGCCGAGCTGCGAGCAGGTAAAGATCATCCGCCCCGTGCGGCGCGGCATCATGTGCTTCGCGGCCTCGCGCGAGACGAGGAACGCGCCGCGCAGGTGAACGGCCATCATGCGGTCCCAGTCGTCGACGCTCATCTGCGTGATCGGCTGCGGACGCTGGATGCCGGCGTTCGACACGAGCACGTCGAGCTTGCCGAGCGTGGCGATGGTCTCCTTTACGCAGGCCACGACGTCGGCTTCCTTCGTGACGTCGCAGCGGATGGCGCTCGCCCGGCGTCCAAGGGCCGAAATCTCCTGCACCAGGCTTTTCGCGTCCGCTTCGCGGTCGATCCAGGCGAGCGCGACATCGGCCCCTTCGCGCGCATAGGCCAGCGCGATCGCGCGACCGATGCCGGTGTTGCCGCCGGTGATGAGCGCGCTGCGGCCCTTGAGCCTCATCGACGCCTCACGCGAGCTCCCGAAAGAGGCGCCCCCAGCCCTGGACGAGGCGCGGATCGACCTGCGCCGCGCGCAGCGATGCCCAGACGGCAGTGGCGATGGTGTCGTAGACCGGGATACCGAGCTCCGCTTCGAGGCGCTCGGCGGGAGTCGCGCCGTCCATGTTGGTGCAGAACACGATGATCGCCTGGGGTTTTTCCCTTGCCACCTCGCGAATGCGGCGCTCGATGGTGTCCGGCTCGACCTCCGAGAAGGCGAAGTTGACCTTCAGGCGCTCGTGCGTCTCGGCGACGCACTCGAAGCCTTCGCGCCTGAAGTTGGCGACGATCCTTTCCTGGATGTCGTCGGTATACGGCGAAACCATGCCGAAGCGCCGCACGCCCGACCGGCGGAAGATCTCGTCGATCGCGAGTACCGAGGAGCAGGCGGGGATGCCGGTGCGCTGCGTGATCTTTTCGCACAGCTGCCGATCGGTGTGGAAGCCGAGCCAGCCGGCGGAGGTGCCGTTCCAGCAGATCGAGTGGCAGCGCGCGTCGGCGAGGAGCTCGGCCGCGGACAGCATCGGCTCGTCCGTGAACTGGCCGAGCGCTTGGTCGGAGAGCGAGATCTCGGTGACGCGGAAGCGGCCGAAATGGCCCGTGACGCCGGGCACGGCTTCGAGCATGCGCGAGACGACGGGCTCGAGCGTGGTGTTCGAGGACGGCGTCAGCATGCCGAGGAACCGGCGGCTTTGGCGGCTCACGTGCGCGATGGTAGCTAGAATCCGCCCATGGTCGAGCTCACCGCGAAGCTGAAGATCCGCCGCAGCGCCTACAAGGTCGACGTCAAAGGGCAGCTCGTGCTGCCGTTCGAGGCGCGGCGCAACGGCCGGCAGGCCGCCCGCCTGGCGTCGGGCGAGGAGGTCCAGCTCAAGCT
Source organism: Burkholderiales bacterium (assembly GCA_035554335.1). GTDB lineage: Bacteria > Pseudomonadota > Gammaproteobacteria > Burkholderiales > SG8-39 > SCGC-AG-212-J23. The sequence continues at coordinate 18,223 of DATMIG010000104.1, forward strand.
GCCGCCGGGCGAGGTGCTGCGCGGCGGCGATCTCGTCACCGCCTCCGACGGACGCGTGATCGAGGTGATCGCGGCGCCGGAAAAGCTCCTGCACGTCGCCGGGGCCGCCTTGCCGCGGGTCGCCTATATCCTCGGCAACGGCCACGTGCCGGTGCAATTCGGCGACGGCTTCATGCGCCTGCCGGATGCCGACGAGCTCGACGAGGCCCTGCGCCAGCATGGCCTGGAGGTGTCGCGGGTCGAGGAGCCGTTCGAGCCGGAGGTAGTCGGCGGCCATGCCCACCACGACCACGGCCACGGGCACGACCATCACCACGACCATGATCACCACGATCATGGCCATGGCCACCATCACCATTAGTGCAAATTCACGTTCGGGACGTGACGCCCGGCGCAGCCAATGGGTACCTGCCGGCTTAGATTGCCGGCCATGGATAGTTCGATCTGGAAAGACTTCGCGCTGCTTGGCCTGACCACGCTGCTGGTCATCGCGGTCATCCTGTAAATAAATCGGGGTCAGGACCGGATCTGCGTTCCGGTCCTGACCCCGAATTGCTGCGCTACGGCTTTTAGGCGGCCTTGCGGACGCCGGCGTTCGCGGCCTTGTCGAGCATGGAGATCTCGCCGGAGAGCTCCGCGCCTTCCTCGACCTTGATCTTGGCGTAGCGGATCTTGCCCGACACCTTGCCGGCGCCGAAGATGGTGAGCTGCTTGCGCACCGTCAGCTCGCCCTCGAAGCGGCCATGGACCTCGGCGTTGTCGACGGCGATCGTGCCCTGGAACACGCCGTTCGGCGTGATCTCGAGGACGCGCGAGTCGAGCGTCGCTTCGACGCGGCCTTCGACGATCAGCGTGTCGCAATCGCTGATCTCGACGCCCTTCAGCTTGATGTCCGGACCGACGACGAGGCGCGCTTCCTTGCGCTCGCTGACCGGCATCGTGTTCGGAACCGTCGCTTCCGTGTCGGCGGCGTTGGCGGCCGCGGCAGGAGCAGTGGTTACCGCTTGCGTCGGGCGGAAAAGATTGTCATCGCGCTTGGCTTCTTCGCGGCGCTCGTCGCGTTTACGGAAAAACCCGTCTTTCTGTAGCACTCTCTGCTCCCAATGTAGTAGACGAAAGGACAGCGGGTCCCACAACGCACGAACCGTACCTGCGGCTAAGTGTTTGAAGCGGAACGTTTCAGTTTTAGTAGAGCAAACTTTGATGTCGCCCGGCGACGACGGAAATCCGCGTAGCGCTTATTCGACACTCTGCGAGCGAGTGTCGGGCTGACGCTACGGTGCGAACTCGCGCAGTACCTTTCCGGGCAGTTCCTCTATCGGCCGGCGCCCGTTTACCCATACGCCGTGCACGCCGACGGCGCTCGCCATGAGGCGCGGCTGCCGGGCCGGCAGGTCGAAGACCCGCTTGTTCGGCCCGCGGTTCACGGTTGCCGGGTCGAAGAGCAGCAGGTCGGCGAAATAACCGGGCTTCAGCGCGCCGCGCTCACGGATGCCGAACACGCGGGCGGGATGCCCGGTCAGTCGCCAGGCCGCCTGCGGCAGCGTGAGCACGCCGAGCTCGCGCGACCAGTGCCCGAGGAGGTGCAGGCCGAAGGCGGCGTCATTGAAGAACGTGAGGTGCGCGCCGGCGTCGGAGAGCGAGACGAGCGAGCACGGGTCGCGCAGCATGCGGCCGACCGCCTGCTCGTCCGAATTCAGGAGCAGCGCGTTGAACACCGTATCCAGGTTCTCGTCGAGCGCGAGATCGAGCATGAAGTCGAGCGGGTCGCGCCGCGCCTCGCGCGCGAGCGCGCCCACGGTTCGCTGCTCGTATTGCGGCCGGGCCGACTCGACGATCTGCACCTTGTCCCATTCGCCGTTGAACAGGCGGAAGTGGGCCGGCCGGGCGATTTCTTCCTTGACGGAGTTTCTGAACCCGGCGTCCGCCAGCTTGCGCTTGTAGGCCTCGCCCTTGAGCGGCAGCGCGGCCTTCCAGGCGTCGAGCCCCTCGAACGTGTACGGCGAGCGCAACGTGAAATCCATCGACAGCGGGCAGCAGGAGACGGCCCCGAGCATCCGGCGCCCGCGCGCGTTCGCCTCGCGGATTGCCGCGAGATCGTCGAACACGCTTTGCGGGTTGGTGCTGCTGTAGAGGAGGGCGGCGACCACCACCGGCCGCCCGGACTCGGCGGCGAGGCGTTCGAGGAACTCGATCTTCGTGTGGCCGCCCTTGGTGAGCATGAAGACGCCGCGCCCGGCCTCCTTCAGCGCGCCGACCAGCGTGGCGAGCTCTTCGTCATCCGCAAGCCGCGACGGCATCGGCTTTCCGCCCGCACCGTTGTGCGCCGGCGAAGTGCTGGTGGCGAAGCCGACCGCGCCGGCGCGCATCGCCTCCAGCACGAGCTGCTTCATCTGTGCGACTTCGCCCGGCGTCGCCGCCCGCTCCGTCGCGTCGTCGCCCATCACGTACGTGCGCACGCTCGAATGGCCGACGAACGCGGCGACGTTCACCGCCGCGCCGCGGCGCTCGAGCGTGTCGAGATACTGCGGCATCGACTCGAAGTCCCAGCGGATGCCGGCGAGCAGCGCCTCGAGCGACATGCCCTCGACCTGCGTGAGGTTGCGCATCACGCGCTCGCGGTCGGCGGGCTTGCACGGCGCGATGGTGAAGCCGCAGTTGCCGATGACCGCCGTGGTCACGCCGAGCGCCGGCGAGGGCGACACCGAGGGATCCCACGTGATCTGCGCGTCGTAATGCGTGTGGTTGTCGATGATGCCGGGCATCAGCGCGAGCCCGTCGGCGTCGATCGTCTCGCGTGCCGCGCCGTCCACGTCGCCGACCGCGGCGATGCGCCCGTCCACCACGGCGAGGGCGCCGCCCTGCGGCGCGCCGCCGAGGCCGTCGAGGAGCAGCGCGTTCTTGATCAGCAGGTCGTACACGCCGGCGTGAGTATACTTTTCCATGGACCTCTTCAGCCTCTCCGGCAAGACCGCCGTGGTGACCGGCGGCGCGAGCGGCATCGGCGCCGCCACCGTCGCCCTGCTCAAGGAGTGCGGCGCCAGCGTCACCGTGCTCGACATCGCCGACGGTTGCGACGTCAGCGACGAGCGTGCCGTCCTCCGGCGATTCGACCAGCTCGGTGCTTTCGACATCCTGGTGAATAGCGCCGGCCGGGCGGTGCGCAAGCCCGCCACCGAGCTCTCCAGCGAGGAATGGGACCAGGTGCTCGATCTCAACCTCAAGGCCACCTTCTTCTGCTCGCGCGCCGCGCTACCGTACCTGAAGAAGCGCGGCGGCGGCTCGATCGTGAACCTCGCGTCGATCATGGGCTTCTCGGGCGGCATCTTCCCCAACGCCTCGTACCAGGCGAGCAAGGGCGGCGTCGTGAACCTCACCCGTGCGCTCGCGCTCGAATGGGCGGCGGACAACATCCGCGTCAACGCCGTCGCGCCGACCTTCGTGCGCACTCAGCTCACCGTGCCGATCTTCTCCAACCCGGACGTCCTCAAGGCCGTGATGCGCCACACGCCGCTCAACCGGCTGCCGGAGCCGGAGGACATCGCCGCCGCGATCGTCTATCTCTGCTCGCCGGCTGCGCACTGCATTACCGGCATTACCCTGCCGGTCGATTCGGGCTATCTCGCCCGCTAGGAGGTCAGATGAACTTTCCGAACGAGAGCGCCAGCTACCGCTCCGCCCGCAAGGAGCTGCTCGAAGCCGAGCTCGCGCTGCGGCGGCAGGTCGAGAAGGTGGCGGCGATGCGCCGCAAGCTGCCGGACGGCGGCGAGCTGCTGCAGGACTACGTGTTCGCGTCCGAGAGCGGGCCGGTGAAGCTGTCGCAGCTCTTCCCGCGCGGCGATGCGCTCGTCGCCTACAGCTTCATGTACGCGCCGAACATGAAGCAGGCCTGCCCCATGTGCACGGCGTTTCTCGATGGCCTGAACGGCAACGCGCAGCACGTCGCGCAGCGCACGAACCTGGTCGTCATCGCCAAGTCGCCGATCGAGCGCATCGTGCAATACGCGCGCGGGCGCGGCTGGAACAACCTGCGGCTGCTTTCATCGGGCGGGACGAGCTACAACCGCGATTACCACGGCGAGGACGACAAGGGCGCGCAGATGCCGATGATGAACGTCTTCGTGAAGAAAGACGGCAAGGTGCGCCACTTCTACGGCTCCGAGCTGCTCTACGCGCCCGAGGACAAGGGGCAGAACGCGCGCCACAACGACCTGATGTGGCCGCTCTGGAACGTCCTCGACCTCACGCCCGAGGGTCGCGGCAGCGACTGGTACCCGAAGCTCGCCTACTGAGCTTCGACGTCACGCCTCCAGGCATCGAGGGCCGCGTAGTAGGTGACGAAGACGCAGCCCTCGCAGCCGCGGCCGCAGCAGCTTTCCGGTAGCGGTTCTTCCGGCGGCTCGGGAATCTCGCGCCCGCTTGCCTTGACACGCACCGCTGCGATCAGCGCTCTTGCCTCGGCCAAGCTGCTCGGGACCGAAAACGTGGTCTGTCCCTGATTAAGGCTGCTCAGTCCCTGATTAAGGCTGCTCAATACCCGGCGGCGAAGTCGACGAGGTGGTGCGGCGTCTCGCCGCGGCGCACGCGCTCGACGTTCTCGACGATCTTCGGCACGGCGGTGCGCGGGTCGGTGAGCTCGGCGGAGTGCGGCGTGATGCTCACGCCGGGATGGCGCCAGAGCGGGTCGCTCGCCGGCAGCGGCTCGGTGTCGAAGACATCGAGGTAGGCGTGCGCGAGGTGGCCGGAGTCGAGCTCGCGCACGAGATCGTCCATCACGATGTGCCCGCCGCGGGCGAGGTTGATCAGGCAGCCGTGCGGCTTGATGAGGCCCAGCGTGCGCGCGTTCAGGATGCCGCGCGTCTGCGCGGTGAGCGGGAGCAGGCACACCACGGCATCGCTGATCTTCAGCATGGCATGCAGGTCGGTGAACGACTGCACGCCTTCGAGCTGCTTCGGGCGGCGGCTGAAGCCGGCGACATTGAAGCCGAGCGCTAGCAGCTTGCGCGCAGCGTCGCTGCCGAGCTCGCCCAGGCCGAGGATGCCGATGGTGCGATCCGACGGCAGGTACTGCTTGCGCCGGCGCCATTGCTGCTCGGACTGCTGCGCGCGATAGCGGTAATGATGGCGATGCCAGTCGAGGACGTGCGCGAGCACCGATTCGGACATCGCACCGACCATGCCGGGATCGATGAGGCGCGCGATCGGCACGCCCTTCGGCAGGCCGGGATCGGCGAGCAGCTTCTCCACGCCCATCCATAGCGACTGGATGAGCTTCACGCCTTTCAGCCTGGCCAGCGTGCCGGCGGGCGGCGTGGCGACGAGCGCCACGTCGACGTCGCCGCCGTCGGTGACGAACGTGTCGCGCGGCAGCGCCTCGCGCAGCAGCGGCAGCCAGAATTCCGCCTTCTCGGTTTCGCTCGCGAACAGAATCTTCACAGGGGGCGGGATGTTAGCATTCGCCGCGGAGGCCTCGCCCTGCGTTCACTCGTTTTCTTCCTCGCTGCGCTGATCGCTTGGCCATCGTGCGCGCAGGACTGGCCGAAGGCGCGCTCGATCCACATCGTGGTCGGCTTTCCGCCGGCCAGCACCACCGACCTCGTCGCGCGCCTCGTCGCGCCGAAGCTGCAGGAGTCGCTCGGCCAGGGCGTGGTGGTGGAGAACAAGCCCGGCGCGAGCGGCAACCTCGCCGCGCAGTACGTGAAGCGCGCCGCGCCGGATGGCTACACGATCTTCGCGACCAGCGTTGCGTATGCGGTGAATCCGAGCCTCTATACCAACGCCGGCTACGACCCGCTCAACGACTTCGTGCCCGTGATCCTCGCGCCGAGCACGCCGAACATCATCACGGTGAACCCGAGCCTGCCGGTGAAGAACCTGCAGGAGCTCGTCGCGCTCGCCAAAAAGGAAAAGCTTTCCTACGCCTCGTCCGGCATCGGCACCACCACGCATCTCTCCGTCGAGCGCATCAAGATGGCGGCCGGCATCGACATCACGCACGTGCCGTACTCGCCCGCCGCGGCGGTCGGCGCGGTGGTGGCCGGGCACGCGCCGGTCGGCAGCACGTCGATGCCTCCCGCCGTGTCGCACGTCAGAGCGGGCCGCGTGCGCGCCATCGCCGTCACGAGCGCGCAGCGCTCGCCGGCGCTGCCCGACGTGCCGACGGTGAACGAGCAGGGCTTCTCCGGCTTCGACGATCTGACCTGGATCGGCTTCTTCGCGCCCGCCGGCACGCCGCAGGACCTGGTGAACCAGCTGAACGCCGAGATGAACAAGGCGCTCTCCTCGGTCGACGTGCAGGCGAAGCTCGCGCAGCTCGGCCTCGAATGGAAAACCAACACCGCCGGCGAGTTCGCCGCCTTCCTGCGCCAGGAAGTCGTGAAATGGACGAGAGCGGTGCAGGAATCCGGAGCCAAGGCAGATTGAATCCGCCCTTCCGCGCCGACCACGTCGGCAGCCTGCTTCGGCCGCCGCGAGTCGATAAGGAAGCGATCCGCGAGGTCGTCGCCCAGCAGGAGGCGATCGGCCTGCAAAGCGTGACCGACGGCGAATTCAGCCGCCGGTGGTGGCATCTCGATTTCCTTTCGCAGCTGGACGGCGTCACGCTGCGCGAGAATCCCGGCCCGAAGTTCGGCGGCACGCAAGAGCAGCCGCCGATCCCGATCGTCACCGGCAAGGTGGGCTACGCGCGGCCGATCATGGTCGACGACTTCCGCTTCCTGAAGAGCGTCACCTCGCGCACCGCGAAGTTCACCATCCCCTCGCCTTCGATGCTTCACCTGCGCGCCGGCCGCAAGGGCATCGCGTACGGCGACATGGACGAGTTCTGGGCCGACGCGGCCGCGGCCTACAGGGCTGCCATCGCCGAGTTTGCGAAGGCCGGGTGCACGTACCTCCAGCTGGACGACGTGGCGTTTGCGTATCTCTGCGACCCGAAGATCCGCGACACCTGCCGCCAGAACGGCGATGACCCCGGTCTCCTGCCCGCGCGCTATGCGCGCACGATCCGCGAGGCGCTGAAGGACAAGCCCGCCGGGATGACGATCGCGATGCACACCTGCCGCGGCAACTTCAAGAGCGCGTGGGTCGCCGAAGGCGGCTACGAGCCGGTGGCGGAGGCGATGTTCTCCTCCGACGTGGACGCGTTCTTCATGGAGTTCGACACAGAGCGCGCCGGCGGCTTCGAGCCGCTGCGGTTCGTGCCCAAGGACAAGACCGTGGTGCTCGGCCTGGTGTCCTCCAAGACGCCGCAGCTCGAGAGCAAGGATTCCTTGCGCCGTCGCATCGACCAGGCTGCCAAATACATGCCGCTCGAGCGACTGTGCCTCTCGCCGCAGTGCGGCTTCTCCAGCACCCACCACGGCAACAACCTGACGCCGGAGGAGCAGTGGCGCAAGCTGTCCCTGGTGGTTGAAACAGCAAGCGAGGTATGGAAGTGACGACGTTCACTGGGCGGCGCGAGGATGCGCGCCTCCTCAAGGGCGAAGGCCGCTACACCGCGGACTGGAATTTCCCGAACCAGCTTTACGGCGTGTTCCTGCGCTCCGACCGCGCGCACGCGCGCATTGCAGCCATCAATACCGACACGGCGCGCGCCATGCCCGGCGTGATGGCTGTTTACACCGGCGAAGACGTCGCCTACCTGAAGACGCCGCCGCCGCAGGTCAAGTATCCCGGGCGCGGCGGCGTGCATCTCAAGGTGCCCGAGCGCCCGGTGCTCGCGCGCGAGCGCGTGCGCTATGTCGGACAGGAAGTGGCCTTCGTCGTGGCGGGCTCGCCGGCGCAGGCGCAGGACGCGGCCGAGGCGATCGAGGTGGATTACGAGGATTTGCCGGTGGTGGTCGACGGCGCGGCAGCGCTGAAGGAAGGCGCGCCCCTCCTGCATGAAAACGTGCCGGGCAACCTGGCGTTCGACTACGACTACGGAGACGAGGCGGCGTGCGCGGCGGCGTTCGCCCGCGCGGCGCACGTGGCGAAGCTCACGCTCGACAGCACGCGCATCTGCGGCAACCCGATGGAGCCGAAGGCCTGCGCGGCGATCTACGACAAGGCGACCGACAGCTTCGACCTCTACTCGAGCTCGCAGGGCCTGTCGCTGATGGTGCCCAACTTCGCCGGCATCTGGGGCATGCCGGCGGAGAAGTTCCGCGTGCATGCGCGCGACGTCGGCGGCGGCTTCGGCATCCGCTCGCAGGCGTATCCCGAGTACAGCGCGGTGATGCACGCGGCGAAGGCGCTCGGCCGGCCGGTGAAGTGGGTCGGCACGCGCTTCGAAACCATCGTCAGCGACCACCACGGCCGCGCCGCCGAGCTCACCGGCGAGCTCGCGCTCGACCGCGACGGGCGCTTCCTCGCGCTGCGCCACACCTGGATCTGCAATTCGGGCGCTTATTTGTCGCAGGCCGGGCCGCTCATCAACACGCTCAACCCCTCGACGCATGCCGTCAACGTCTATCGCATCCCCGCGCTCTATGGACGCCACCGGCTCGCGCTCACCAATACCACGCCAATCACCGCCTACCGCGGCGCGGGGCGTCCGAACGTGACGTACCTCGTGGAGCGGCTGGTGGACGAGGCGGCGCGCGAGACGGGCATCGACCGTCTCGAGCTGCGCCGCCGCAACTTCATCCCGAAGGACGCGTATCCCTATAAGACGCCGGCCGGCTCGACATACGACAGCGGCAATCCCGCGGGGTACATGGAAGACGCGCTGCGCCACGCCGACTGGGCTGGTTTTCCCGCCCGGCGTGAAGCTTCCCGCCGCGAGGGCCGGCTGCGCGGCATCGGCTGCGCGGTATTCGTCGAGCCATCCGGCGGCGCGGCCGGTATTCCCGAGCAGGCCGCGATCAAGTTCGGCGACTCCGGCAATCCGTCGCTCTTCGTCATGTCCGGGCCATCGGGCCAGGGGCACGAGACGGTGTTCCCCGAGCTCGTCGCCGCGGAGCTCGGCCTGCCGGTGGAGAGCATCACGCTGCATGCGAGCGATCCGAACGGCCCGAAGATCAGCGGCGTGGGCACGATCGGCTCGCGCTCGATGATGGCGCACGGCAGCGCGCTCGTCGCCACCGCGCGCACCGTGGTGAAGAAAGGCCTCGAGCTCGCGGCGAAGCAGATGGAAGTCGCGCCGGCGGACGTCGAATTCTCCGAGGGCCGCTACCGCGTGAAGGGCACCGACCTTTCGATCTCGTTCCAGGAGGTGGCGCGCCGCTACAAGAGCGAGCTCGACACCATCGACGGCGTGCCGGGCCCGATGTCCTATCCGGGCGGCGCGCACGTCGCCGAAGTCGAGATCGATCCGGACACCGGCGTCATCGACATCCAGGGCTACGTCGCCGTGGACGATTGCGGGCGCGTCATCAACCACACGCTCCTCGAAGGGCAGACCTTCGGCGGCATCGTGCAGGGCATCGGCCAGGTGCTGGTCGAGCACTGCGTGTACGACGAGAACGGCCAGCTCCTCACCGGCTCGTTCATGGACTATGCGATGCCCAAGGCCGACATCCTGCGCGGCGCGAAGCTCTACGACCACCTCGTGCCGTCGCCCACCAACCTGCTCGGCGCGAAGGGCGCCGGCGAGGCCGGCACCACCGGCGCGATCCCGACGCTCGCCAACGCGGTGATCGACGCGCTGAGGCCGCTCGGCATCCACCACCTCGATTTCCCGTACTCGCCCGCCCGTATTTGGAGCGCGATCGCAAAACGAGCCTGAGGGAGCAGAAGAAGCTCCAGACCCGCGAGCGCATCCGCGCCGCGGCGGCGGAGCTCTTC
>DATMIG010000105.1:0-9021 GCA_035554335.1 Burkholderiales bacterium
TGCGGTGCGCGGCGTGAAAGTCGCGGTGGTGATGACCTCGGGGTTCGGCGAGACCGGTGAAGCCGGACGTGAAGCGCAGGCCCGCATGGTCGCCGCGGCGCGCTCGCGCGGCATGCGGCTCATCGGTCCGAACTGCCAGGGCCTGGCCAACTTCGCCACCGGCCTGGTGGCGAACTTCTCCACCATCTTCAATGAGCTCGAGGCGAAGGACGGGCCGGTGGCCATCGTCAGCCAGAGCGGTGCCAACTCGCAGGCGATCTACTCGCTGCTGCGCGACAAGGGACTCTTCGCGCGCCACGTGCATGCCACCGGCAACGAAGCCGACGTCACGGTGCCGGACCTCGCCGCGGCGGTGGCCGCCGATCCGGGCGTGCGGCTCGTGCTCCTCTACATGGAGGCGATCAAGGATCCCTCGGTCCTCGCTGCCGCGGCGGCAACGGCGCGCAGCCGCGACGTGCCGATCGTGGCGCTCAAGGCGGGCCGCACATCGAGCGGGCAGAAGGCGGCGAGCTCGCATACCGGTGCCCTGGCGGCCGAAGACCGGCTGGTCGACGCGTTCTTCGAGCGCCATGGCATCTGGCGCGCCGGGAGCCCGCAAGAGCTGGTATCGGCGGCGGAGCTCTACCTCGGCGCGCGGCGTCCGCGGGGCAAGCGGCTGGTGATTCTGAGCAACTCTGGCGCGAGCTGCGTGATGGGCGCCGACCACGCCGAGCGGCGCGGCATTCCGCTTGCGCCGGTGCCCGCGCAGAAATTGAGGCCGGTCCTGCCGGCCTTCGCCGCGGCGGAGAATCCGATCGACGTGACCGGCGCGCTCCTCAGCGACTCGGGCCTCTTCGGCGCCGTCCTGCCGATCGTCGGCGACGATGCGCGGTCGGATCTGCTCCTTTGCTGCATCCCCGTCGCGGGCGCCGGCTACGACGTGCCGCGCTTCGCTCGCGACATCGCTGCGTTCCAGGAGCGCTACGGCGTCGCGAGCGCGGTGGCGGCTCCCCAGCCGGCCGTGCGCGCGCCATTCACTGCGGCCGGCATAGCGACCTTTGCCAGCGAATCCGAGGCGATGGATGCGCTCGCGCAGGTCGCCGACCATGCCGCGCTCCTGCGCCAGGCGCCGCCGCCGGCAAAGCCGGTGCGTGTCGGCGCGAGCCGGCGGTTTCTGAACGAGGCCGAGAGCCTCGCCATGCTCGCGAGAGCGGGCATCCCGGTGATCGAGCATCGCCTCTGCACCCGCGAGGACGAAGTGGAGGGCGGCGATATCGTACTCAAGACCTGCTCGCGCGACCTGCCGCACAAGAGCGATCACGGCTTGGTCGTCGTAGGCCCGCCCGATCCGAGGGCAGAATTCCGCCGGCTACGCGAGCGCTGCACGGTGCTCGGGGCCAGCTTCGAAGGCGTCATCGCCGCGCGCCGCGCTCGCGGTTTCCGCGAGCTCGCGCTCGGCGCCCGCATCGATCCGGCTTTCGGTCCCGTTGTGCTCGTCGGCGATGGCGGCATTTACCTCGAGGCGCTGAAGGATTTTCGCCTCCTGCTGCCGCCCTTCGGCGAGGAGGATGTGCTGCGCAAGCTGGGCGAGCTGCGCATCGCGCCGCTGCTCGGAGCGCTGCGCGGACAGCCGGCCCGCGACGTGCGCGCGTTTGCGAGCATGGCGGTCAAGCTCGGCGAAGCGATCGTGGCGTGGGACGGCGCGGTGGCGTCCGTCGACATCAACCCGGTGGCCGTGTTCGAAACCGGTGCCGTCGCGCTCGACGCCCTGGTCGAAGTTGCCAAATAGGCGCGGGCTATAATTTTTCCCCCATGAAGGTTCTCGTAGCAGTCAAGCGCGTCGTCGATTTCAACGTGAAGGTCCGCGTCAAGGCGGACAACACGGGCGTCGAGACCGCCAACGTCAAGATGTCCATGAATCCGTTCGACGAGATCGCCGTCGAAGCGGCCGTGCGGCTCAAGGAGGCCGGGCAGGCGACGGAAATCGTCGCCGTCTCGTGCGGCGTGCAGGCCTGCCAGGAGACGCTGCGCACCGCGCTCGCCATCGGCGCCGATCGCGCCATCCTGGTCGAGAGCGCGGAAGAGCTGCAGCCGCTCGCCGTGGCGAAGCTCCTGAAGGCGATCTGCCAGAAGGAGTCGCCGCAGCTCGTCATTCTCGGCAAGCAGGCGATCGACGACGACTCGAACCAGACCGGCCAGATGCTGGCCGCGCTGCTCGGCTGGCCGCAGGCCACGTTCGCCTCCAAGATCGAGCTCGCCGCGCCCGGCGCGAAGGTCACGCGCGAGGTCGACGGCGGCCTGGAAACCCTCTCCATCAAGCTGCCGGCGGTGGTCACCACCGACCTGCGCCTCAACGAGCCGCGCTACGTCACGCTGCCGAACATCATGAAAGCGAAGAAGAAGACGCTCGAAACGCTGAAGCCCGACGCGCTCGGCGTCGACGTCGCTCCGCGGCTGCAAACCCTGAAGGTCGTCGAGCCAGCCAAGCGCAAGGCCGGCGCCAAGGTCGCCGACGCCAAAGCGCTCGTCGACAAGCTGCGCAACGAAGCGAAGGTGCTCTGATGTCCGTCCTCGTAGTAGCGGAGCACGACAACAAGACGATCAAGAAGGCCACGCTCAACGCCGTGGCCGCGGCGCAGAAGATCGGCGGCGACCTGCACGTGCTGGTCGCCGGCCACCAGGCGGGCGATGCGGCCAGGGCAGCCTCGCAGATAGCGGGCGTGAAGAAAGTGCTGCACGCCGACGCGCCGCATCTCGCCGACTTCCTCGCCGAGAACGTCGCCGCGCTCGTCGTATCGCTTGCCAAGGGCTACTCGCACATCCTGGCGCCGTCGACTTCCAACGGCAAGAACGTGATGCCGCGCGTCGCGGCGCTGCTCGACGTCCAGCAGATCTCCGACATCATCGCGGTGGAAGGCGCGGACACGTTCGTGCGGCCGATCTACGCCGGCAACGCGCTGGCGACGGTCAAGTCGAAGGACGCCATCAAGGTCATCACCGTGCGCACGACGGCCTTTGACGCCGTCGCTGCCACCGGAGGCAGCGCCGCCGTCGAGGCGGCGCCTGCGCCCGCGGATGCCGGCCTCTCGTCGTTCGTCGGTCGCGAGGTATCGAAGTCCGAGCGCCCCGAGCTGACGGGGGCCAAGATCATCGTCTCCGGCGGCCGCGGCATGGGGTCGGGCGAAAACTTCACCAAGGTGCTCGAGCCGCTCGCCGACAAACTCGGCGCCGCGATGGGCGCTTCGCGCGCGGCGGTCGACGCGGGATTCGTGCCGAACGACTGGCAGGTCGGGCAGACCGGCAAGATCGTCGCCCCGGACCTGTATATCGCGGTTGGCATCTCCGGCGCGATCCAGCATCTCGCCGGTATGAAGGACAGCCGCGTAATCGTCGCCATCAACAAGGACGAGGAAGCGCCCATCTTCCAGGTCGCCGACTACGGCCTGGTGGGCGATCTCTTCCAGCTGGTTCCGAACGTCGTCGAGGAGCTGAAGAAATAAGCTCTTAGCTGGCTGGCGGTGCGTCTTCCGGAGGTGGTCTCCCATGCAAAACACGGATACCGAACGGCTGCTCGGCATGATCGCGGCGCTCGGCAGCGAGGTCTTTTTGCTCAAGGCCGAAGTGCAGCGCCTGAAGCACGCGCTGCGTTCCGGCGGCAGCCTCACCGACGCCCAACTGGATAAGGCCGGGGCCTCTCCGGAGCTCGAGCGCTGGATGAGCGAGGAGGAGAAAGCCTTCGGCGCCGCGCTGATGCGGCCTTTCCTGCATCCGGACGAGGCGCGCGATGTATCGCGACTGATGGAGGAGCGATGACTCCTTCGCGCGCGTACGAAGTCCCCTTCGAGGCGCGCGCCTACCAGGGCTTCGTTTCGGGGCTGAAGGCCTTTTGGGGCAGCGAGCTCTATCGCGAGGTGGTGGCGGACGCCGACCGCGCGAACGCGAAAAGCGCCGATGACCTCGAGCGCGAGATGTCGAAGCTGCCGGCCTATCGCCTCTATGCTTGGCTCGAGCGTCGCACCCAGCAGATGCGCTTCCATGGCCGCTGGGGCTTCGCGACCGTGCTGGAGAAGCAGCGCAGCAGGTTGGAGGCGCTGCTCGAAGGCGCGCCGGCCTCGCGGCCCGGCGAGCTGCAGCTCGATCCGAAGCTCGAGCTCCCGGATTACGTGACGCAGGCGGACACGCACCAGCTGAACGGCGGCCTCTGGCGCGAGCCGTTCCATGCCTATGTCCTCGCCTGGTACCAGACCGGACTCAGCTTCGCCGGCTCGAAGCCCGATGCGCTCGTCGACTGGTACGCCGATCTCCTGAAGAAGCGCGCGGCCGAGGTCGGCCTGAACCCGAAGCGCATCCTCGACCTCGGGTGTACCGGCGGGCGTTCCTCTCGCGCGATCAAGCGAATCCTCCCTCAAGCGGAAGTCTTCGGCCTCGACGTCTGTGAGCCGAGCCTGCGCCATGGCCACCTGCGCACGGCGGAGGAGGGCGTCGAGGTCACGCTGTGCCAGCAGAGCGCCGAAAAGCTTCGCTTCGACGACGACAGCATCGACATAGTGGCGTCGCACTGGCTCTTCCATGAGATGCCGCCGCGCGCGATCCGGAACTGCATCGCCGAAAGCGCGCGCGTTCTCAGGCGGGGCGGCGTCTTCGCGGTCTACGACATGTGCGTCGTGCCGGGAGGCGCCATCGGCGAATGGCTTCACACCGGCTACGCCCGCCGCAACAACGAGCCCTTCGCCCATACGCTGATGAAGATGGATCTCGAAGCGGAGCTGAAGAAGGCGGGCTTCGAGGATATCCGCGTGCTGCTGAGCAGCCCGGATCATCCCGGTCCCGAAATGCCGCAGCGTCTCCCCAATCGGCGGCTCCATTACATGGCCATGGTTTCCGGAATCAAGGCATGAAGCGCCTACTCGTTCTGCTTTCCTTGTGCGTGACGCTGCCGGCCTTCGCCCAAGCGTACCCGTCCAAGCCGCTGCGCCTCATCGTGCCGTTCCCGCCCGGCGGGCCGACCGACATCACCGGCCGCACCATCGGCGAGAAGCTCCAGCAACGGCTGGGCGAGCCGGTGGTCGTGGAGAACCGGCCGGGCGCGGGAAGCATCATCGGCACCGATGTGGTGGCGAAGTCGCCGGCCGACGGCTACACGCTGCTGCTCGGCTCGAACAGCATTGCGCTGCAGCCGCTCCTGCAGGCGAAGCTGTCCTACGACCCGCAGAAGGACCTCACGCCGGTGATCCTGGCAGTGCGCATTCCGAACGTGCTGGTGGTGAATCCGTCCGTGCCGGCCAGAACGACGGCGGAATTCATCGCGCTCGCCAAGGCGAAGCCGGGCACCCTCAATTACGCATCGGTCGGCAACGCGACCGGTCCGCATCTCTTCGCGGAGCTCTTCCGCAGCCTCACCGGCGTGAACATCGTTCACGTCCCCTACAAGGGCACGGCACCTGCCGTGAACGACTTGCTCGGCGGACAGGTGCAGGCCCTCTTCGATAGCTTAGCCACCGCGTTGCCCAATATCCGGGCCGGCAAGCTGCGCGCGCTCGGGGTGACGAGCCTGCAGCGCTCGAAATCCGCGCCGGACATTCCAACGCTCGACGAGTCGGGCGCACCCGGCTACGAGGCGACGGGGTGGTTCGGCGTCCTCGTGCCGGCCGGCACGCCGCCCGAGATCGTGACGCGGCTGAACGGCGAGATCGGCGGCATCCTCAAGATGCCGGACGTCGAGGAGCGCTTCCTGAAGTTTGGCGCGGAGAGTGGCGGCGGCTCACCGGCCGACTTCGCGCGTTTCATACGCGCCGAGCAGGAGAAGTGGGGCCGCACCATCCGCGACGCGGGGATCAAGGCCGAGTAAGCTTAAGAAATGAGCACCTACCAGGCGCCGCTGAAGGACATGAAGTTCGTGCTGAGCGAGCTGGCGGGCCTGGGGGAGGTGGCGAAGCTGCCGGGCTTCGAGGAAGCCACCCCTGATACGGTGGACGCCATCCTCGAGGAAGCCTCGAAGTTCGCCTCGGAGGTTCTTGATCCAATTAACTATTCCGGAGATCAGGAAGGCTCGAAATGGGCCGACGGCGAGGTGCGCACGCCGAAAGGGTTCCGGGATGCCTACCAGCAGTTCTGCGACGGCGGCTGGAACGCGCTGCCGTTCGAAACCGAGTGGGGCGGGCAGAGCCTGCCGCGCCTGGTCTCGACCCCGGTGCAGGAAATGTGGAAGAGCTCGAACATGAGCTTCTCGCTCTGCCCGCTGCTCACGCAGGGAGCGATCGAAGCCCTGCTGCTGCGCGGCTCCGACGAGCTCAAGGAGCGCTACCTGCCGAAGATGGTCGAAGGCCGCTGGACCGGGACCATGAACCTCACCGAGCCGCAGGCCGGCTCCGACCTCTCGCTCGTGCGGACCAAAGCCGAGCGGCAGGGCGATCACTACCTCATCTCAGGCCAGAAGATCTTCATCACCTACGGCGAGCACGACATGGCCGAGAACATCATCCATCTCGTGCTGGCGCGCACGCCGGAAGCGCCGGAAGGCGTGAAGGGCATCTCGCTCTTCGTCGTGCCGAAATTCCTGCCGGATGGGAAGCGCAACACGGCGCGCTGCGCATCGATCGAGCACAAGCTCGGTATCCACGCCAGTCCGACGGCGGTGATGGTCTACGACAAGGCGACGGGTTACCTGGTCGGCGAGGAAAACCGCGGCCTCGAATACATGTTCATCATGATGAACGCCGCGCGCTTCGCCGTCGGCCTCGAAGGCCTCGCCATCGCGGAGCGCGCGTTCCAGCGCGCGCTGGCGTTCGCCAAGGAAAGAGTGCAGGGACGCGACCTCGTGCAGGGCGGCAAGGCGGTACCCATCATCCGGCACCCGGATGTGCGCCGCATGCTCATGCTGATGAAGTCCCAGGCGGAAGCCATGCGTGCGCTGGCCTACACGACGGCGGCGGCGATGGACTTCGCGCGCAAGGATCCCGACCCCGAAGCACGCAAGCGCCACCAGGCGTTCGTCGACCTGATGATCCCGGTGGTGAAGGGCTGGTGCACCGAGACCGGCATCGAAGTCGCCTCGCTCGGCGTGCAGGTGCACGGTGGCATGGGCTTCGTCGAGGAAACCGGCGCCGCGCAGTACCTGCGCGATGCGCGCATCACGACCATCTACGAAGGCACGACCGGCATCCAGGCCATGGACCTCGTCGGCCGCAAGATCGCGCGCGAAGCGGGCGCCACGGCGAAGGCCTGGCTCGCGTCGCTCAAAGCATTGGACACCGAGCTGGGCAAATCGGCCAACACGGATGTCAAAGCCGTGCGGGCGCAACTCGCGCAGGGCGCGCAGGCCGTGGCGGACTGCGTCAACTTCATCGTCGAGAGCAAGGATCCGCGCGGCACGTTCGCCGGCGCCGTGCCGTTCCTCAAGCTGATGGGCATCGTCGCCGGCGGCTGGCAGATGGCGCGGGCCGCGCTGGCGGCCGAGAAGAAACTCGCTTCGGGCGACAAAGCCTTTCTGGAAGCGAAGATCGCGACGGCGCGCTTCTACGGCGACCACGTCCTCGTGCAGGCCGGCGCGCTGCGCGACACGGTGGTGAAAGGCGCTCCCGCCGTCATGGCACTGAACGAGGATCAGTTCCTGGCAGCGTAAACAGGGACAGACCCCATTTTCCTGGGAGGAGGAATGAGGTCTCTACTGGCACTGGCAGTATCGCTCGCCGCGTTCGGCGCAGCGGCGCAGGACTATCCGTCCAAGCCGATCGTCATCGTCGTGCCGGCGGCCGCGGGCGGGCCGACCGACACGCTCACCCGCGTGCTCGCCCAGGCCATGGGCAGCGCGATGAAGAACCAGTTCATCATCGAGAACGCCGGCGGCGCGGGCGGCATCATCGGCATCAACAAGGCGGCGAAGTCGAAGCCCGACGGCTACACGCTGCTCCTGTATCACATCGGCATGTCGACCGCGCCGTCGCTCTATCGCAAGCTGCCCTACGACACGCTGAACGACTTCGATTACATCGGCCAGGTGGCGGACGTGCCGATGACGCTGATCGCGAAGAAGGCGACCGCCGCCTCCAACTTTCCCGAGTTCCTGGCGTACATCAAGGGCAACCGCGACAAGGTGACCTACGCGCACGCGGGCATCGGCTCGGCGTCCTATCTGTGCGGGCTGCTCTTCATGACCAGCATCGACACGCAGTTCACGCAGGTGCCTTACAAGGGAACGGGACCGGCGATGAACGACCTCGTCGGCGGGCAGGTGGATTTCATGTGCGACCAGACGACCAACACCGTGCCGCAGATCAAGTCGGGCAACGTGAAGGTCTACGGTGCGACGACCGCGAACCGGCTGCCGTCGCTGCCCGACGTGCCGACACTCGACGAGCAAGGCATGAAGGGCTTCGACCTCGTGGTGTGGAACGGACTCTTCGCGCCGCGCGGCACGCCGAAGGCGGCGCTCGACAGGCTGGTGCCGGCGCTACAAGCCGCGGTTCGGGATCCGGCGTTCAAGGGCCGGCTTGCGGAGCTCGGCGCGGAACCCGTTTCACCGTCCAAGGCGACCCCGGACTCATTGCGCACGCTGCTCAAAGCGGAGGTCGACAAATGGACACCGATCATCCGCAAGAGCGGCGTCTACGCCGATTAGCGCCTCAGGCCGAAGAAGCGGCGGATCCGCGTCAGCAGGTCGCTCTGCTGCACGACGGCGATGCTCGGCTGGCTCGCGAACGCGTCGCGCACCTTGTCGAGGTCGGGCTTGCGCGCGTTGATGACGCGGGCCATGGCTTCGGCGATCTCGGGACGGCGCAGCAGCAATCCCTGGAACGACTTGCCGTCGAGGCGATAGCACTCGACGTCGGTCAGCGCGACGACGGTGGCGGTGCGCGCCTCGCCGGTGAGGAGCGCCATCTCGCCGAAGAATTGCCCCGCGCGCAGGGTGCTGATGACCTGCGGCGCGCCGTGCGGCGGCTCGTAGCGTACCTCGACTTCGCCGAAGGCGACGATATAGAGCCAGTGCGGGATGTTGCCCTGCTTGGTGATGATGTCGCCGCGCGCGAACGGCGCGTACTGCAG
>DATMIG010000106.1:0-10440 GCA_035554335.1 Burkholderiales bacterium
CTCGCGGTCCTGCCGGCGCGCCGCGGCCGGAAATTCGAGCTCGAGTGGAGCGGGTTCCCGCTGCACATCGACGACAAGCTGAAGCCGACGCCCAAAGCGAGGCCGAAGGAGATCGCCGGTCCCGTCGAGGCGCGCCTCGACGGCGACACGGTGGAGTTTCTCGTCCCCGCCAAATGAAAAAGGCCGCTCGCGCGGCCCTTTTTCCGGAGCGTCCCTCGGCTAGACGATGTCGAGGTGCTCGATCCCCTTGTTGAGGTCCTTCTCCTTCGCCATCTTGCTGTTCAGCTTGATGTTGAGGCGCACCTCGTTGGTGGAGTCGGCGAAGCGCAGCGCATCCTCGTAGCTGATGCGGCCGGCCTCGAAAAGGTCGAACAGCGCCTGGTCGAAGGTCTGCATGCCGAGCTCGCGCGACTTCTTCATGATCTCCTTGATGCCGTGGATCTCGCCCTTGAAGATGAGATCCGAGATGAGCGGGCTGTTCAGCAGCACTTCCACCGCGGCGGCGCGGCCCTTGCCTTCCTTCAGCGGGATCAGGCGCTGCGAGATCACCGCCTTCAGGTTGAGCGAGAGGTCCATCAGCAGCTGCTGGCGCCGCGCCTCCGGGAAGAAGTTGATGATGCGGTCCATCGCCTGGTTGGAGTTGTTCGCGTGCAGCGTGCCGAGCGCCAGGTGGCCGGTCTCGGCGAAGGCGATGGCGTGCTCCATCACCTCCATGTCGCGGATCTCGCCGATCAGGATCACGTCCGGCGCCTGGCGCAGCGTGTTCTTCAGCGCCGCCTCCCACGAGTCGGTGTCGACGCCCACTTCGCGCTGCGTGATCAGGCAGTTCTTGTGCGGATGGACGTACTCGACCGGGTCCTCGATGGTGATGATGTGGCCGTGCGAGTTTTCGTTGCGGTAGCCGATCATCGCGGCGAGGGTGGTCGACTTGCCGGAGCCCGTGCCGCCGACGACGAGCACCAGACCGCGCTTGGTCATGATCACGTCCTTCAGGACCGGCGGCACCTTCAGATCGTCGAAGCTCGGGATGGTGGTGGTGATCACGCGCATCACCATGCCGACCTGGCCCTGCTGCACGAAGCAGTTGACGCGGAAGCGGCCGATGCCGGCCGGCGAGATGGCGAAGTTGCACTCCTTCTTCGCCTCGAACTCCGCCGCCTGCTTGTCGTTCATCACCGCGCGGCACAGCATCGCCGTGTGCTGCGAGGTCAGCGCGGTCTGCGACACCGGCGTCATCTTGCTGTCGATCTTCATCGCCGGCGGAAAGCCGGAGGTGATGAAGAGGTCGGAACCCTTCTTCGCGATCAGGGCGCGGAGGAGGTCGTAGATGAACTTGGTTGCCTGTTCGCGTTCCATGGAGCCTCCTTACCCTGCGAAGTTGTCCTTGTTCGCCGCTTTGCCGCGCGCTTCGGCCATCGAGATGACGTTCCTCTGCACGAGCTCCTGAAGGTTCTGGTCGAGCGTCTGCATGCCGATCTGGCGCCCGGTCTGGATGGCCGAGTACATCTGGGCGATCTTGTTCTCGCGGATCAGGTTGCGGATCGCCGGCGTGCCGATCATGATCTCGTGCGCCGCGCAGCGGCCGTTGCCGTCCTTCGTCTTGAGCAGGGTTTGAGAGATGACGGCGCGGATCGATTCCGACAGCATCGCGCGCACCATCTCCTTTTCCGCGGCCGGGAACACGTCGACGATACGGTCGATGGTCTTGGCAGCCGAAGAGGTATGCAGCGTGCCGAACACCAGGTGGCCGGTCTCCGCGCCGGAGAGCGCGAGGCGGATGGTCTCCAGGTCGCGCATCTCGCCGACCAGGATCACGTCCGGGTCTTCGCGCAGCGCCGACCGAAGGGCGTTCGAGAACGACAGCGTGTGCGGTCCGACCTCGCGCTGGTTGATCAGGCACTTCTTCGACTCGTGCACGAACTCGATCGGGTCCTCAATGGTGAGGATGTGGCCGTGCTCGTTCTCGTTGATGTGGTTCACCATCGCGGCGAGGGTGGTCGACTTGCCCGAGCCGGTCGGGCCGGTGACCAGCACGATGCCGCGCGGCTGGTCGGCGATGTCGGCGAAGATCTTCGGGCACTTGAGGTCTTCGAGGGACAGGATCTTCGACGGGATGGTCCGCATCACCGCCGCGGCACCGCGCTGCTGCACGAAGGCGTTCACGCGGAAGCGCGCTAGGTTGGGCACCGCGAACGAGAAGTCGCACTCGAGGTTTTCCTCGTAGAACTTGCGCTGCCCGTCGTTCATGATGTCGTAGATCATCCCGTGCACGTCCTTGTGCTCCATCGGCGGCACGTTGATGCGGCGCACGTCGCCATGCACGCGGATCATGGGTGGCAGACCGGAAGACAAATGCAGGTCCGACGCCTTGTTCTTGACCACGAAGGCGAGCAGCTCGGTGAGATCCATTAAAATTCCTCCCAGGCGCGGAAATGGAAATTTCCGCAGATTTTCAGGGCATTATGAAGGCAATCGCCGACAACCTGCAAGCCGTGAGGGAGCGCATTGGTCGGGCGGCCCGAGCCGCTCGTCGCGATGCGAGCACGGTTATGTTGCTGGCGGTTTCCAAAACCCACTCCGCAGCGCGGATCGCCGAGGCGCACGCCGCGGGCCAGCTCGCCTTCGGCGAGAACTACGTGCAGGAGGCGATTGAGAAAATGAGCGCACTGCCGCCGCTCGAGTGGCACCTGATCGGGCCCCTGCAGAGCAACAAGACCAAGCTCGCCGCCGAGCGCTTCCAGTGGGTACATACCGTCGACCGTGAAAAAATTGCACGGCGCCTGTCCGAGCAGCGCCCCGCGAGCCTGCCGGCGCTCAATGTGCTCATCCAGGTCAACGCTTCTGGTGAAGCGACCAAGAGCGGCGTCGCCTGCGCCGATGTTCAAAATTTGGCAAAAACCGTCGCGTCGCTGCCGCGCCTTCGGCTGCGCGGGCTGATGGCGATCCCCGAGCCCGGCGCGCCGCGCGAGCGCTACCGCGAAGTGCGCGATGCCTTCGAGGCGCTCAAGGGCGCGTACGGCTTCGATACCCTGTCGATGGGCATGTCCGACGACCTGGAAGTCGCCATCGAAGAAGGCGCGACATTGGTGCGCATCGGCACGGCCATCTTCGGCGCGCGCCGCACAGAAAGGACTGCCGCTTGAACATCGCTTTCCTCGGCGGCGGCAACATGGCGAATGCGCTGATCGGGGGCCTGCTCGCCAAGGGGACCGACCCGCGTTCCATCTCGGTAGTGGAGCTGAGCCCCGCCGCGCGCGAGAAGCTCGGCGCCAAGTATCGGGTGCACATTTCGACCGCTCCCGACGCAGGCATGCAGCGCGCCGATACGCTGGTGCTCGCGGTCAAGCCGCAGGACATGCGCACGGCCCTGGCATCGCTCGGCTCGAGCGTTCAGGGCAAGCTCGTCATCAGCATCGCGGCCGGCATCCGCTTCTCGGCGCTTTCCCGCTGGCTGGGCGGCCATCGCCGCATCGTGCGCTGCATGCCGAACACGCCGGCGCTGGTCGGCGCGGGCGTCACGGGCCTTTATGCGCCGGCGGAGGTCGGCGCGCAGGACCGCAAGACCGCGGAAGCCATTCTCGGCGCGGTGGGCGAAGTGGTGTGGGTCAAAGACGAGAAGCTCATCGACCCGGTCACCGCGGTATCCGCCAGCGGCCCGGCCTACGTGTTCTGGTTCATCGAGCAGCTCGCGGCGTATGCCGAGAGCACCGGCATCCCGCGCGAGGATTCGTTGAAGCTCGCCAAGCACTGCGTGCTCGGCTCGGCGAAGCTGGCTATGGAGAGCGCCGAGGCACCGGCGCAGCTGCGGAAGAACGTGACGTCGAAGGGCGGCACGACCGAGGCTGCGCTGAAGGTAATGGAGCAGGAGCAACTCGCCGAGCGGTTCGCCAAGGCGCTCGCGGCCGCCACCCGCCGCGGCGGCGAGCTCGGCGACGAGCTGGCGAAGGACTGACATGTTCGGCCAGATCACCACCTTCCTCATCGACACGATCGTCTCGTTCCTCGTGTTCCTGCTGCTGGCGCGCTTCCACTTCCAATGGCTGCGAGTGCCGTTCCGGAATCCGATGGGCGAGTTCCTGCTGGCCACCACGAACTGGATCGTCATTCCGGCGCGCCGCATCATCCCGGGCCTCGCCGGGCTCGACCTCGCCACGCTGCTGCTGGCGTGGCTCCTGCAGGCACTCGGCCTCTGGGCGCAGGCCGCGATCGCCGGCGCGGATCCGAGCGGCGCGGCCATCGCCGCCATTGCCGCCGTGGATCTCGTGCGCTTCAGCGTCTACATCCTGGTCTTCGCGGTCTTCGTGCAGGTGGCCATCTCCTGGATCAATCCCGACGCGCCGCTCGGCCCGCTTTTCGACATGGTGACGCGCCCGTTCCTGCGGCCGCTGCGCCGCGTCGTGCCGCTGGTCGGGCGGGTCGATCTCACCCCGATGGTGCTGCTCATCATCCTGTACGTGCTGCTCATCCCGCTCAACCACCTGAGGTTCGCCGTCGCGGGTCTGTGATCCTCGCTCCTTGATACTTGAACTACACGTGCAGCCGGGCGCGAAGCGCTCTGAATTCGCCGGCGAGCACGGTGGTCGGATGAAGCTTCGCCTCGCCGCGCCCGCGGTGGAGGGCAAGGCGAACGAGGCGCTGGTCGAGTTCCTCGCCGGTTATTTCGGCGTGCCGAAGCGCAACGTGCGCATCGCCTCCGGGCTCAAGTCCAGGCAAAAGCGCGTGATCATCGAGGGCGTTTAGCGCTCGCCGCGCTGCGACAGGTCCAACTCCACGCTCGCGCCGCTTTGCAGCAGGTCCGCCGCATTCGCCGGCGCGGCCCGCACGACGCCGCTATCCGCGGCCTCGGCAACCAGAGGCACCGCGGAGACGCGGGGATTGCCGGAAACGTTGCCGATGATCGTCGTCTCGGCGGGAAGGATGCGGCTGCCATTCGCCGCGGCCGTCAGAGCGTCCGGCGGTTGCTTGGCGCCATTCACCTGCACGATACCGGCGCCCGCATTGCTGACCTTCTTGAAGTCGCCCGTAACGCTGGCGCCGGGCGCGTTGACGACCAGGCTGGGCGCCGAGCCGGTGATCGTGATCGGCACCGACGAGCGGATCTCCACCGCGACCGGCGCATTCACGGTGACCTCCACCGCCTGATCGGCGGTGATGACGATGCTGCTCCCCGAGACGGTGGCGACCACGTTGCCGCCGCTCTGGATGGCGACGTCGCCCGCGCTGCTCGTCGTGCCGGTGACGTCGCCGCCGGAAACGATGACGTTGGCCCCGACGCCGACGGCGTGCAGGCTGTGGTTGCTCAAGGCCACGGGCCCCGAGGAATCGATGCCGAAGCCGGTGACCCACAGCGTGCCGAGGAGGTTGAAGCTGCCGGAACGGGTGGAGAACGCACCGAGCGGCGTGTCGTGCGTACCACCGGAAGTCAGGGTGATGTTGCCCATGCCGGCGTCGAGACTCAACGCGTAGGGATTGTTGCCGAGCGTGGTGATGTTGTCGTTGAACGCAATACCGGCGCCCAGCGTTTGCAGCAACGTGTCCCCCAGCAGGACCATGGGCGCGTTGAACCGGAAGCCGCCGGCGCCGTCCGCGGTGGCCGTGCCGCCGATCCCGGAATTCGCATTCATCGTGAGGCTCTGGATCGTCGCGTCGGCGAACGACAGGTTGCGCGCTGCGTTGACGACCACATCCTCCGCATAGGTCCCCGCGCCGACAGAAACGCTGTCGCCGGCTGCGGCGACGTCGACCGCCTTCTGGATCGACATGGCCTGCGTGCCGCCGCCGGTGAGGTGGCCGACACCGACGTAAAAATTGTGATCGACCGCGGAGACGTTCCAGCCCTGGATGGTGCTTTGCGTCGACTGCGGCACGTTGACGGCGAAGTCGAAAGCGCCGCCGAGCGTGTATTGCAGCCACGTGTATTGGTCGTTGCCGCTGGCGGCATCGGAGTTCTTCACGGCATACCCGAACCCCTGGAGGCTGAGCGCGCCGAAGTTCTTGCCCGCCGATTCGTCCTGCATATAGAGCGGAAGCGACTCGGCGAGGACGTTGTTCGCTTCGACGGAAATGCCGGTAGTCTGCTGGTCGAAGAAGCGGTTGGTCTGGAAAAGCGCAATGCCGCCCCAGGCGTTGTTGCGCGTGGTGGAGTTGCGGATCGTCACGTTGGCCGAGTCGGTGACCTGGATGCCGGCCCCCTTCGTGGTGCCGGCGTCGTTACCGATCGGCGCGCCGATCGCGGTGACGTGGTCGATGGTCGCGCCGTTCACCCCGTTCAGGTCGAGCTCCGCGCGCCCGGCGCCGCGGCTCGTGACCCGCATGATCGTGAAATTGTTGAGGCGCGAGGAGGCGGCCGACCCCGCGGGCTGCACCTTGATGCCGTAGGCGTTGCCCGCGTCCACCGTCGGTCCGTACAGCGTGAAGTCCCGCAGCGTTACGTTGTCTGCGTTCACCTGCATGGCGTAGCCGCCGCCGGAGGACGTGACGCCGCGCGAATCGATTGTGGTGCTCGCCTCGCCCGCGCCCGCGAGGGTGATGCTCTTGTTGACGTTGAGCGTCCTCGACTGCACGAAGGTTCCCGCCGCCACGTTAACCGTCGCCCCGGTCGCAGCGATGTCGATTCCGTCCTGGATCTGCCCGCAGCCGCAGACGTCGACCCTGGCTGAACTACCGGTGACCGTCGCCGCGTTGAGGTCGCTCGCCAGCACGACGCGGCCGCCGTTCACTTCGATGCGATTCGCCTGCTGGACGCCTTCCAGGTTGATCAGCCCGGAAACGACGTTCGCCGCGTCGAGCGCTGAAAGGACGATCCTGCCGCCGGGCGCGCTCAGCGTACCGGTGTTCGAAATCGATGGGCCGGCGACGCCCTGCGTGATCGCCATCTCGTAGACGCCGTTAAAAGAAACGGTCGCCGCCTGTGCGGCGCCGAGCATGATGCGACCGCTTGCCGCCGTGATGGTGCCCAAGTTCGCGACCGACGGCGCGACAAACGCGGCGAGGCCGGCGCCGGCGATGGTAATCGAGCCCTTGTTCGTTACCGAGCCAGCGTTGGCGCCGGTAATAGCGATCGGCGCAGTCGCGCTCGACATGAATTGCGTCGTATCGCTGAGATTTCCGGTAGAGGCGATGAGGCCGCCGACGTTCACGATTGCGGTGGGTCCGAATAGCACGCCGTTCGGGTTGAGGATCGCCACGTGTCCGTTGGCGCTCAGCATCCCGTCAATGGTGCTCTGGCCGGCTGACGCGCCGACCCGGTTCACTGCCACGGAAGTGGCCGCCGGCTGGGTAAAGCTGACCGAGTTACCGGCGCCGATATTGAAGCTGGTCCAGTCGATGAGGGCTCGCTGCGAGGTTTGGGTTACCTGCATCGAACTGCCGCCGGGCGCCGGCGGGGTGATCGTCCCCGTGCCGTTGGTGAACGCTCCTCCGGTGGGCAGTGCCTGCGCGGCCGCGCCGCTAGCCAGCGCACTGGCGACGGCGAAGGCTGTTGCGTTCATCGCGAATCGTTGTGTCGGTCTCATTGCTGCCTCCCCGCTAAAAACGAACCACCATCGACCCCAGGATCCGCACGCGGTCGCCGTGTCCGGATGCTACATAGCTAGCCACTGGCCGCGTAAGCGGCCATGCCGCCTCGAGCGACGCGCTCACATTCCGGCCCAATGCCGCGCGCGAGCCGAAGCCCGCCGAAGCGAGGCTCGCGCTCGGGCCGTTGTCCGACCAAACCTTGCCGCCGTCCCAAAAGCCGTAGAGCTGGTAGCTCGAGAGCCATGGGCGGCCGACGAGGCCGAGGTACGCGGGCTCCACCCGAGCCGCGAGGGCGCGGTCGCCGACCAGCTCGGCCGGCTCGTAGGCGCGGCCGAAGCGCCGGCCGCCGAGCGCGAACTGCTCCGAGGAAAGGAGCGGCTCGTTGGTCCACTGGCCGCCGGCGCCGAGCGTCATGCCGAAGCGCGAGCCGAGGGACTGGAAGCGCTCGAAGTCGAACACGACCTTGGTGAACTTGCCATCGGCGCCGGCGCGGCTTTTCAACGGGTCGTCCACCTCCGTGCCGCCGAGTCCCTGGCTGAACTCGAGGTCGAGGGCGTTGCGGCCCTCCAAGCGGTCGAGCGAGAGCCAGGTGCCGCCCAGACGCAAGGCGCGGATGTGGTCCTCGATCGCGCGGGTGCCGAGGATGTCGGTGTCGATATCGCGGTGGTCGAACACCGCGCGCGTCAGGACGCTGCCGTTGGCCGTGCGCCAGAGCGGATAGGCGGCTGAGAGCGTGTACAGGTCCGCGCGACCGCGCACATCGAACGGCTCGAGCGCGTCGCCCGGCCGGGTAAGCGTGCGCGAGAACGTCCCGCCCAGCTTCAGGCCTTCCGCGTTCACCACCCGGTTGTAGGCGAGCTGCCCATAACGCATCTCGTCGCTGCCGGTGCCGACGCCGACGAAGCGCAGCTGGTCGCCGACGCCGATGAGGTGGTTGCCGGCGACGCCCACGCTGAGCTGGCCGGGTCCGAGATACTTGGAGCCGTAGTTGTCGAGCGAGGCGAAGCCTTCGACCCGTCGCACGGACGCGATCAGCGTCAGGTCCGCGGCGCCGACCGTCTGCGATGGCGACAGCACGCTGCGCAGCTGCATGCCCGCGAGGTCGTTCGCGAGGAGCAGATAGCGCTCGAGCACATTGCCGCGCAGCGGCCGCGAAGCCTTGATGCGCTCGCCGAGCTCGGCGAGCTGCGCGGCCAGCGTGGCGTCGCCCTCGACGCGCACATTGGCGATGTAGCCCTCGATCACGCGCAGGGTGAGCCGACCGTCGGAGAACGACTGCGGCGGCACGATCACCTGCGACAGGATGTAGCCCTCGGCGCGGTAGTAGGCGGTGAGCTGGTGCGCCATCGCGAAGACGTTCGAGCCGGTGACTTCGCGTCCGACATAGCGCTGCACGTGCGTCTGCAGGCGCTCGGCCGGTATCGCCGTCGCGCCCTCGATGTTCACCTCCTTCAGCGTGAAGCGAACGGCCCGCAGGTCTTCCGACTCGCGCTGCGGCGGGGCGCCGCGCAGCTGCGGCAGATCGGGCGTGCGCCCGGTAGGGCGCTGCGGCGCGATGCGCTCTTCTATGCGTCCGGGGTCCGCTGGCGACGGCAGCGGCACCTGGGCAACGGCGCGCAAAGACAGCGCTGCCGCAACGACGGCATAAGCAATTGCAGGTACGCGCACACAGGCCTAAGGGGATTACTGACAAGGCAGAGAGTCGTGCCCGGCACATTTAAAAGCAAGCGCGGGCTGCGGCTTCCGCGCGCGCTTTTACCCGCTTGTCCGGTTTATGATCGCGGGAAGCGGCAGGCCTGCGGGTAGGGAAAGACGTCCTCGATTACATCCGCCGCGACACGCTCCTGCTTCGCCCGCCAGTACGCCGGGTCGAGGAGGTCGCGGTGCTGCTCGTAGAACATCTGCCGGGCGCGCGGATCGGCGACGAGGAAGCGGTCGAATTGTTCCGGGAAGACGTCGTGTTCGCCGACCGACCAGTAAGGCTCGGCGGACAGCTCGTCCTCGTAGCTGCGTGCCGGCGGGATGGGCCGGAAATTCACTTCGGTGATCGGCTGGATCTCGTCGTAGTCGTAGAACACGACCCGGTCGTGCCGCGTGACGCCGAAGTTCTTGAGCAGCATGTCGCCGGGGAAGATGCCGGCTCCGGCGAGCTCCTTGATCGCCTGGCCGTAATCGCGTAGCGCGGTGCGCAGGCCTTCGTCGTCGCCCGTGCGCCGGCAGGCCTCGACGTAGATGTTGAGCGGCTCCATGCGCCGCTCGATGTAGACGTGGCCGATGACGATCTGGTCGCCGTCGAACTCGATCATCGACTCGCACTCGCTCTTCAGCTCTTCGACCAGCGCCGCATCGAAGCGGTTGAGCGGCAGCGCGACGCGCGAATATTCGAGCGTGTCCGCCATCCGCCCGACGCGGTCATGCAGCTTGACCATCCGGTACTTGTCCATCACCGTCTGGCGGTCGGTCTCCTTCGGCGGCGCGAAGTGGTCGCGGATCACCTTGAAGACGTAGGGGAACGAGGGCAGCGTGAAGACCAGCATCACCATGCCCTTGATGCCGGGCGCGACGATGAAGCGATCGGTCGAGTGCTTCAGGTGATAGTGGAGATCGCGGTAGAACAGCGTCTTGCCCTGCTTTGCCAGGCCGATCGCCATGTAGAGCTCGGCGCGCGGTTTGCGTGGCATCAGCCAGCGCAGGAAGCCGACGCACGCCGCCGGCACCTCCACGTCGACGAAGAAGTACGCGCGCGCGAACGAGAAGAGGACCAGCAGCTGGTCCTCGCCGATCAGCAGCGTGTCGACGTAGAGCTCGCCGGCGTCGTTCTGCAGGATCGGTACCGCGAACGGTACTTCGTGGTTGCCGTTGACGATGCGGCCGATGACGTACGCGCCCTTGTTGCGGAAGAAAAGCGGCCGCAGCACCTGC
>DATMIG010000107.1:0-2164 GCA_035554335.1 Burkholderiales bacterium
GGCATCCTCGGCATCATCGAGGAGCATGACGAGTTCAAGAAGGAGGAGGAGCCCACCAAGCCGATGCTCGAGGCGTTCGCCCTCGGCTCCGGCCTCCGCGTCGAGCACTACGAGATCGCCGCCTACCGCACCGCGATCTCCCTCTGCAAGACGCTCGGCGAGCGCGAGGCCGCCGACCTGCTGGCGCGCAACCTGGCGCAGGAAGTGGCGATGGAGAAGTTCCTCACCGCCAACGCCGGGCCGGCGCTGCGCAACGCGCAGGCGATGAACGCGGCGAACGAGGAGGAGGAGGCGGGGAGCGGCCGCGGCGGCGCGCGGAAGCGCTCGACGGCCAAGCGCTCGACGGCCAGGCGCGGCGGCTCGGCGCGCAAGCGCGCCCGGGCCTAGTCGTCCCGCACGTCGCACGACGCAGGGCGGGCCTCGCGATCGTCGCGAGGCCCGCTCTTCGTTCCGGAGGAGTCTGCCGGACGCCGCGAGGCCTCGTCCAGACGGGAGCGCCCGATTCGCCCGGTACGGATCGTGAACCGACGACCGCGCCGCCCTCCGGCGGCTCCTGGCGGCCGGTCCACACTCAGCCCAGTTCCCCCATGCGCAGCGAATCCGGCAGCACGACGTCGATCTGGATGGCCACCGCCGACGTCCCCGCCTTCTCCCCGCTCGCCGACGACACGGACGCCGACGTCTGCGTCATCGGCGCCGGCATCGCGGGGTTGTCGACGGCCTACCACCTCTGCAAGGCCGGCAAGTCGGTCGCGGTGCTGGACGACGGTCCGCTCGCCTCCGGCATGACGCGCATGACCACCGGGCACCTGACGAATATGCTCGACGACCGCTACTTCGAGCTCGAGAAGGTGCGCGGCGCCGAGGCGATCCGCGTGGCGGCCGACAGCCACACAGCGGCGATCGAGCGCATCGACGAGATCGTGCGCGAGGAAGGCATCGACTGCGACTTCACGCGCCTCGACGGCTATCTCTTCCTCGCCGAAGGCGACGACCGCTCGACGCTCGAGAAGGAGCTCGCCGCCGCGCATCGCGCCGGATTGAAGGACGTGGAGCTCGTCGAGCGCGGGCCGCTCGAGTGGCAGACGGGCCCGTGCCTGCGCTTCCCGCGCCAGGGCCAGTTCCATGCGCTCAAGTACGTGAAGGGCCTCGTGGCCGCGATCATCCGCATGGGCGGACGCATCTTCTGCGCGAGCCACGCCGACTCGATCGAAGGCGGCGTGCCGGCGCTGATCCATGCCGGCGACCACGTGGTGACCGCCGACGCCATCGTCGTCGCCACCAACGTGCCGATCAACAACCGCGTCGCCATCCACACCAAGCAGGCGCCGTACATGACGTACGTGATCGGCGCACGCGTGCCGCGCGGCTCGGTGCCGCCGGTGCTGTCGTGGGACACGGGCGACCCGTACCACTACATCCGCACGCAGCCGCTGGAGAAAGATGACCTGCTGATCGTCGGCGGCGAGGACCACAAGACCGGACAGCAGCACGACTCGCCGCAGCGCTATCGCAAGCTCGAGGCGTGGGCGCGCAGCCGCTTCCCGCAGATGGGCGCGGTCGAGTTCGCGTGGGGCGGCCAGGTGATGGAGCCGGCCGACTACCTCGCCTTCATCGGCCACAATCCGCTCGACGACGACAACATCTACGTCGCCACCGGCGACTCGGGCATGGGGCTCACGCACGGCACGATCGCCGGCATGCTGCTCTGCGACCTGATCACCGGCCGGCCAAATCCGTGGACCCGGCTTTATTCGCCGTCGCGCGTGCCGGTAAAGGCGGCGAACGACCTGCTGCGCGAGGACCTCAACATGGCCGCGCAGTACGCCGACTGGGTGACGCCCGGCGACGTGAAGTCCTTCAACGACATCGCGCCCGGCGACGGCGCCATCGTGCGCAACGGCCTCGAGAAGATGGCGGTGTACAAGGACGAGTCCGGCACGGTGCACGCCTGCTCCGCCACCTGCCCGCACCTCGGTTGCATCGTGCAGTGGAACCCCGGCGAGAAAACGTGGGACTGCCCCTGCCATGGCTCGCGCTTCGATGCGCACGGCCACGTCATCAACGGCCCGGCCAACCGCGACCTCGCGTCAGTGGATCACGCGCAGGGCAAGCGCGCAGCCTGAGCGCTAGGCGACCAGCCGGCCGGCCTGGTAGTCCTCGA
>DATMIG010000108.1:0-5474 GCA_035554335.1 Burkholderiales bacterium
CCAGCCCTGCGCAAAGCGCAATACGGCGCCGGCCTCGTCCACCGAGAAATAGCGGCCGACCGGCCAGCCGAGCAGCTCGCAGATCGCGCGGATCACCGCTTCGAGGCCGGCGTTGCTGGTGTCGGCGCTCGCCAATGCGCGGGCGATGGAATGCTCGAGCGCGACGAGCGCCTGGTCGCGCTTCTGGGCGCTGATGTCCTTTGCGAGGCCGCGATAGCCATTGAAGCGGCCGCCCGGGTCGAGCACCGGCTCGCCGCTGAGGCTGATCCAGTGCGAATGGCCGCCGTCGTCGCGCCGCGCGAGCTCGAGATCGCGGAAGGGTCGCCGCTCGCCGAGCGCGGCGCGGAACACATCGGAGCTCTCGAGGGCAGCGGTCCAGGCCGGGTCCGCGCCGGAAAAACGGATAAAGCGATGCCCGGCGTCCACCTCCCAATAGGCGTCCGAGCTCAGGACGAGCAGGTTATGGTTATCCGTTCCTATGGTTATCCGCCCCATTGAGAGCGGACTCTACCTAAACCGGCTCGCGTCGCCCGTCAAAGCTCGTGAAAAACCTGGCGGAGCCCCGCTCAATTGCCTTGTCGGGTACGGGCGGCCTTACGCGCCGAGCGGCTGCGATCGGCCGCGGTACGCCGCCTTGCCACCTGGTGCGACTGGCGCGACAGCGCGCGATGCGATGCCGCCCTGCGCGGCTCGCGCCTCACCGCCACGGTCGAGGCGCGGCTGCGCTTCTTCGACACGTAACGGCCGTGGATACGCGAGGCGCTCGGGCGCTTCTTCGTGCGCTTGCCCTTGCCGGCGAGCGGCACGCCGGCCCGGCGCGCCTTCGAAAGCCCGATCGCGATCGCCTGCTTCGCGCTACGCGCGCCGTGCTTTCCCTTGCGGATCTCGTCGAGTTCCTCGCGCACGAACTCGCCCGCCACGGTGCTGGCGGACTTGCCTTGCCGCGCGTCGCGGCGCGCGCGTTGGAGTGTGCGTTTTTGGGGCATGGGGATTCCTTTCATAGAGTTGCCGGAGCTCGTCCTTGGCCGCCTCGAGCACTCGGCGCCGCGATGCGGACATGCGGCGCCCGGCGCGATTGATGTGGAACACCAGCATCGACATCGCCGAACGGAACGGCGCGCTCTTGCGGCGATGGCTGCGCTCGGCGGAGCGCTTGAGGGAGAGCGCTACCTCGCATTGCTCTTGCGCATGACGCGGGCAGACCAGCGCTTGGCCATGACTGGCCGCAGCAAACGCCATTCCTGCTTACGACGTTACTGCCTTCGCGCGTTGTTCGGTGCGTAGCGCCGCACGGATCGCCGTGATGAGGCGATCGGCGTCGACCGGCTTGTCGACGCGATCGACGAAGCCGGCGGCCATCAGGCGCTCTCGTTCGATTTGCGTGAACGCGGTAAGCGCGAGGGCGGGCGTGTAGCGCTCGTTGCCGCAGGCGAGCTCGATGGAGCGCGCGCGCCGCAGGGCCTCGAAGCCGTCCTCGCCGGGCATGGCGAGGTCGATGAGGAGGACCTGCGGACCCTTGGCCGGCAGTGCCGCCTCCAGCGCGGCGGCGAGCGCCTTGGCGGAGCTGAAGCACTTCACCTCGGCGCCCGCCTGGCGCAGGGTGAGCGTGACCACCTCGTGCGCGTCGACGTCGTCGTCGGTCACCCAGATGGTGAGTCCCTTCAGCGCGCCGACGGTAGAGCGCCGACGGTCGCCCGAAGGCAGCTCGGCGAGCGCGGCAACGGCGGCGGCCGGCGCGCCGGGCAGATCGACGGTGAACGTCGCGCCGCGGCCGGCGCCGGGGCTGTCGGCGCGCACCTGTCCGCCGTGCAACAAGGCGATGTGGCGCACGAGCGCGAGGCCGATGCCGAGGCCGCCCGCGCGGCGCGAGGCGGAGGTATCCGCCTGCGTGAAGCGGTCGAAAACGTGCGGCAGGAATTCATGCGCGATGCCGATGCCGTTGTCCTTCACCTGCAGCTGCACGCGCTCGGCGTTCTTGTAGATCGACACCGTGACGATGCCGCCTTCCGGCGTGAACTTCACCGCGTTGGAGAGCAGATTGGACGCGAGCTGCTGGAGGCGCCCGGCGTCGCCGATCACCATGGTCTGCGGATCGCCCGGCGCGAAGCGCAGGTCGATGTGCTTGGCGGCGGCGAGCGGCCGCGCCGCGTCGAGCGCCCCGGAGAGCGCCTCCACCAAGTTGACGATGCGCCGCTCGATGGTCAGCTTGCCGCTGACGATGCGCGACGTATCGAGCAGGTCGTCGATGAGGCGCGTCTGCGCGTCGACGTTTCGCTTGATCGCCTTCGCCGCGCGCTCGATCAGCGAGCCGTCGAGCGGCCGCGTGGTGGCGAGGAGATGGCTCCAGCCGCGCAGCGCGTTCAGCGGCGAGCGCAGCTCGTGCGAGACGATGGCGAGGAACTCGTCCTTCGCGCGGTTGGCGCGCTCGGCCTCGGCGCGCAGACGCTGCTCGGCGACGACCAGCTTCTCGAGCTCGCGCTGCGCGTCCTTGCGCTCCGTGATGTCGGTGGCGACGCCGATCAGGCCGATGACGCGCCCCTGCTCGTCGCGCAGCGGCGACTTGCTGGTGAGATAGGTGCGCTCGCCGTCGGGAGAACTGAGCTGCTCTTCCACCGTCATCGTCTCGCCGGATTCGAGCACCAGGCGCTCGTTCTCGTCGAGCATGCTCACCTCCGCGCCGCCCATCGCCTTGCTCCACGCCGGGTTCGCCATCAGCAGGCGGCCCTGGCGGTCCTTGGCGAAGATGAGGTCCGGCGTGCTGGTCGTGATGGCATTCAGCAGCGCGTTTCTCTCGCGCAACGCGGCGCTCGCCCTCTCGAGCGCGGCGGTGCGCCGGACGACGCGCTGGTCGAGCTCGGTGTAGGCCTCGCGCATCGCGCGCTCCGACTGGCGCTGCGCCGACACCTCGCGCAGCACGAGCACGGCGCCGAGCAGCCCGTCGCCGTCGAGAATCGGCGCGGCGTTCACCGTCACCGGATGCACGGCACCGTCTCGCGCGCGGATCGCCGGCTCGCCGCCCGCCGCGGCGGCGGTGCGGCCGTCGAGCGCCGACTTCAGCGGATTGCGCAGCGTGGCGCCGTCGCGCTCGTCGAAGAGCTCGAGCAGATCCTCGATCGGCTTGCCCGCGGCGTCGGCCGCGCGCCAGCCGGTGAGGCGCTGCGCGGCCGCGTTCAGGAAGCGCACGCGCCCGGCGGCGTCGGTGGCGATCACGCCGTCGCCGATCGAGGCGAGCGTGACCTGCAGCCATTCGCGCTGCTCGGTGGCGGCGCCTTCGGCCTGCGCGCGCTGCGCGGCGGCCTGGTCGAGCGTGCGCGCCACCCACAGGATGAGCGAGCTGAACCAGGCGATCATCACCACGGTGAAGAGCGCCATGCCGAAGGCCTCGCCGAAGATGCCTTCGCGCTCGGCGAAGAGGCGCATCCAGCCCACGGCGAGCGGCACGCCGAAGGCGGCCGGCAGCAGCCAGCGCGTCACCACGGCGCCGGTGCGCCGGCTGGAAAGCGTGTCGAGCAGCCAGTGGGTCGGCCGCGCGGTGGCGAGCGCGACGGCGGCGAGCATCGTGGCGAGCGCCCCAGGGGCCGAGAGCCCGAGGAGCGGCGCGGCGATATCGAAGCGCAGCACGCGCAGCGACAAGCCGAGCAGCGCGAAGAAGGCGACGGCGCCGATCACCGTGGCCGCGATGCCATTTGCGGAAACGCCGAGCACCTTCGGATCGCGCTCGAGCGGCGTGGCGAGCGCGAGCAGGAGAAGCGTCAGGCATTGCGCGATCGATAGGCGCGCCGGCATCTCGCCCCCGGCGCCGGCGAGCCATTCGAGGCTCATGCCGAGCGGCACGTTGCCGAGCACCTCGACGAGGGTCAGGGCGGCGACGGCGCCGGCCACGCACGCCGCGGCGATCGCCGTGCGCCGCCGGCCGGTGCGCGCGGCGTAGAAGCTGCCGGCGAGCAGGACGAAGGCGAGCGCCGCCGCAGGCGACATCGGCGCGAAGTCGGCGCCAAGGTCGCGCAGGGCGGGTACATCGATGGCCCAACCCCAGAGCGCGGCGGCACCGAGGAGCGCGACGATGCCGTAGGCGGCGCGCGAGACGCGCGCAAGGGTCGGGATGAGCGAAGCGATCGACTGCATCCGAAACGTCAGCCTAGCGGCTGACGCTTCGTGTGCCTATCGCCCGAACGGCTACCGGCGCGTCGTTGCGGGGACCCTGTCGTTCGTGCCCGACGAGCGGCGCGCCGACATGGCCGTCGCCGCCGCGCGCGGGTCCGGCTCCTTCTTCATCTTCGCGAGGAAGTACTGCGCCATCGCCACGGGCGAGCCGAACTGCGACTTGATGAACCACGTCACCGCCGTCATCGCGAGTCCGGAGAACGCGCTCGCCTTGGCCGCCTTCTTGTCGGAGCGGCTCATGTGATGTTCCGGTTCCGGCGAACGGCGCCGCTGCATGCCGCCGGCGGCGAGGAAGCCGATCACCGCCGCGCCGGCCAGCGCCCACGGCGAGGTGAGCGCGCGCAGGGCGCTGCGGCCGGACTGCTTGGCGAACGCCTCGACGCGATGGCGGCGCTCGGCGATGCGCTTCTCGACTTCGTAGATTTCCTGGTCGGGGGGAATCATGCCTTTGCGGAACCTATTGGGGAGCTTCGGGCTCGCGGCCGCGGAGCTGCCGCAGCAGCGCGGTGAACGGAAGCTCTTTCGCCAGCTTGAGCGTGAACCAGCCCAGCAGGCCGGCGGCGATGAGGTTAAGCACCGCGGCGACCGCGAGCGCGGTCGGCCACGATGCGCCGTGGCCCCACACCCAGACGACGCCGGAGGCGATCAGCACCACCCAGGCGGTGACGATGAGCACGGCAGCCACCAGCACGGCGCCGAGGATCCAGGCGAGCCGGATCGCCGCCCGGCGTGCATCGAGGACGGTGAGCTCGGCGTAGTCGGCGACCAGCTGGCGCGTCTCGCCCACCAGCCGGCCGAGGGCTTCGCCGAGGCTCGCTGTTCTCGCGCTTTGCGGGACAGCAGCCAAGGATTAGCCCCTGCGCGTGATCATGTGCAGGAGGTAGCCCGCGGCGACGGCGATGCCGAGCGCCTGCAGCGGCTTCTCGCGCACGTACTCGCGCGCCGCGTCGATCCAGTCCTCGTGCATCTGCATGAACTCCTCGCCCTTCGCGCTGACGCGCTCGTAGGCGGAGCTCGCCGCCTGCGCGGCGCGGTCAATGGTGTCGTGAGCCGACTGGCTCATGCGGTCGATGTTGGTGTCCTGCGGTTTGGTGGCCATGAGAGTGTCTCCGGAGGGAATGAAAACGTGGATGGGAAAGAGCAATCGCTATACCCGACGCTTGCCGGGTAAGTCATTCGGGATACCCCGGCGCTCCGTATCCAGAAGACCGCGCTCGACATCGCGCGCGGCCTTCACGATGCGCTTGCGCCGCAGGAAACGGGACTTGCCGGGCACGGGCGCCGGCTTCTTCGTCTTCATGCCGCGTCCC
>DATMIG010000109.1:0-1796 GCA_035554335.1 Burkholderiales bacterium
CGAGACGCTGATCTGGACGTTCCTCGCCTGGAGCTTTTATTTCATCGCCGGTCCCGGCGGCATGTTCTCTTTCGGCCAGGCGGCATTCTTCGGCATCGGCGTCTACGCGCCGGCGCTGCTGCAGAAATACCTCGGCTGGAGCATGGTACCGGGGCTCTTCGCTGCGCCGATCTTTGCCGGCCTCGCGGCGGTGTTCCTCGGCTGGTTCGCGGTGCGGCTCTCGGGCATCTACTTCGCGATGCTCACGCTCGCCTTCGCGCAGATCATCTGGTCGGTCACCTTCCAGTGGTTCGAGTTCACGAACGGCGAGCTCGGCATCCTGAACCTGTGGCCGGCCGAGTGGGCGCGCGATCATCGCGTGTACTACTTCCTGACCCTGGCGATCTGCGCTGGCGGGATCCTGCTCCTTCGCCGCATGGTCTTCGCCCCATTCGGCGCGAGCCTGCGTGCGGGCCGGGACTCCGAGTTGCGGGCAGAGGCAACCGGCGTCGATGTGCGCCGGCAGAAGTGGATCGCCTTTGCCGTGGCCGGCGCGTTCGGCGGCATCGCCGGCGCGCTGATGGTGTATCTGAAAGGCAGCGCCTTCCCGACCTACCTCGACATTGCCACGTCGTTCGACGTGTTCGTGATGGCGCTGCTCGGCGGCCTGCAGTCGCTCAACGGGCCGATCGTCGGCGCCGGCATCTACCGCTTCCTGAAGACGGTTCTCCAGACCTACGTCTACCACTGGAACATGATCGTCGGCGCCATCCTCATTCTGCTGGCGCTCTTCATGCCGCGCGGCGTGAGCGGCATCGTCTCCGACGTGCGTAACTGGCGCGCCCGCTCGCGGCCAGCCGCCGGCGCCATGGAGCTGAGGGAGGCGAAGTGACCGTTCTGCAGGTCGAGGGCCTCGAGAAGAGCTTTGGCGGAGTGCACGCCGTGGCGGGCGCGAGCTTCAACGTGCGCGCCGGCGAGCTGCTCGCGCTGATCGGCCCGAACGGCGCCGGCAAGACCACCTGCTTCAACATGCTGAACGGGCAGCTGCGTCCGGATGCGGGGCGCGTGATCTTCGATGGTCGCGACATTACCGCCCGGCGCCCGCGAGAGGTCTGGCGGCTGGGGGTCGGTCGCACGTTCCAGATCACCCAGACCTACGGTTCGATGACGGTCCTCGAGAACGTGCAGATGGCGATCCTTTCGCACCATCGGCAACTGCTCGGGCTATGGCAGCGCGCCGGATCGCTCTATCGGTCCGAAGCGATGGCGCTCCTCGAGCGCGTGGGCATGGCGCCGCAGGCCGACCGCGGCTGTGGCGTGCTCGCCTATGGCGACCTCAAACGCGTCGAACTGGCCGTGGCACTCGCCAACCAGCCCAAGCTTCTCCTCATGGACGAGCCGACCGCCGGCATGGCGCCGAAGGAGCGCGTCGGGCTCATGCAGCTCACGGCCGAGGTGGTGCGCGAGCGCGGCGTCGCCGTGCTCTTCACCGAGCACGACATGGACGTGGTTTTCACCCACGCGCACAACATCATCGTGCTCAACCGCGGCCGCATCATTGCGCGCGGCAAGCCGTCCGAGGTGCGCAACGACCCGCAGGTGCAGGAGGTGTATCTCGGGAGCGGCACGATGTTCCGCGCAGGGTAAGAGATGAGCGAGACGCTTCTTTCAGTCGCCGGACTGAACACGCATTACGGCCGCGCGCACATCCTCTTCGATATCGGGTTCGAGCTGCGCCGTGGCCAGGTGCTCGCGCTCCTCGGACGCAACGGTGCCGGCAAGTCCACCACCATGAAGTCGATTCTCGGCTTGGTGCG
>DATMIG010000110.1:0-1730 GCA_035554335.1 Burkholderiales bacterium
GGAGGCTCAAGCGCGAGAAGCCGAGCCGCTGGCTCGTGAAGAGCACCGCGCTCAGCGCCGCGGTGGCGACGAATCCCCACAGCAGCACATGCAGGATCGCGACCGAGAGGTCGTTCTTCATGCCGTCTTCTCCACCGTCAGCGCGGTCGCTGCCGAGATCATGCTCACATGCGAGAAGGCCTGCGGGAAGTTGCCGATCGGCTCGCCGCTTTCCGGCACGATCTCCTCGGCGTACAGGCCGACGTCGTTCGCGCAGCCGAGGAGGCGCTCGAAGATCTCGCGCGCCTCGTCGCGGCGACCGAGGTTGGCGAGGTACTCCGCCGCCCAGAACGTGCAGGGCGCGAAGGCATTCTCGCCGCCGCGCACGCCGTCGTAGCCGGTGTCGAGCGGATAGCGCTGGAGAAGGCCGTCGCGCGACAGGCGCTCGCGGATGAGGTTCCAGGTGCCTTGCATGCGCGGATGCGCGGGCGGCTGGTAGCCGTGCCGCGCGAGCAAAAGGAGCGCGGCATCGGGATCCTCGCCGTCGTAGTAGCCGACATAGCCGTCGAGCCGCTGGTTGAAGCCGTGCTGCTCGATCTGCGCCCGTATGGCGCCGCGTTCGCGCTCCATTTGATCGTCGCCGAGCCCGAGGCGCAGTAGGCGGTCGAGCGCGACCCAGCACATGCCCTTCGAGTACGTATGGTGGCGTGGCGGCCCGCGCGTCTCCCAAATACCGTGGTCAGGCTGGCGCCAGAGCTGGCACACGCTGCGCCCCAGGCCTCGCACCATGCGCCGCTCGGTGCCGTCGAGCTCGCCGCCCGCATCGACGTACTGCGCGACGGTCGCGATCAGCTCGCCGTAGATGTCGAGCTGCAGCTGCTCGTGCGCCGCGTTGCCGATACGCACCGGGCGCGAGTCGCGGTAGCCGCAGAGATGGCCGACTTCCTTCTCCTTGAGGCGAGTCTCCCCATAGAGGTCGTACATCACCTGCAGGCGCGGCCACGTGAGGCGCGTGGCATGCAGCAGCCAGCCGAGAAAGCCTTCGCCTTCCTCGACGAAGCCGAGGCTGAGGAAGGCGTGCAGCACGAGCGCGCTGTCGCGGATCCAGCAGAAGCGGTAGTCCCAGTTGCGCTCGCCGCCGAGCGCTTCCGGCAGCGAGGTGGTCGGCGCGGCGAGCACCGCGCCGCTCGTCGCGCTGGCGAGCATCTTCAGCGCGAGCGCGCTGCGCAGCACCTGCTCGCCGTATTCGCCTTCGTAGTGGCAGCGCCCCGTCCACCAGCGCCACCAGCCGGCAGTGTCCTCGAGCCGCCGCTGCGCCCATTCCCCGAGCGGCGGCAGCACGCTCGCTTCGGCCTGGTCGTAGGCGAAGGAGCACCAGCGCACGTCGCCCGCGCGCAGCCTCGCGCTGCCGCGCA
The DNA here is from genome assembly GCA_035554335.1 of Burkholderiales bacterium. Classification (GTDB taxonomy): domain Bacteria; phylum Pseudomonadota; class Gammaproteobacteria; order Burkholderiales; family SG8-39; genus SCGC-AG-212-J23. The sequence goes on from DATMIG010000110.1 coordinate 1,395, forward strand.
GAATGGCGCTATCGCTCCGCAGGGGGATGTCGGTCTGAAGGAACGCCCCGAACGGGCAGCCGGTGAGCTGCCAGCCGAGCTTGCCGCAATCGCGAAAGCCGGTGCGGCGCGCGCCGTAGCCGGGGCGTGGCGCGAACTCGATCTCCACGTCCACTTCGCCCGCCGTGCATTCCAGGCGGCGCAGCACCTCGTGCTCCGGATCGAGCTCTCTCGCGGTCTGCATTTCGCCGGTCGGCTCGCCCGGCAACGGCATGCAGTCGGTCAGCCGGAGGACGCCGCCGCCGTCGCAGCGGAAGGTGGTCTCGAGCACGTTGCTTCGCGGCAGATAGCGGCGCT
>DATMIG010000111.1:0-7366 GCA_035554335.1 Burkholderiales bacterium
AGCAGGACTTCCTTCGCGCCGAGCTTCTTCAGCCAGTCCGACTCGCTTTCCTTGCCGGTCAGCGCGACCACGTGATAGCCGAGCTTCGCCAGCATCGCGATGGCGATCGAGCCGACGCCGCCCGTCGCCCCGTTGACGATCACCGGGCCTTTGTTCGGCCGCAGGCCGTTGTGCTCCATGCGATGCACCGCGATGCCGGCGGTGTAGCCGGCGGTGCCGTACGCCATCGCTTCCCACAGCGAAAGCCCTTGCGGCACTCTCGCGATCCAGTCGCCCTTCACGCGGCAATAACGCGCATAGCCGCCGTCGCTCGACACGCCGACGTACTCGCCGCTCGCGGTGAGGACGGCGTCACCCTTCTTGAAGCGGGGGTCGGAGGACTCGACCACGGTGCCGGCGAAGTCGATGCCGCCGATCGCCGACGGCCGCCGCAGGATCTTGCCCTTGCCGGTCGCGGCGAGCGCGTCCTTGTAGTTCACGCTCGAATAAGCAACGCGAACCGTGATCTCGTGCGGGTCGAGCTGGTCGAGCGTGGTGTCGACCATCTCGGCCTTGATTTTGCGGTCCGCCGTCTCCGTCAGCCTATAGGCCTTGAACGTTTCCATCGCTACTCCGCTTTGATGCCGGCCTGCTTCACGACCCGCGTCCACTTGTCGGTCTCGGCGGCGACGTGCTGCCCGAACGCCTCGGGCGTCATGCGCAGCACCTCGGAGCCTTCGAGCTGGAAGCGCTTCTGCGTCTCCGGCGATTCGAGGATCACGGTCATCTCCTTCTCGAGGCGCTCGAGCGCCGCTGCGGGCGTGCCCGCCGGCGCCACCAGGCCCCACCAGTTGGTCGCCTCGGCGCCCTGCAGCCCCTGCTCGGCGAAGGTCGGCACGTCCGGCAGTACGGAGATGCGCTTTTGGCCGCCGATGCCGAGCGCGCGCAGCTTGCCGTTGCGCACGTGCGGCAGGTTCTGGATCACGCTGCCGACGTTCATCTGCACCTGGCCGGCGATGGTATCGGTGAGCGCCGGACCGCCGCCCTTGTACTGGATGATGACGATGTCGATGCCCGCCTGCAGCCGGAAGAGCTCGGTGGCGAGATGCTGGAAGCTGCCCGCGCCCGCCGCGCCGGCATTGAGCTGCCCGGGCTTCTGTTTCGCCAGCGCGATCAGCTCCTGCATCGAATGCACCGGCAGCGAGTTCGGCACGACGAGCAGGCTCGGGCCGGTGCCGATCGACGATACGGGGACGTACCACTGCAGCGACTCGCGCGGCATCGCCCCGAGCGCGATGCTTACCGGGTAGCCGACCGAGATCATGAGGATGGTATAGCCGTCGGCCGGCGACTTCGCCGCGGCATTCATGCCGATCGTGCCGCCGCCGCCGCCGCGATTGTCGACCACCACGCTCTGGCCAAGACGTTCGGATAACTGGGTGGCGATCACCCGGCCAACCACGTCGTTCGAGCCGCCGGGCGGGAAAGGGATGATCAGGCGGACCGGCTTCGCCGGATAGCTCTGCGCCTGTGCGAGCGCAGCAAAAAAAGCCAGGACGAGCCCGAGGAGCGGACGCATGGCCCTATTCTAGAAGCTACTTGCGCCGTTCGGCTTGCAGGTACTCGACCGACTGCATCTCGTGCAGCCGGCTCACGGTGCGCTGGAACTCGGCCGCGTGCTCGCCCGCCGTGAAAAGCTGCTCGGGCTCGGCCTCGGCGGAGACGATCAGGTTGACCCGGTCGTCGTAGAAGATGTCGACCAGCCAGGTGAAGCGGCGCGCCGCGTCGGAGTGCTTGGGCGACATGCGCGGCACGTTCGACAGCATCACGGTGTGGAAGCGCCGGGCGAGGTCGACGTAGTCGGCGTAGGAGCGCGGCCCGCCGCACAGCACCTCGAAATCGAACCACACCAGGCCGCCCGCGCGCTTGCGGTACGGGATCTGGCGTCCCTCGACGTCGAGCGGCTGCTTCTCCTCCTCGACGTCGCGCAGGTCCTCGAAGATCGCCGCGAGCGGCGCATCCGGGCCGACGTGGTACACCTGCATCTTCTCCATCTTCAGGCGGCGGTAGTCGGTGCCGTTGTCGACGCTGATCACGTCGAGGCGCGACTTCAGGAACTCGATCGCCGGCAGGAACCGCTCGCGCTGCAGACCGTTGGGATAGAGCCCGTCGGGCGGGTAGTTGGAGGTCATGACGAATTCCACGCCCCGGTCCATCACCTGCTCGAGGAAGCGGCCGAGGATCATCGCGTCGGCGATGTCGGAGACGTGGAACTCGTCGAAGCAGATGAGCCGGTACCGCCTTGCCGTTTTCTCCGCGACGGCAGCGAGCGGATCCTCCGTGCCGCGCAGCTCGTCGAGCTCGCGATGGATCTCGCGCATGAAGTGGTGGAAGTGCACGCGGCGCTTGCGCACCAGCGGCACGCAGAGGAAGAAGGCGTCCATCAGGAAGCTCTTGCCGCGGCCGACGGGCCCCCAGAGGTACACGCCCTTCGGCAGGTCGGGATGGACGAGGAGCCGCGTCAGCGCGTTCGAGCGCTTCTTCTTGTACGCGCGCCACTCCTCATAGAGCCGCTGCAGCCGCTCGACGGCGCGCCGCTGGGCGGGATCGTCTACGAAGCCGCGCTTGGCGAGGTGCTCCTCGTAAAGGGAGACGACATCACGGCTCATCCGTTCAGCGAGCGCTTGTCCACCGCGAGCGCCGCTTCACGCATGACTTCGGACATCGAGGGGTGCGCGTGGCAGATGCGGGCGATATCCTCGGCGCTCGCGCCGAACTCCATCGCCACCACCGCCTCGGCGATCAGCTCGCTCGCCAGGCTGCCGATCGAGTGCACGCCGAGGATGCGGTCGGTGCGCGCGTCGGCCAGCACCTTGACGAAGCCTTCGGGCTCCTCGCGGCCGAGCGCGCGGCCGTTGTAGGCGAACGGGAAGCGGCCGGCCTTGTACTGCACGCCCTCGGCCTTCAGTTGCTGCTCGGTCTTGCCGACCCAGGCGATCTCGGGCGCGGTGTAGATCACCCAGGGGATGGCGTCGTAGTTCACGTGGCCGTGCTGGCCGGCGATGATCTCGGCCACCATCACGCCCTCGTCCTCGCCCTTGTGGGCGAGCATCGGCCCGCGCACCACGTCGCCTATCGCGAACAGCCGGGGCAGCGCCGTGCGGCAGTTCTTGTCGACCTCGATAAAGCCCTTGGCGTCGAGCTTGAGGCCCACGTTTTCGGCGCCGAGCGCGTCGGTATTGGGCACCCGGCCAACGGAAACGATGAGCCGGTCGCAATCGAATGTTTTGCTTGAACCATCCTGTCCAGTGTATTGAATGGACACACCTTTCTTCGACTGCTTCACCTCGCCGATCTTCACCCCGAGCTCGATGTCGAGCCCCTGAGTCCTGGTGAAGATCTTCCAGGCTTCCTGGGCCACCGTGTCGTCGGCCGCGCCCAGAAAAGCGGGCAGCGCTTCCAGCACTTTCACCTTCGAGCCGAGCCGGCGCCAGACGCTGCCGAGCTCGAGCCCGATTACCCCGGCGCCGATCACGCCGAGGCGCTCCGGCACCGTGTCGAAGGCGAGCGCGCCCTCGTTGTCGCAGATCAGTTTGTTGTCGACCGGGATCCCGGGCAGGTGCCGGGCCTTGGAGCCGGTGGCGATGATGACGTTCTTCGCCTCCACCTGTTCTTTCTCAACCTCGATTTTCCAGGTGGTGCCGCCGGAGACCAGCTTGCCGTGCCCCTGGAGCCACGTCACCTTGTTCTTCTTGAAGAGGCCGGCGATGCCGCTCGTCATCTTGCCGACGATGGCGTCCTTCCGCGCGAGCATGGTCTTCAGGTCGAACTTGACCCCGGTCGCGGTGATGCCGTGCGCCTTGAACTGGTGCGTGACGCGCTCGTAGTTCTCCGAGCTTTCGAGCAGCGCCTTCGACGGGATGCAGCCGACGTTGAGGCAGGTGCCGCCGAGCGCGTAGTCGCCCTTCGGCGTCTTCCACTTCTCGACGCACGCCACGGACATGCCGAGCTGCGCGGCGCGGATGGCCGCGATGTAGCCGGCGGGGCCGGCGCCGATGACCACCACATCGAATGACTTCATGTCAGATCTCGAGGATCAGACGGGCGGGGTCTTCCAGCGCATCCTTGATGGCGACGAGGAACAGCACCGCCTCCCGCCCGTCGATGATGCGATGGTCGTACGAGAGCGCGAGATAGTTCATCGGCCGCACCACGATCTGGCCGTTCTCGACCACCGGCCGGTCCTTCGTCGCATGCACGCCGAGGATCGCGGACTGCGGCGGGTTGATGATCGGCGTCGAGAGCATCGAGCCGAACACGCCGCCGTTCGAAATCGAGAACGTGCCGCCGGTGAGCTCCTCGATGCCGAGCTTGCCGTCCTGGGCGCGCTTGCCGAAGTCGCCGATCTTCTTCTCGATCTCGGCAAAGCTCATGCGGTCCGCGTCGCGCAGGATGGGAACCACCAGGCCGCGCGGGCTGCCGACCGCGACGCCGATGTCGAAGTAGCCGTGGTAGACGATGTCGGTGCCGTCGATCGACGCGTTCACCGCCGGGTAGCGCTTCAGCGCGTGCACCGCCGCCTTCACGAAGAACGACATGAAGCCGAGGCGCGTGCCGTGCTCCTTCTCGAAGCGCTCCTGGTATTTCTTGCGCATCTCCATCACCGGCGCCATGTTCACCTCGTTGAACGTGGTGAGGATGGCGGCGGTCGACTGCGACTGGACTAGGCGCTCCGCCACGCGCTGGCGCAGGCGCGACATGGGCACGCGCTGCTCCGGGCGGCCGGAAAGCAGCTGCTCGACGTTGATGGGCGCCGCCGGCTGCTGCAGTGCCTGCTTCGGCGCCGGTTGGGGCCGGGAAGCGGCGTCCAGCACGTCGCCCTTCGTCACGCGGCCATCGCGGCCGGTGCCCTGGATCTTGGAGGTATCGACACCCTGCTCCGACGCGATCTTCGCCGCGGACGGCATGACGGGTGCTGCGGCTTTCGCCGGTGCTTCCTGCTTTGGAGCCGGTGCGGCAGCGGCCGGCGCGGCGGCGCCGGCCTTTGCTTCGGTGTCGATCCGGGCGATCACGTCACCCGAGCCGACCGAGTCCTTCGCGTTCTTGAGGATCTTGACGAGGACGCCGTCGGCGGGCGCGGGCAGCTCGAGCACCACCTTGTCGGTCTCGATGTCGATCAGGTTCTCGTCGCGCCGGACCGGCTCGCCTTCCTTCTTGTGCCAGTCGAGCAGCGTCGCCTCGGCGACCGACTCGGAAAGCTGCGGCACCTTCACTTCGATGATGGCCATCACTGCTCCCGTTCAGTTTTTCCCCGGCTTCGGCTGAGCTTCCACCGGGTTATGAAAAACCAGCGAGTAACTCGCCGGGCTTGGAACTTCTACTTGTACTTGCCGAAGGCCTGTGCCACGAGCTCCTTCTGCCGCTCGTTGTGCCGCGCGACGTAGCCGGTCGCGGGCGAAGCGGAGGCCGGGCGGCCGGCATAGTACAGCTTCTGGTCGTCGCGCATGTTCTCGCGGAAGTAATGCGCCGTCTGGTACCAGGCGCCCTGGTTCTGCGGCTCCTCCTGGCACCACACCACCTCGGTGGCGTTCGGATAGCGCTTCATCTCCGCCTCGAACTGCTTGTGCGGGAACGGATAGAGCTGCTCGACGCGGATGATGGCGACGTCGTTCCGCTGCATCTCGATGCGCTTGGTGGCGAGGTCGTAGTAGACCTTGCCGCAGCACGCGACGATGCGCTTCACGCCCTTCGGGTCGACGGTGGTCGTGTCCGGGATGACGGTCTGGAACGTGCCGCTCGCCAGCTCCTCGATCGGCGAAGCCGCTTCCTTCTTGCGCAGGAGCGACTTCGGCGTCATCACCACGAGCGGCTTGCGGAACGGACGCAGCATCTGCCGCCGGAGGAGGTGAAAGACCTGCGCGGCGTTCGACGGCACGCACACCTGCATGTTGTGCTCGGCGCACAGCTGCAGGTATCGCTCCAGGCGCGCCGAGGAGTGCTCGGGTCCCTGCCCCTCGTAGCCGTGCGGCAGGAGCTGCACCAGGCCGCAGACGCGGCCCCACTTGGTCTCGCCGGAGGAGATGAACTGGTCCATCACCACCTGTGCGCCGTTGGCGAAGTCGCCGAACTGCGCCTCCCAGATGACGAGCGCGTTCGGCTCGGCGGTGGAGAAGCCGTACTCGAAGCCGAGCACCGCCTCCTCGGACAGCACCGAGTCGATGACGACGAAGTCGCCCTGGTCCTTGGAGATGTTCTGCAGCGGCACGTACGTGCCCTCGTCCCAGCGCTCGCGTTCCTGGTCGTGCAGCACCGCGTGGCGGTGCGCGAAGGTGCCGCGCCCCGAGTCCTGACCCGAGAGCCGCACGTCGTAGCCGTTGGAAAGAAGCGACGCGTAGGCCAGCGTCTCCGCCATGCCCCAGTCGACCGGCGCCTTGCCGGCGGCCATCTGCTTGCGCGCCTCGATCACGCGCGCGACGGTCGGATGGACCTTGAAGCCGTCGGGCACCGTGGTGACGCGCTCGGCCATGCGTTGCAGCTCGGGCAGCGGCACGTGGGTGTCGGCCGCGTCGGTCCATTTGGAATTGAGGAATGGCGCCCAGTCGACCGCGAACTTGCTCTTGAAGTTGGAGAGCACCGGGCTCACGGTCTGCTGCCCGGCGTCGAGCGTCTCGCGGTAGTGCTTGATCATCGCTTCGGGCTCTTCGGCGCTCACCACGCCCTGCGCGATCAGCCGGTCGGCGTAGAGCTTGCGCGTGCCCGGATGCTGCGTGATCTTCTTGTACATCAAGGGTTGCGTGATGAACGGCTCGTCCTGCTCGTTGTGGCCGAGCTTCCTGAAGCAGACGATGTCGATCACCACGTCCTTGTGGAACTTGTTCCTGAAGTCGAGCGCGAGCTGCGTGACGAAGAGCACCGCCTCCGGGTCGTCGCCGTTCACGTGGAAGATCGGCGCCTCCACCATCTTCGCCACGTCCGTGCAGTACAGCGTCGAGCGTGCGTCGCGCGGATCGGAGGTCGTGAAGCCGATCTGGTTGTTGACGATGATGTGCACCGTGCCGCCGGTGCCGTAGCCGCGCGTGCCGGAGAGGTTGAGCGTCTCCATCACCACGCCCTGTCCCGCGAACGCCGCGTCGCCGTGCACGAGGATCGGCAGCACCTGGTCGCCGGTCTTGTCGTCGCGGCGGCGCTGGCGCGCGCGCACCGAGCCCTCAACCACTGGATTGACGATTTCCAGGTGTGACGGATTGAAGGCGAGCGACAGATGCACCGGCCCGCCGGGCGTCGAGATGTCCGAGGAAAAGCCGTTGTGGTACTTCACGTCGCCCGACGGAAGCTCGGAAGCATGCTTGCCTTCGAATTCGAGGAACAAATCCTTCGGCATCTTGCC
>DATMIG010000112.1:0-12426 GCA_035554335.1 Burkholderiales bacterium
GGCGTCGTGCGGCGCGATCCGATGGCGATGCTGGCGTTCTGCGGCTACAACATGGGCGACTACTTCGACCACTGGCTGAAGATGGGTCGCGCGGTGAAGGCGCCGCCGAAGATTTTCCGGGTCAACTGGTTCCGCCGCGACGCGCAGGGCAAGTTCCTCTGGCCCGGTTTTGGCGAAAACATGCGCGTGCTGCAGTGGGTGGTCCAGCGCTGCCAGGGCCGTGCAAAAGCCGTCGAGACGCCGCTCGGCCTCATGCCGCGCTTCGAAGACATCAACTGGCGCGGGCTGGAGAAGCTCTCCCCCGCGCAGTACGGCGAGCTCACGCGCTTCGACCAGTCCGGCTGGCGTGATGAGCTGAAGTCGCATGACGAGCTTTTCGCGAAGCTCGGCTCGCATGTGCCGCCGGCCCTCGAGGCGGGCCGCGGCCGCATGCACCAGAAGCTCGCCGCCTAGCGGCGAGAGAGCAGCGCGGCAGCCGCGGCGGCGATCAGCGCCGCGGCGCCCGCCGCACCCAAAGCCGCGGGCGAGCGTCCCCATTCCACGAGGGCGCCGCCGGCCGCCATGCCGAGGCCGATTCCCGCCAGCAGCCCGCTCGTCGACCAGGTAAACGCCTCGGTCACGTGTTCCGGCTTCGCCGTCTTGGCAACGAGCATCGACTGAATGATGAGCGCCGGCGCCATCACGATGCCGGCAAATACCGAGAGCAGTGCAAACGCCAGCACGCTCCATGGACCCGCGAGCACGAGTAGCCCGGCGCCCATGACGGCCAGCGTGACGCTGAATTGTCGGATGAGTGGCCCACGCCAGGTCCGGCTGCCGTAGGCCAGTCCACCGAACGCGCTGCCCGCGCTCATCAGGCCGAGGAACACGCCGGCGAGAGCTGGGCGATTCGCCTCCGAGGCGGCCGCAGCAACGGCGAGCTCCGTCAAGCCGAAGGCCATCGCATAGCAAAGGACGATTGCAATGAGGAGAACGAACTCGCGCTGCGCGAGCCGAAGAAGAGCAGGGCGCCGGCGAAACCCGATGCAGCGGCGAACCACACGGCGGCGCTCGGCGTCGAGTACGCGATGAAGAATGCGACGAGCATCGGACCTGCGATGAACATCACCTCGACGAGGATCGAATCGGCCGAATACGCGGTGGCGAGCGTCGCATCTCCACTGATGAGCTGCCGCAGGTAGGCGCGCATGCATACGGTCACGGGCGGAAATGTGGCGCCGGCCGCGGTTGCGCATCCGAGCACGAGAGACATCGCCGCATTCCCGCTCACCGTCATGACGAGCGCAGCCATCGACGCGGGGAAAAGCAACGCGCAAGCGAGGAGGGTCGATCTCGGACCATTGCGATCGATGAGGCGACCCAGAACCGGCGCGACGGCCGCCAGACCAGCGACGTAGCAGCCGGTGGCCATGCCGCCTCCAGCGAAAGAGCCGCTCGCGTTTTGCACCACCATCAGGATGGCGAGTCCGCTCATCCCGATGGGGAGCCGGCCGGGCACCGAAGCGAGAAATAGCCGCGCCACCCCCGGCGTTGCGAACAGCGTCCGGTACCGGTCAAGCGATAGCATTGCTAATGCTGCGTCGCAGCATGACGGTATGTTCCACGTGAAACCACCGCCTTTTCAGGCTGCTCGCGTAAAATTGCGCACCCCCATGAGGTTTGCAGAGGAATTCGACGTCGTCGTCGTCGGCGGCGGGCATGCCGGCACCGAAGCCGCGCTCGCCGCTGCCCGCATGGGCCGGCGAACGCTGCTTCTAACACACAGCATCGAGACGCTGGGGCAGATGTCTTGCAACCCATCGATCGGCGGCATTGGCAAGGGTCATCTGGTCAAGGAAATCGACGCCTTGGGCGGGGCGATGGCTATCGCTACCGACGAGGCCGGAATTCAATTCCGCACCCTGAACGGTTCAAAAGGCCCCGCAGTCAGGGCAACCCGTGCGCAGGCCGACCGCGTCCTGTATCGGAAAGCCATCCGGCGGCGTCTCGAGAACCAGCCGAACCTTCTCCTTTTCCAGCAGGCCGTCGACGACGTGATCGTCGAGGGGGAGCGGGTGGTCGGTGTCGTTACCCAGCTCGGGCTGGAATTCCGCGCCTCGGCGGTCGTGCTGACAACCGGGACGTTCCTCGCCGGTTTGATCCACGTCGGCCTGCGGAATCATCAGGCCGGGCGCGCCGGAGAGCCGGCCGCCGCTACGCTCGCTGCGCGCCTGCGGGAGCTGAAATTGCCGGTCGGCCGCCTGAAAACCGGGACTCCGCCGCGGATCGACCGGCGGACGGTTGATCTGAGCGTCATGGAGGTCCAGCCCGGCGATTCGCCCGAGCCGGTCTTCTCCTTCATGGGCGACCGCGGCATGCACCCGCAGCAGCTGCCGTGCTGGATCACGCACACCAATGAGCGCACGCACGAAATCATCCGCAACGCGCTCGACCGGTCGCCGATGTTCACCGGCGTCATCCAGGGTGTGGGGCCGCGCTACTGCCCCTCCATCGAGGACAAGATCCATCGCTTCGCCGGCAAGTCCAGTCACCAGATCTTCCTCGAGCCCGAAAGCCTGACGACGAACGAGCTGTACCCGAACGGCATCTCGACCAGCCTGCCTTTCGACGTCCAGCTCGCCCTGGTCCACTCGATCCGCGGCTTGGAGAACGCGCATCTGGTGCGGCCGGGATATGCGATCGAGTACGACTACTTCGATCCCCGCAACCTCCACGCTTCGCTCGAAACGAAGTCGATCCGCGGGCTCTTTTTTGCCGGGCAGATCAATGGCACCACCGGGTACGAGGAGGCCGGGGCACAAGGCCTGCTCGCCGGACTGAACGCGGCCCTCTACGCCGCCGGTGATGCGCCTTGGTCGCCGCGCCGGGATGAAGCCTATCTGGGCGTCCTGGTGGATGACCTGGTGACGCGCGGCGTCTCCGAGCCGTACCGTATGTTCACCAGCCGCGCCGAATACCGGCTGCAGCTGCGCGAGGATAACGCCGACCTGCGGCTGACCGAGACGGGGCGGCGCCTCGGCCTCGTCGATGACGCGCGCTGGGACGCCTTCTCGCGGAAGCGGGACGCCATCGCCGCTGAAAAAAATCGGCTCGAGCATGTGTTTGTCAGCGCTGGCTCCCGTGAAAAGGTACGCGCTATTGAGCTGCTGCGTCGGCCAGAAGTCCGCTATGCCGTCGTGGCGGGCGATGCACCAGTCGCGCCGGAAGTGGCCGAGCAGGTCGAGATTCAGGCGAAGTACGAGGGCTATATCGCGCGCCAACAGAGCGAAGTGGCTCGGCGAGACGAATGGGAAGAGCTCGCGCTTCCGGACGGCGTCGATTACCGCGAGGTACGCGGCCTTTCCGCCGAAGCGCAGCAGAAGCTGAACCAGCACAAGCCGGAGACGATCGGGCAGGCTTCGCGGATCCCGGGGATTACACCGGCCGCGATCTCTCTGCTGCTCGTGCACTTGAAAAGAGGCTTCCAGCCGTCGCAGAAGACGGCATGACGCCGAGAACCGCGCTCGAGCGCGGCTTGCAAACGATGGGGCTCGCGCTGTCGGCGGGCGTGGAGGAGCAGCTCATGAAATACACGGAGCTGCTCGCGAAGTGGAACCGGACCTATAACCTGACCGCTGTGCGTGATCCCCTGGCCATGGTGAGCCATCACCTGCTGGATTCGCTCGCCGTGCTGCCGCATCTAAATTTCGCCGGCGCCGGTTCGCGCGTCGCCGATATCGGCTCGGGCGGCGGTTTGCCCGGCATCCCGCTCGCGCTCGCGCGCCCGCGATGGCACGTAGCGCTCGTCGAATCGAACGACAAGAAGGCGGCATTCCTGCAGCAGGCGAAGATCGAGTTGCAGCTCTCCAACGTCGAGATCCAGGCGCAGCGCGTGGAAGCGTGGCATCCGGCCGAGCGTTTCGCCGTCGTGATCTCGCGGGCCTTCGCCGAGCTCGCCGAGTTCGCCGCCGCGTGCAGGCATCTGCTCGCACCGAGCGGAGTGATCGCCGCAATGAAGGGCAAGGAGCCGCGCGACGAGATGGCGCGCGTTTCCGGGTACCGCTGCCGGGCGATCCCGCTCCGCGTGCCATTCGTCGACGGCGAGCGGCACCTCGTGCTGTGCGAGCCAATATGAGCGCCCCGCAGATCCTCGCGGTGGTGAACCAGAAGGGCGGCGTCGGCAAGACGACGACCAGCGTGAACCTGGCCGCGGCGCTCGCGCAATCGGGGCGCCGCGTGCTGCTGATCGACCTTGACCCGCAAGGCAATGCGACGATGGGAAGCGGCATCGACAAGCGCAACGCGCCGCGCACGGTCTATCACGTGCTCCTCGGACTGTGCGAGCTCGCCGCCGCGCGCACGAAAGTGGAGAAAGGCGGCTTCGATCTCGTGCCGGCGAATCGCGAGCTTGCCGGCGCGGAGATCGAGCTGGTCGAGCTGCCGGGGCGGGAAACGCGCCTGAAGTCGGCGCTCGAGCGGGTGCTGGCCGATTACGACTTCGTGCTGATTGATTGTCCGCCTTCGCTCAGCCTGCTCACCGTGAATGCGCTGACGGCCGCGCAGCGCGTCCTGATCCCGATGCAGTGCGAGTACTACGCGCTCGAAGGCCTGTCGGACCTCGTGGCCACGATCAAGCGCGTGCGTGGGCATCTCAATCCGCAGCTCGAAATCGCGGGCCTGCTGCGCACGATGTACGACCCGCGAAACACGCTGTCGCAACAAGTGTCGCAGCAGCTCGAGGCGCACTTCGGCGACAAGGTCTATCGCACGCTGGTGCCGCGCAACGTGCGGCTGGCGGAAGCGCCAAGCTACGGCGTGCCGGCCGTGCTGTGGGACGCTGGCTCGAAAGGCGCGCAGGCCTATTTCGCGCTGGCGAGCGAGATACTCGGGAGGGCGGCATGAAGCCGAAAGGGCTCGGACGCGGCCTCGATGCGCTGCTCGGCGGCGACGAGGAGCCGCGCCGCGAATCGCTCGGCACGGTGGACACGGCGCAGATCCGTCCCGGCCGCTACCAGCCGCGCACGCGCATGGACCAGGAGGCGCTCGCCGAGCTTGCCCATTCCATTCGTACGCAGGGACTGCTGCAGCCCGTCGTCGTGCGGCCGGTCGGCGGCGGCTACGAGCTGATCGCCGGCGAGCGCCGCTGGCGCGCGGCGCAGATGGCCGGCCTGAAACAGGTGCCCGCGATCGTGCGCGAGGTGCCGGACGAGTCGGCGATGGTCATGGCGCTCATCGAGAACATCCAGCGCGAGGACCTGAACCCGATGGAAGAAGCCGCCGGCGTGCAGCGGCTGATCGACGAGTTCCGCATGACGCACGAGCAGGCGGCCGACGCGGTTGGGCGCTCGCGCTCCGCGACCACCAACCTGTTGCGCCTGTTGAAACTCGCCAAGCCCGTGCAGGAAGCGCTCATGCGCGGCGCCGTGGAGATGGGCCACGCGCGAGCCCTTCTGCCTCTGGACCCCGCGCGCCAGATCGAAGTCGCAAACCGCATCGCGGCGAAGCATCTCTCGGTGCGGGAAACCGAGGCGCTGGTGCAGTCGCTGCTGCGCGGCCCGGCGGTAGCGAAAAGCAAGCGGACCGATCGCGACCTCGCTCGACTGGAGGAGGAAGTGTCGCAGCGCCTCGGCACGACGGTGGAAATCAAGGCGGCGCGCAAGGGACGCGGCAAACTGGTCCTGCATTACTCGAGTCTCGATCATCTCGACGCGCTTCTGAAGCGCTTGAAATGAACGAGTTGGGATACAATTTCGCCGCTTCGAGAGGGCGAAGGTTTCCAACGCCATGCTTCGCCGCCTCGGAAGACCGGTCCTCACCGTCCTGAGATGGCAGCTCGTGGCAACGGCAGTGCTGGCCTTCGCGGCGGCGCTCCTTGCCGGCACGCATGGTGCCCTGTCAGCGCTGGCCGGAGGGCTCATCAGCGTAACGGCCGGCCTCGCAGCCGCGCTGGTCGCGTCGATGGGGAGTACGAAGTCCGCGGGGGGCGTTGTAGTGGGCGCTCTGCGCGCCGAGGCCGTGAAGATCGGCCTCGCGGTTCTGCTGCTGTGGCTCGTGCTGGTGAACTACGCCGACGCGGTGATCGGCGCGTTGATCGCCACCTTCGTCGTCACGCTGCTGATTTTTGCGATGGCGTTTTTTGTACGCGATTACTGAGTCGATAAGAGTCCCTAGCAAATGGCCGCCGGCGCCGAGCTCACTCCTTCCGAGTACATCCAGCATCACCTGACGTCGTTCACCAAGCCGCTCGGCGACGGGCCGTTCTGGGCGCTGAACGTCGATTCGCTGATCGTGTCGATCCTCCTCGGCGTGGTCGGCATCGGCTTCATCTGGTGGGTGGTTCGCGGCGCGACCGCCGGCGTGCCGAACCGACGCCAGGCGCTCGTCGAGCTGCTCATCGACTTCGTCGACGAGCAGGCGAAAGGCATCTTCACACACGGCGACCGGCATCGCTTCGTCGCACCCCTCGCCCTGACGGTGTTCGTCTGGGTGGTGCTGATGAACGCGATGGACTTCATTCCCGCCGATTGGGTCGGGCTCGTCACGCACCACGTTTCCGAGCACGGCTTCCGCTATGTGCCGACGGCCGACGTCAACACCACCTTCGGGCTCTCGATCTCGGTGCTGATCCTCACCATCGTGTTCGCCATCTCGGTCAAGGGGCTCGGCGGCTGGCTGCACGAGCTGTTCTTCGCGCCGTTCGGCTCGCACCCGCTGCTCATCCCGGCGAACTTCCTCTTCCAGATGGTCGAGTACATCTCGAAGACGCTCTCTCACTCGCTGCGTCTCTTCGGCAACATGTACGCGGGCGAGATCCTGTTCCTGCTGCTCTGGATGTGGGCCGCGACCGGTCTTGCCGGGACGATCTTCGGCTCGATCCTCGGCCTTGGCTGGGCGATCTTCCACATCCTGATCGTCCTCCTGCAGGCGTACATCTTCATGATGCTGACCATCGTCTACGTGTCGATGGCGCACGAGCACCACTGATTCCTCACATTTAGCTAAGAAAGGGAGCATCTAGTATGGACAAGCTTCAACTGCTCGCGATGGTTCAGGCGTACACCGGTATCGGCGTGGGCCTGATGATCGGTCTCGGCGCCGCGGGCGCCTGCATCGGCGTGGGCATCATGTGCAGCCGCTTCCTCGAGGCCGCCGCGCGCCAGCCCGAGCTCACCAACTCGCTGCAGGGCAAGGTGTTCCTGCTGCTCGGCCTGATCGACGCCTCGTTCATCATCGGCCTGGGCATCGCGATGTTCTTCGCCTTCGCCAACCCGCTCGCCACGGCATTCCGCTAAGCGTTAGGCAGGAGGCAGCATGAACCTAAACCTGTCGCTGGTCGCGCAAGCGATCACGTTCGCGGCGTTCATCTGGTTCACGGTCAAGTTCGTCTGGCCGCCGATGCTGCGCGCGATCGAGGCGCGCCAGAAGACCATCGCCGACGGGCTCGCCGCGGCCGAGCAGGGCAAGCGCTCGCTCGAGACCTCGTCCAAGCAGGCCGACGAGGAAATCCGCCGCGCGCGCGAGCGCGCCGCCGAGATCATCGCGCAGGCCGAGAAGCGCACGGCGCAGATGATCGAGGAGGCGAAGAACGCCGCCAAGGAAGAAGGCAACCGCGAGAAGGCGGCGGCCAAGGCCGAGATCGAGCAGGAAGTGACCCGCGCGCGCGAGCAGCTGCGCGACCGCCTCGCTTCGCTCGCCGTCGCCGGCGCCGAGAAGATCCTGCGCCGCGAGGTCGATGCCAAGGCGCACGGCGACCTCCTCGAATCGATCAAGCGCCAGCTGTAGATGGCTGAACCGCGTACCGTAGCGCGTCCCTACGCCGAGGCGGCGTTCAAGCTCGCCGACGAGAAGGGCGAACTGGCCCGCTGGTCCGGGATGCTGGCGGCGCTCGCCGCCGTGGCCGCGGACGAGCGCGTGGGCCGCACCATCGCCGACCCCAATCAGTCGGATGCGAAGGTGGCGGGCCTCTTCATTTCCATCCTGGGCGGCAAGCTGAGCGGCGACGCGGAGAACCTGGTGCGCGTGCTCGCGCAGAACGGTCGCCTGGAACTGCTGCCGGAAATCCGCGACCAGTTCGAGGCGCGCAAGAACGAGCGCGAAGGCGTCATCGAAGCCGAGGTGCAATCGGCTTTCGAGCTCTCCGATGCGCAGCTCGCCGACCTCGTGCAGCGGCTGGAGAAAAAGACCGGCCGCAAGGTGCGCGCCACGGTGCACGTCGACCGGGAGCTGATCGGCGGCGTGAAGGTCGTCCTCGGCGACAAGGTTATCGACGGTTCGGCGCGCGCGCAGCTCGGCGCGCTCGAGACCGCATTGAAAGCTTAAGGAGCAGTCATGCAACTCAATCCTTCCGAAATCTCGGAGCTGATCAAGAGCCGCATCCAGAACCTCGACGCGGGCGCGCAGATGCGCACGCAGGGAACGGTGGTCTCGGTGACCGACGGCATCTGCCGCGTCCACGGCCTGTCGGACGTGATGCAGGGCGAGATGCTCGAATTCCCGAAGAACACCTTCGGCCTCGCCCTCAACCTCGAGCGCGACTCGGTGGGCGCGGTGATTCTGGGCGAATACACCCACATCACTGAGGGCGACACGGTCAAGACCACCGGCAAGATCCTGTCGGTGCCGATCGGCCCGGAGCTATTGGGGCGCGTCGTCAACTCGCTCGGCCAGCCGATCGACGGCAAGGGCCCGATCAACGCCAAGCTCACCGACGTGATCGAGAAGGTGGCGCCGGGCGTGATCGCGCGCCAGTCGGTCTCGCAGCCGGTGCAGACGGGACTCAAGGCGATCGATGCCATGGTGCCGGTGGGTCGCGGCCAGCGCGAGCTGATCATCGGCGACCGCCAGACCGGCAAGACCGCCGTCGCGGTGGACACGATCATCAACCAGAAGGGCAAGGACCTCTTCTGCGTCTACGTCGCCATCGGCCAGAAGGCCTCCACCATCGCGAACGTGGTGCGCAAGCTCGAAGAGCACGGCGCCATGGCCTACACGATCGTGGTCGCCGCCTCCGCTTCCGAATCGGCCGCGATGCAGTACATCGCGCCTTATTCCGGCTGCACTATGGGCGAGTACTTCCGCGACCGCGGCCAGGACGCGCTCATCATCTACGACGACCTGACCAAGCAGGCCTGGGCGTATCGCCAGGTGTCGCTGCTGCTGCGCCGTCCGCCGGGACGCGAAGCGTATCCGGGCGATGTGTTCTACCTGCACTCCCGCCTGCTCGAGCGCGCCGCGCGCGTGAATCCGGAGTACGTCGAGAAATTCACCAAAGGCGCCGTGAAAGGCAAGACGGGCTCGCTCACCGCGCTGCCGGTCATCGAGACGCAGGCCGGCGACGTGACGGCCTTCGTGCCGACGAACGTGATCTCCATCACCGATGGGCAGATCTTCCTGGAAACCGATTTGTTCAACGCCGGCATCCGCCCGGCCATCAACGCCGGTATCTCGGTGTCACGAGTCGGCGGCGCCGCGCAAACCAAGATCATGAAGCGGCGCGACACCGGCGGCGGCGTGCGCCTCGCGCTCGCGCAGTACCGCGAGCTCGCGGCGTTCGCCCAGTTCGCGAGCGATCTCGACGAGGCCACCCGCAAGCAGCTCGAGCGCGGCCGCATGGTGACCGAGCTGATGAAGCAGTCGCAGTACCAGCCTCTGCAGGTCTGGGAAATGGCGCTCACGCTCTTCGCGGTGAACAACGGCTACTTCGACGACATCGATGTGAAGAAGGCGCTCGCCGCCGAGAAGTCGATGCGCGACTACGTCAAGACCAAGTACGCCCCGCTGGTGAAGACGATGGAGGACAAGAAGGATCTGTCCGGCGACGACGAGAAGTCGCTGAAGTCCGCGATCGAGGACTGGAAGAAGAACGGAAGCTTCTAGATGCCGGGTACCAAAGAAATCCGGGTGAAGATCCGCAGCGTGCAGAACACGCGGAAGATCACCAAGGCGATGGAGATGGTGGCCGCGTCGAAGATGCGCAAGGCGCAGGAGCGCATGCGCCACGCCCGTCCCTACGGCGAGAAAATCCGCAATGTCGCTGCGCACATCTCGCACGCCAACCCGGAGTACCGGCATCCGTTCCTGGTGGACCGCGACTCGGTGAAGCGGGTCGGCATCATCGTCATTACCACCGACAAGGGCCTGTGCGGCGCCCTCAACACCAACCTGCTGCGCATGGTGCTCGCCCAGTACAAGGAATGGCAGGCGCAAGGCGAGGAGATCGAGGTCTGCGCCATCGGCAACAAGGGTTTCGGCTTCATGCAGCGGCTGGGCGCGAAGATTTCCTCGCACGTCGTGCAGCTCGGCGACAAGCCGCAGATGGAGAAGCTGATCGGCGCGGTGAAGGTGATGCTCGACGGCTACACGCAGGACCGCTTCGACCGCCTGATGCTGGCGTATACGCGCTTCATCAACACGATGAAGCAGGAGCCGGTGATCGAGCAGCTGCTGCCGCTCTCCGGCGAGCGCCTCGGCGCGCCGGAAACCGTGTGGGACTACCTCTACGAGCCGGAAGCCCGCGCGGTCCTCGACCAGGTCATGACGCGCTACATCGAGGCGCTCATCTACCAGGCGGTATCCGAGAACATGGCTTCCGAGCAGTCGGCGCGCATGGTGGCGATGAAGGCCGCCTCCGATAACGCGGCCAACCTTATCGACGAGCTGACGTTGATCTACAACAAGAACCGTCAGGCCGGCATTACCAAAGAGCTTTCAGAGATTGTGGGCGGCGCAGCCGCCGTATAGGGAATCCAATGGCACAACAAGGCACCATCGTTCAATCCATCGGCGCGGTGATCGACATCGAGTTTCCGCGCGAGTCGATGCCCAGGGTGTATGACGCGCTCACGCTCGAGGACACGGGGGACAACTCCCTCGTCGAGCGCGGGCTCACCTTCGAGGTCGAGCAGCAGCTCGGCGACGGCATCGTGCGCTGCATCGCCCTCGGCTCGTCCGACGGCCTGCGCCGCGGCATGAAGGTGCGCGCGACCGGCCAGCCGATCTCGGTGCCCGTCGGCAAGGGCACGCTCGGCCGCATCATGGACGTGCTGGGCCGCCCCATCGACGACGTCGGCCCGATCAAGTCGGACAAGAAGCGCTCGATCCACCAGATCGCGCCCAAGTTCGACGAGCTCTCGCCGTCGGTGGAGCTGCTCGAGACCGGCATCAAGGTTATCGACCTGATCTGCCCGTTCGCGAAGGGCGGCAAGATCGGTCTCTTCGGCGGCGCCGGCGTGGGCAAGACCGTCAACATGCTGGAGCTCATCAACAACATCGCCACCCAGCACTCGGGCCTTTCCGTGTTCGCCGGCGTGGGCGAGCGGACGCGGGAGGGCAACGACTTCTATCACGAGATGATCGATGCGGAGGTGGTGAAGCTCGACAAGCTCGAGGACTCGAAGGTGGCGATGGTGTTCGGCCAGATGAACGAGCCGCCGGGCAACCGCCTGCGCGTCGCGCTGACCGGCCTCACCATGGCCGAAGACTTCCGCGACGAGGGCCGCGACATCCTGTTCTTCGTCGACAACATCTACCGCTTCACGCTCGCCGGCACGGAAGTGTCCGCTCTGCTCGGGCGCATGCCGTCCGCGGTGGGCTACCAGCCGACGCTCGCTGAAGAGATGGGTCGGCTGCAGGAGCGCATCACCTCGACCAAGACCGGATCGATCACCTCCATCCAGGCGGTGTACGTGCCGGCGGACGACCTGACCGACCCGTCACCCGCGACCACGTTCGGCCACCTCGACGCCACGGTCGTGTTGTCGCGCGACATCGCGGCGCTCGGTATCTATCCGGCGGTGGACCCGCTGGACTCGACGTCGCGCCAGGTCGATCCCAACACGATCGGCGAGGAGCACTACTCGACGACTCGCGCCGTGCAGGCGACGCTGCAGCGCTACAAGGAGCTGCGCGACATCATCGCGATTCTCGGCATGGACGAGCTCTCGCCGGAAGACAAGCTCGCGGTCGCCCGCGCCCGCAAGATCCAGCGCTTCCTGTCGCAGCCGTTCACGGTGGCGCGCAACTTCACCGGCCAGGAGGGCAAGTACGTCTCGCTCAAGGACACGATCAAGGGCTTCAAGATGATCGTGAACGGCGAGTGCGACGCGCTGCCCGAGCAGGCGTTCTACATGGTCGGGCCGATCGAGGAAGCGTTCGAGAAGGCCAAGACGCTCAAGTAATGGACATATAGAAATGGCTGCGGCAACCATTCATGTGGACGTGGTGAGCGCCGAGGAGGCCATCTTCTCCGGCGAAGCGGAGTTCGTCGTTCTCCCGGGCGAAGCCGGCGAGCTCGGCATCTATCCGCGCCACACGCCGCTCATCACGCGCATCCGGCCGGGTGCCGTCAGGATCACGCCAGCCGGCGGAGGCGAAGAGCAGCTCATCTTCGTCGCTGGCGGTATTCTCGAAGTGCAGCCGAAAGTGATCACTGTCCTCGCCGACACCGCG